>DATIZY010000068.1:0-22040 GCA_035516895.1 Thermoanaerobaculia bacterium | reverse complement strand
CGGTAGTTCGAGGCGTCGGTGGCGTAGAGCGCGCGCGAGCCGTTGTCGAACCGCACCTCGCCTTTGATCTCTCGCTCGAGCGCGGATGCGAGCGCGGCGGCGTCGACGTTGACTTTCTGAATGCGGTCCTTGTGGTCGATGCGCTCCGGAACGGGGCGGTCGTTCGGGAATCGGATCGGCGGGAAGCGGCGCGATTCGTTTTTCATCGGTGCCGGGTGAGGGACATGGGTTCACGCTGCATACTGTTGTGCATCTCGTACTTTCAACTCGACGCCGAGTCCGGGGCGCGAGAGGTCGGGGTGAATGGCGCCGTCGCGCGGCGCGATGAATCCGTCAAAAAGCATCGATTCGATGCGCACGTGATCGAAAAAGTATTCGAGATGGCGCATCGGAAGCAATGCGCAGCCGAGCGGAGCGTGCAGCGAAGGCGCGCAGTGCGCCGAGAGCGGCATCGATCGCGCCTCGCAGATCGCGCTGGTTTTGATCAAGCCTGTGATGCCGCAGCATCGCGTGGCATCGGCCTGCAGCACGTCGACCGCTCCCGCGGCGATCATCTCATCGAAGTATTGCAGCTCGTAGCCATACTCGCCTGCGGCGATATCCATGGACGCCGGCGCGCACTCGCGAATCCAATGCAGGCCGTCGAGATCGTCGGAGGAGACGGGCTCCTCGAACCAGCGGACGTCGTACGCGGAGAAAATTTCCGCCTGCTCGATCGCCTGCTTGCGCGCGTAGGCGCCGTTCGCGTCGACGAACAGCTCGCAGTCCGGTCCGATTGCCTGGCGCGCCGCGGCGACGCGTTCACGATCGGCCTTCGCATCGCGGCCGATCTTCATCTTCACGCGCGGAATGCCCTGCTGCGCCCACCCGCCTAACTGCTGTTGCAGCTCGTCGATCGTGTACGAGGTGAACCCGCCGCTTCCGTAGACCGGCGCAGAGGCACGAACCTGGCCGAGCAGTTTCACGAGCGGAATGCCGAGGAGCTTGGCTTTGAGGTCCCACAGCGCGTTGTCGATCGCGGAGATGGCCATTGCTGCGATGCCACGGCGCCCAAGGTTGCGGACCTGATGAATCATCGCCGCCCAGCACACGTCGATGGCGAACGGATCGCGGCCCCGAACGATTTGCGCGAGCGAATCACGAATCAGAGTCGCGGTCGCCTCGTCGGCGTATGAGTATCCGAAGCCCAGCTTGCCGCCGGCGCGAACGTTGACCGCGACGAGCGTCGTCGCGCGCCACTCGAACGTCCCGTCGCTTTCCGGCGAAGCGGTGGGGATCGTGTACGCGGCGACCGAGAGATCTTCGATCTTCATCGCGCGGAATAGGCGATCGTCGTGATCAGCGCGTTGTCGCTTTGCCGGGAGTCGAGACGCGTGTGCTGCACCACGATGGGAACGTCGGATTCGATGACGCTCGCGTAATCGGTTCCGTGCGGGACGGGCGCGGGATCCTTCAAATCGTTGAAACGGATGTGCTTCGTGCGACGCGCGGGCACGGTGATCCTGTACGGACCGACCGGGTCGCGATCGCTGAAGAAGATCGTGATCTCGACGTGCGCATCGCGATCGCTCGTGTTGAGGATGCACGCCGTCTCGTGGCTCGTGAATTCGGGCTCCGGCCCGTGGCTCCACGCCGGAATGTACCCCTCGGCAATCGCCCAGCGCGTTTGCCCGATCGGCTGTGAGTTGTTCATGCTTGGTCTCCCAAGCACGTTTTGTGCTCGCTTCGCCCATTCCGGAGCGAGGATTCGGCACGGCGCAGCCGTGCCCTACACGAGGCTGACGTTCGTGTCGTGGCGCTGCGCGTTGTTGCATTCCGGAACGGGGATTCGGCACGGCGCAGCCGTGCCCTACACGCGCGGCGGCGCGCTAGCGGCTGACGAGCTTCGAGAAGCGGCTGTTCGGCACGTCCTGGTAGAGGAACGCGAGCTTCTTTCTGTCGAACATGTCAAAGAACTCGTCCCAGTCGATGCGCTCGAGCGAGCGCGCTCCGCTGTAGCCGGGATAATCGATGCGCAGGAGTCCGGCCTCGTCGCCGCGGCGCACGGTGCGTTTCACGGTCGCGGGCCAGCCGCCGCGCGCTTCGACCCAGCGCCGGATCTCGTCGTGATCCGTTGTCCGCTTCGCCGAGCGGCGTGTGCGGCCGTTCGCGGTGGTCGATCGCGATCGCGTGGACGTCGATGTCGATCTGCGGCGCGCCGTCGATCTCGTGGCAGCGCGCGCGGTGCGGGCCGATGTCGTTCGCTTCCGCGAGCTCGTCGCCTTTCTGCTCGCCGCCTTCTTCGTTCGCGTGCTGCTCGCCTTTTTCGAGCGAGCCTTTTTCCCGCTCGCCGCTCGCCGTCCGCTGCTCGCCTTCACGCTCTTCGCCTTCACGCTGCTGCGATCGACGAGCTTGGAAAAGCGGCTGCGTCCTTTCTGGTAGAGGAACGCTAGATTGTTTTTGTCGAACGAGCGGAACCACTTGTCCCACGAGATGCGCTCGAGCGTGTCGCCGCCGCTGAAATCGGGATAATCGATGCGCAGAACTCCGGGATCGTTCTTTCCGTCGGTCCGTTTCACATGCGCCGGATGTCCGCCGCGCTCTTCCACCCATTGTCGGATTTGATCGTGATCCGTCGTTGCGTTTGCTGACGCCATTCGCAGCCTCCGCGACGTTCCCTGTGCACAAAATTCGCCACGGTCACGCTCCGAAACGCAGTCCGAGAATCAGGCGACGCCGCGGCGAATCGAAACCGTTCACTTCCTGATAGTGCTCGTCCAAAACATTTTCGATCTTCACAAACGGCGTGAGCACGCCGACCCGATGCTGCACGTTGACGTCGATCGTCGTGTACGGCCGGTCGAGGACGCTGGAGAATGGCGCGATCGCCAGCTCGTCGGGCCGCGCGCCCGTCCGCAGCAGAACAGCGTTCGCTTCGGTTGCCGCGTGCCGCCAGCCGAGGAGCAGCGATCCGGAATGCTTCGGCCGCCGGGGGAGGCGCAGTCCCGTCTCCTCATCTTCGGCGCGACGAAGGTACGTGTAGCTGATCGACGCGTAGATCGACGGTGTGAGCGACGACTGCAGACCGAGCTCGATGCCGTCCGTCGCGACGCGTCCGATGTTCTCGGAGACGAATGTCGTCGGGTCGAACGTGATCAGGTCGCGATCGTGCGCCTTGAAATATGTAATGGTAAATAGTGATGATTCGAATGCGCTGTCCCACCCGAGCTCGAAGCTGCGATTGCGCTCCGCTCTGAGGTTCGGGTTTCCGAAGAACGGGAAGTAGAGCTCGCCGAGCGACGGCGCGCGGAAACCTTCGCCGTACGCGGCGCGAAACTTCTGCGCGCCTGCGATGATCGCAGCGGCGATGCGCGGCGAGGTCTGTGAGCCGAAGACGTCGAACCGATCGTTGCGAACGCCGAGGCTCAGCTCGAGCCGCGCGGAGCCGAGCGGGTGCGCGTATCGGTCCTCGACAAAGAGTGCGCGGTCGGAGCGATGGCGATCGAGAAAATTCGGGCCGAGGTTCGTGACGTCGCTGACGGTGGCGCGCTCGTATTCGGCTCCGCCGACGAACGTTCCGAGCGGCGTTTCACGAGTGTGAGTCGTCAAGCGTGCACGATTCGACGTGGTGTCGGTTCGTTCCGTCGTCGTGAACGGGTCGGCGGGATCGGAGAAATCGTCACGGCGCGTGTACTGGCTGAGCGTCAGCTGCGTCGCGCCGAAGGTGATCGGCACGCCGAGCTGGCGTTCGCGGCCGTCCTGGCGGCGATGGAGGCTCGGCACGAGCGCGGTCGCATCGGCGTTCGTGTTGAACGGAATGCCGAGGTTGTAGGAGGTCGCGCGAGCGGCGAGCCCGATCGAAAACGTTTTCGACGGCGACCACTTCGCGAGCGCGCTGTAGCTGTTCTGATGAAAATCGTCGTTCGGGTTGAACCCGTCGTCGTCGCGATGTCCGGCCGCGCCGCTGATCACGATCGTGTCGCCGGCGTACGCTCCATCGACGACCTCGTTCCGCAGCCCCCGCCCGCCTCCCTGCACTTCCGCCCCCACCCCCGAGGTGCGCGGCGCCGTGAGCACATTGATGACGCCCGCCATCGCCTCGGAACCGTAGAGAGCGGAGAACGGCCCGCGCACCACTTCGATCTGCTGCACACCCGCGGTCGAGAATCGTCCCCAGTCGTAGCCTGCGAAGTACGGATCGTTGATCACGATGCCGTTCCACATCACGAGCGTCTGCGTGGACGCCGATCCGCGCGTGAAGAGCGACGTCGCCTTTCCCGGCGAGCCGGTGCGCTCCAGTGTCAGGCCGGGAACCTGCCGCAGCACGTCGGCGACATCGAGCGCGGCCTGCCACTCGATGTCTTTTTTCGTGATGACGGTGACCGAGGCGGGCGTCGATTCGACGGTCTCCGGGAGCTGCGATGCGGTGACGACGATCTGCTGGCTGAACTGCGTTTGGAGAAGAACAGAAAAAGCGAGGACGGCGAACGGACTCACGGTGACTTCCCTCCGAAGTTTGTGAAATTGCGTCCGAAACGGCCGGTCTCCTGGCTTCCGAGTCGTCCTCGTCGCGCCGCCTTCCCGTGTGTTCGAACCGGCTAAAGCCGGCCCACACACAGTGGCGTACGTGGCGCGAGTTGTCGTCGGTCACAGTGGCGGGGGCCGCGCCGGTTTTGCACCGGCTTCCCGTTCACCGTATCGAACAGGTTGTGAAAGAGCTGCGCGCGATTATAGACGAACCGCTAACCGCGTCGTCGCGTTCGGAGGAACTCCTCAACTTCCTCGACCGGCTTGGTGTTGAAGATCTCTTTCGGCGAGAGTCCCGCCTTGCGCGCCGCCCACGTGCCGCTGATCAGCGCGTTGTATTCGTGAATCGAGTGGGCATCGGGATGAATGCTGAAGCGCACGCCGCGATCGAATGCGCGGCCGGCGAGGCGCCAGTCGATGTCGAGCCGGCGTGGGTTGCCGTTGATCTCGATCATCACGCCACGCTCTCCGGCCTTCTCGAACACGCGATCGAAATCCATCGTATATCCCTCGCGCGCCAGCAGCAGCCGACCCGTGAGGTGGCCGAGGAACGTGACGTGCGCGTTGTCGAGCGCTTTCAGAATCCGTTCCGTCATCTCCTCGGCCGACATGCCGAAGCGCGAGTGAATCGATGCGACGACGAAATCGAAGCGCTGCAGCGTCTCTTCGTCGTAATCGATCGACCCGTCGGCGAGAATGTCTGCCTCGGTCCCGCGAAAGACGCGCATCGGCGCGACGCCCGGCTCCTGCTTCGCGATCTCCGCCTGTTGCGCGCGGACGCCCTCGGGCGTGAGACCGCCGGCGTAGAACGCGGATTGCGAGTGATCGGACATGCCGACGTATTCGAATCCCCGATCGCGTGCCGCGGTGAGCATCTCGAGCACGGTGTTGCGGCCGTCGGAGAATGTGGAGTGGACGTGAAACGTGCCGCGCAGATCGTCGAGCGTCACGAGCTTTCGCGCGCGCTTGCGGCGCAGATCGTCGGCGGATTCGCGGCGCTCCGGCACGACCCAGGCGGCTTCGGCGCGCTCGAAGACCTGCTCTTCAGTTTTCGCCGGCTTGATCGCGCCGAATGCCTCGACGAATTCGCGTGAACCGGTGGTGCGAAAGAGCGTCGATCCGAAATCGCCCGGCCTCGCGACGTGAAACAGAACTTCGACGTCGTTGCGCGCTCGTCCTTTGAATGTCGTCGCGTCGAGCACTTCCAAATCAGTAACAATTTTCGTAAATATTTTCGCCGCGGCGCGGGGATCGCGCGCAGAGACGGCGATGTTGACGTTGCGGATGACTTCGAGGCGGCGCCGCACGCTTCCGCTGATCTCCGCGTTTTCGATCTCGTCGTATTGTGCGAGCTGCTCGCGAATCGCCTCACCGATCTCGATGCCGACGGGCAGCAGAAACTGCGACTCCCGCTTTCGCGCGAATGCGATTCCCTTGAGGATCTGCTGCTCGCTCTTCTCGCCGAATCCGCGAAGCGTGCGAAGTTTTCCGGAGCGGCACGCCTCCTCGAGCTCGTCGAGGCTGCCGATGCCGAGCTTGTCGTGCAACACGCCGATCTTCTTCAGACCGAGCCTCGGAACGCGCAGGAGCTCGAAAATGCCGGGCGGACATTTTGTCCGAAGCTCGTCGAGGTAGCGGGAGCGGCCGGTGCGCACGAGCTCTTCGACGACCGAGGCCGTTGTCTTGCCGATGCCGGGAGTCTTCTGCAGATCGCCGGTGGCGATGAGGTCTGCCGGATCGCGATCAAGCGACGAGATCGCGCGTGCGGCTTTCTCGAAGGCCAGCGACTTGAAGCGATTCGGCTCGCTCAGATCGACATATTTCGCGATCTCGTCGAGTGCGCGCGCGACCTCCCACTTGTCCATGCGGCTATCATCGCATCATGCAATCGCGCGACCGGCTGATCGTGGCGCTCGACCGATCGTCGCGCGACGACGTTTTGCGGCTCGCCGACGATCTGCACGACATCGCCGGCGCTCTGAAGATCGGGCTGCAGGCATTCGTCACGAACGGACCGGCGCTCGTTCGCGAGCTCGTCTCGCGCGGCGACAGGATTTTCCTCGATCTGAAGATTCACGACATCCCGAACACCGCTCAACACGCCGTCGCGGACATCGCGTCCCTCGGCGCCTCGATGACGACGGTGCATGCGGCAGGCGGCGAGGCGATGCTGTGCGCGTCGGCTCGCGAGGATGTCCTGGTACTCGCCGTGACGGTGCTGACGAGCCTCGATGCTTCGATCGAGACCGTGGTCGAACTGGCGAAGCTCGCCGAGCGATGCGGGCTGCGCGGTGTCGTCGCATCGCCGCTCGAGATCGAAGCGATTCGCGAAGCGTGCGGGCGCGAAATGGTGATCGTCACTCCCGGCGTGCGGCCGGAGGGAAGCGCCGCGGGAGATCAGCGCAGAACGAAAACGCCCGCCGCGGCGATCGCAGCGGGCGCGGATTATGTCGTCGTTGGGCGTCCGATCACGGACGCGCCCGCGCCGCGCGAAGCGGCGCTGCGGATCATTGAGCAGCTCGAAATGAGTTCGTCCCGAGCCGCACAGACGCCGAGGGATCTGCGCTGACATCGCGCGCGAGATCCTTCGCTGCGCTCGGGATAGACTCGCTCACTGAGCAGCTCGACGGCGCGCCACGCAGCTCGTTTGCCAGTTCGGTGTGAAGAAGAAGCTCTGGCTGGCGAACTGCCGGCGATTTCCGTTGATGTCCGTTCCAACAGCGGTGAGCAGATGCACTCGCCCCGGCTGCGCCGTGCCGCCGAGGTTCGCCGGGAGGCTGACGACGACGCGCCAGTTCTGCACCGGAGTCGTCGACGGGATGTCGGTGCGCGCGACATCGTTCGTGAGCGCGCCCGAGCCGAGCGAATTGCCGTCGAGGAACAGCTCGACGTTGGCGATTCGCGTCGCGCCCGTGACCCAGCCGTGGAGCTCGGCGACGGTCGGGCCGCCGGTGGTCGTCGGACACGGCAGCGATGCGAGCGTTGTCGTCTCGATGCGTCCAGTCATCTGACCGCAAACGCCGTATTCCTGAACGCCGGTCAGCTCGCCGACGACGTACACGTACGGACCGACGGCGGTCGGATTCCATTTCACTTCGTCGCCCGTTGTGTACGAGACCTGCTCGTAGACGCGGGGGTCGGTGCCTTCGAACATCGGGATCGAGTAGTCAAACACGTCGAACGCGAATGTGCGCGCGGGCTGCAGTGTCTGCGGATCGAGCTCGTCGACCATCGTGATCAGCCGGCTGCCGGCTTCGTCGAAGGTGGCCTGCGGGTGGAACATGATCGGGTTCGAGTGCTCGAGGCGAAGCGTGGCCACGGTGTGCAGGAACATCGGCGAAAGCGCGCCGCTGTTCGCGGAGACGCCGTAGGTCAGGATCGAAGTGTCGTTGCCGACAGCCAGGAGGTCCGTGGTGTTGCTGACGAGGAATGTACCCGGAGTGCCGACGGCGAAGGCGAATGCCGGCGCGCTCGGGTTGTTGATGCTGTACACGACGGTGCCGGTCTGGCCGGTGGTTACGAGATAGCCGTAGTTGAATGCGACGTCATTGAACCCGCCGATCGGAGACGTTTGCGACGGGATCGATCCGACGAGCTGCGGCGCAGACGGGTTCGAGACGTTGTACAGATCGATGCTGTTGAAGCAGTTCGGCGTCGGTCCGCCGACGAGGCACGGGTAATCGGTCGACGGATAGAGCGCGGCGAGAATGCCGTTGCTGATCGCCAGCCGGCGATAGTGCAGGTTCGGTGTGCGCGACACGAGCGTCGGGGCCGATCCGCCCGGCTTCGTGTTGCGGAGGTCGAAGATCTCCAGGCCGGCTTCGCTGCTCACATAGATGAAGCCGTTGGCGAAGGTGACGCCGCCTTCGGATTCACGTGCGCCGAGGTTTCCGAGGAAATCCTGGCGCGGCGGGTTGTTGGTGATATCGCCCAGATCGTTGACGGTGTAGGTATTGAGCACCTGACCGCGGACGACGAACACCAGATTGCCGAAACGGAACGCGCCGTGCGGCGACTGGAAGAACGGCGTCGGCGGCGCCGTCGATGCGACGAGCTGCAGCGGGCAGTCAGCCGACAGGTCCACCGCGAACAGCGCCGGCGGAACAAGGAAGATTGCGACGATAGTGAGAGCGATCCGTGAGAAAACGCGCATGCATGCCTCCCAAAACCACACCCTTTAACGCGCTCCGATAGAGCCGAATCGAGTTCGTCTTAGGGCTTAACTATCTACCAAATGAAGAGTTTTTGCAACCTTGGGGAGGTGTTCAATTCGCTGATCGACCCGACTTCGGGCGTAACGCACCGCTTCGCAAAGCCCCGCCGCGCGACTTTCGTCGACCGCGAGCCCTCTCCGGTATCATGTACGCGAGCGGCAACCCGCGAACAATCAGCTCTGGAAACAATGGGGCGCGGCGCGTGTTTACCGCAGCAAGATGCTCGAGGGACACGTACTCGTTCTGAACCGCGTCTTCCAGGCAGTGCAGATCACTTCCGTACGACGCGCGCTCATCCTCTTCTACAAGGGGCACGTCCGCGCTGTCGATTCCGAGTACCGGACCTACGACTTCGAGAACTGGATGGACATCCCGGTCCAGCCGAACGACCACTACGTCGCCACACCCCATCGCAAGATCCTGATTCCGCACGTGGTCCAGTTGCTGGCCTTCGACCGTCTTCCGCGGCAGGAGGTCAAGTTCTCGCGCGGCAACATTTATCTGCGCGACGGCAACCGCTGTCAGTACTGCGGCCGCAAGTTCTCTTCCTCGGAGCTCTCGCTCGACCACGTCGTGCCGATCTCTCGCGGCGGCAAATCGTCGTGGGAGAACGTCGTCTGCGCATGCCTGCCGTGCAACGTGCGCAAGGGCAACAAGCTGCTGTCGGAGTCCGACATCCGCCTGATCCGTCAGCCGCAGCGGCCGAAGTGGCATCCGCTGCATCGTCTGCAGGGGCGTAACTTCCCGGATATCTGGAAGAACTTCCTCGACGAAGCGTACTGGAACGCCGAGCTGCGGTCGTAACGCGGCGCCGGCTGAGAGCCGGCGCTAGGTTTTGACCGCCAAATCCTCGAGCTCTTCTCCGGGATTCACGAACTGATTCATCGCGACGCCGTACTGCTTCTCGTACAGCGCGCGATAGCGGCCGCCGAGCGCCATCAGCTGCTCGTGCGTTCCGAGCTCGATGACGCGGCCATCCTCGAGCACCGCGATTTGGTCGGCTTTGCGGATCGTCGACAGACGGTGCGCGATGACGAACGTCGTGCGGCCTTTCATGAGCGCGTTGAGGCCGTCCTGAATCAGCGCCTCGCTTTCGCTGTCGAGTGACGAGGTCGCTTCGTCGAGGATCAGAATCCTCGGATTCGCGACGATCGCACGGGCGATCGCGACGCGCTGCTTCTGCCCGCCCGAGAGCTTTACTCCGCGCTCGCCGACGATTGTCTCGTATTTGTCCGCGAACGACTCCGCGAATTCGTCGACGTGCGCGATTTTCGCCGCGCGCAAAACCTGCTCGCGCGACGCGCGGGGATTGCCGAGCGCGATGTTGTCGTAGATCGACTCCGCGAAAAGAAACGAATCCTGCGGAACGATGCCGATCTGCTGCCGGTAGTCGTTGAGACGGAGATCGCCGAGCGGGATTCCGTCGACGTAGATCTCGCCTTCGGTCGGCCGGTGAAACGCGGCGATGAGCGAGATCAGCGTGCTCTTGCCCGAACCCGACGGCCCCACGAGCGCGAGCGATTTCCCGGCCGGCGCGAGCAGATCGATGTTTTTGAGCACCGGCACACCCGGCGTGTACTCGAACGAGACGTTGTGCAGCTCGACCGTGCCTTCGATCTCATCGAGTGGTGCCTTCGCGGCGTCCGTCGCGTCTTCGCGGGTTTCGCCGAGGACTTCGCGAATTCGTTCCAGTCCGGCGAATGCTTCCGAGAGCTGCGTGCCGATCGAGACGATCTGCACGACGGGACCGACGACGAGCGCGAGGTACATCGTGAACGAGATCAGTCCGCCGAGGGTCATGCGGTGGGCGATGACTTCGCGGCCGCCGACGATGAGCACCGCCACCCCGACAAGGCCGACGAGGAACGTCGTCATCGCGCCGACGCCGGAGACGATGCGCATCGTTCCGATCACGAGTCGCAGCAGCTTGTGCACGCCTTCGGCGAACACGCGCGATTCGTGCTTTTCCGCGGTGTACGCCTTCACGATCCGAATCCCGGAGAACCCTTCCGTCAGCCGCCCGGTCACCTCGGCATTCACGACGCTGCGCTGTTTGAACATCGGCCGCGCCGTCCGGAACGCCCACGCGAGCACGCCGCCGAAGATCACGCACGCGCCTAACACGATCGAGGCGAGCCGCGCGCTGAGATAGAAGAGGATTCCCGTCGCAATCGCGGCGGTGACGAGCCCGCCGAACAGCTGCAGCAATCCCGTGCCGACGAGATTGCGGATTCCTTCCGCATCGTTCATCACGCGCGACACGAGCGTGCCGGTCTTCGTGTCGTCGAAGTAGCGGACCGGGAGCCGCTGCACGTGCTGCTGGATGCGGAGCCTCAGCTGGGTGATCGAATGCTGCGCGGCCATGCCGAGGATCTGGGCGAGCGAGTAGTCGGTGATGGCGCCGACGCCCGAGGCAAGCGCCGCAACGGCGGCGAGCTTCCACAAGAGATCGAGCTGCTGGCCGGGAATGACTTTGTCGATCAGGATCTTCGTGAGCCACGGCAGGACGATGCTCGACAGCCGATTGACCAGCAGCAGCGGAATGCCGATCAGCAGCCGGCGCCGCGAGCGCCAGATGATGTCGCCGGCATCCTTGAGGAGCGCGCGAAAACGCTGGCGGTCCATCTTGCGTTTCTGCTGCTTTTCCGGCATCGGGTCATTCTAACGGCGGTAAATGGATCGGAAATTGCTTTCATGGCGGAAGGATCACTTTGTCGGAGTCTCGGAAATGACGTTGGTCAACTCTCTCTGCGCGGAGATCAGTATTTTCGAGGGAGTCGGTGAGCCGACAGGTTTGGTGGTCGAACGCAGCGCGATTCGGGGTAAGAAAGGTTTGTGCAAGAGCATGCGCGACCTCGCCATCAAATCGCGCGTCCTCGGCGACGGCTACTACTACATTCCTCTCGAGCTCTGGCCGAAAGCGAAGGGCCCGGTCGTGGTCCACAAACACGACTGGACCGTCATCGGATCGATCCCACGCACATCGCGATCCGCAAAAAAACGCGCGAAGGCTGCTCAGAACCGCGCGTGAATCAAATCTCTATCTCTGGAGTGAATGATGAAACGTAGTCTTACTCTGCTCGTCGTTCTGCTGCTCGCCGCGGTTCCCCTCGCGGCGCAGGAGGAAGGACCCGCAACCGCGAAAGGCGCGTCGGTCAACACGACCGGCAAAGGATATTCGGCCGCGATCGTCGTCGAGCCGGCGACGAAGCGAATCCTCTTCGAGGAAAACGCGCACGTGCCGCTGCCGACCGCGTCGATGGCCAAGATGATGACCCTCCTCATCTGCATGCAGCAGATCCAGGAGGGGCAGCTCAAGCTCGACACGCCGGTCACGATCTCGGCGCGCGCCAGCAAGATGGGCGGCTCGCAGATCTACGCGAAGGAAGGGCAGACCTTCCCGCTGCAGACGCTGATCGCCGCGACGATGATTCAGTCCGCGAACGATGCGGCGGAAGCGATCGCCGAGAAAATCGCCGGCTCCGCCGAAGCATTCGCCGACATGATGAACGACAAGGCGCGGCAGATGGGGCTGAAGGAGTCGACGTTCTACGATCCGCACGGCCTGCCGAACAGCCAGGATCCGACGCGGGTCGACTCGATGAGCGCCTACGACCTCGCGATGCTCGGAATCGAAGTGATGAAGTTCCCGCTGCTGCGGGAGTATGCGAAGACGCCGACGATGCCATTCTCGAACGGCACCTTCACGTCGGGACTCACGAATCCGGATCACCTGATCAACCCGCACAGCCGCGACTACTTCCCCGACGCGACCGGCATCAAAACGGGATACTCGGGACCGGCCGGCTACTGCGTCACGGCGGCGGCGACGCGCGGGTCGATGAGCCTCGTCGCGGTCGTGATGGGCGCGAAGGCATCGACGGGCCCGGAGAGCTCGTTCGAGATCGCCTCGCGCCTGATGAACGACGCGTTCATCCACTATCGAATTCTTCCCGCGCTGAAGAGGGGCGCGACCGTCGGGCAGGTCGGCGTGACCGATGGTCAGTCGAAAACCGTCGCTGCCCTCGCCGGCGGCGACGTCAACGCGCTGGTGCAACGCGGCCGGGAAGGATCGATCAAAGTCGCGCTGGCACCTTCGCCGGTGACGGCGCCCGTTCATGCCGGCCAGCAGGTCGGGTGGGTGGTGGTCAGCGAGAACGGACAGCAGATCAATCGCGTGCCTGCCGTCGCTGCCGTGAACGTCGACAAGCAGCCGTGGTGGAAGAAGTTCTGGCCGTTCTGAGCGCCGCTTCGCGGCGCGTTGTCGGCTGTCAGTTCTCAGTTGTCAGTTGTCCGGTGGCGGGACTGACAACTCGAAGATCACTCGACGCCCTTCAACCCGCCATGCACGCGTGGACAGTTTCGTGAGCGCCTCGACGTAGGCGATGTGTTCCTGCTCCAGGATGCGCGCGGCGAGCGAATCGGCGGAATCGCCGTCGAGCACCTCAACGCTTCGCTGCACCACAATCGGCCCGGCATCGAGGTTCTCGTCGACGAAGTGCACGGTGCAGCCGGAGATCCTGACGCCGTACTCGAGCGCCTGCCGCTGCGCGTGGACGCCGGGAAATGAGGGAAGCAGCGACGGATGAATGTTCAGGATCCGATGCGGATAGGCCGCGACGAATGCGGGCGAGAGCAGGCGCATGTAGCCCGCGAGACAGATGAAATCGGGCTTTGCTTCGGCCAGCACGCGGAGCACCTCCTCTTCGTGCGCCTCCCGCG
Organism: Thermoanaerobaculia bacterium; assembly: GCA_035516895.1. Classification (GTDB taxonomy): domain Bacteria; phylum Acidobacteriota; class Thermoanaerobaculia; order Gp7-AA8; family Gp7-AA8; genus Gp7-AA10. Next base: position 8,598 of record DATIZY010000068.1, on the reverse strand, counting down.
TCGGATAGTCGCGGTGGTCGATCGCGTGCGTTGTCAGGCCGAGCTCTCTCGCGCGAGCCAGGCCGCGCGCCTCCGGACGATTGGAAAGGACGCATACGATCGCGCCGGCGAACGCGCGATGAATCGCTTCGAAGTTCGATCCGCGGCCGGACAGCAGGATCGCCAGCCGCACTACTCGATCCAGGAGGCGAAGCCGGCCGGCGGCGCGTCGTAGACCACTCGTCTCGATCCTCTGACGACGTTGCCGACGAAGAAGAACGGCTGAGCGATTTGCGTGAAGTGCTTCGACACGCGATCGACCTGATCGGGCGCGACGATCAGCACCATGCCGATGCCCATGTTGAAGACGCGCAGCATCTCGTCGCGATCGATGTGTCCCTTTTCGAAGAGGAACCGGAACAGCGCGGGCACCGGCCACGAGCCCAGCTTGATCTTCGCGTCGAGCGATTCCGGCAGAACGCGCGGAACGTTGTCCGTCAGACCGCCGCCGGTGATGTGCGCCAGCGCGTGGAGCGAGCGGTCGTTGACCAGCGGCATCAGCGGTTTGAGATACGAGATGTGCGGCTGCAGAAGCGCTTCGCCGATCTTGCCGATCCCCGGCACAACCGACTGGTGGTCGTATCCGAGCTCGTCGAACAGAATCCGGCGCGCGAGCGAGTAGCCGTTCGTATGCAGGCCTGCCGACGGGAGGCCGATCAGCACATCGCCTTCACGGACCTTCTTGCCGTCGAGCAGATTCTTTTCGTCGACGACCCCGACGATGAAGCCTGCGATGTCGTAATCGTTGTCGCCGTAGAAGCCGGGCATCTCCGCGGTCTCGCCCCCGATCAGCGCGCATCCGTTTTCGCTGCACGCGCGCGCCATCCCGCGGATGACGTCGGTCATTACGGCCGGCCGCAGCTTGCCGCTCGCATAGTAGTCGAGAAAAAACAGCGGCCGCGCACCCTGGACCAGGATGTCGTTGACGCAGTGGCACACGAGGTCGTAGCCGACCGTGTCGTGAACGTTCATCGCCTGAGCGACGCGCAGCTTCGTGCCGACGCCGTCGGTGGATGAAACGAGAATCGGTCTCTCGATGCCGTCGAAGTTCGCGCGAAACAGTCCGCCGAAAAGGCCGATATCGGACACGACGTCCGGTGTGAACGTGCCCCGCGCGATGCGCCGCACCTCGCGAAGCGCTTCGTCCTGCGCGTCGATGTTGACGCCCGATTCGCGATACGTCGCCATCGCGGGGAGAATATCAGCATGGCGCAGTTCCTGTTGATCACGACGCTGCTTTCCATCGCCGGACTCATCGCGACCGGAATCGCCGGATTCCTCGCCTCTCCCGGCCACGTCGCCCAGCACATCTTCCTCGCCCTCGGCACCGTGGTGATGGGACTCTTCTCGCAATCGATGACAATGTTTTTCTTCATCGGCACGGGCAAGCAGATGAAGGACAAGGTGAAAGGAAGCGCGAGCGAAGCGGACGTGAAGAGGTCGACCCGCGCGATGGCGATGCGCGTGTCGCCCGCCGCAACGTACGCCATGGCGATGCTGATGATCACATTCATCATGGGCGGCGGCGTGTCGACAGGAAAAACGCCGCGATGGCTCCATTTGACCGAAGTGATCCTGACGATCGTGCTTTTTGCGCGTGCCTATTGGGTCGAGATTCAGGCGATGCAACAAAACGCCGACCTGATGGATAAGTTCTTGTAGGGCACCGAGCCGTGCCCTGCATGCGGCAGGAAGCGGCATCCCGGCGGGACGCGCATCGCTCGTTACGTTCGGTAGAGCGCGGCGCCCCAGTGCAGGCCGGAGCCGAGGGCGGTGAAGCAGATCAGCATGCCGGGCTTGATGCGGCCGTCGCGCACGCATTCGTCGTAGAGGATCGGCAGCGTTCCGGCGGTGGTGTTGCCGTAGCGCTCGATGTTGTGCGGCACTTTCTCGGCCGCAAGACCGAGGGCTTTGCCGACGCCTTCGACGATGCGGAGGTTCGCCTGGTGGATCAGCAGCAGATCAACGTCGCCCACCGTGACTCCCGCCGCCTCGCAAACCGCGCGAACGGACTCCGGCATGCGAATCACGGCCTGCTTGAACACTTCGCGCCCTTCCATGACCGGAATCGGCTCCGCTTTTTCGACTTGATCGACGGTCACGAACGGCCGCCGTCGAAATCCGACGCCCGGGACGTACAACGCTTCGATGTTCGAGCCATCGGTAAACAGCCTCGCGGCGACGAACCCTCGCGATCCGTTTTCGGATTTCTCGATGACCATCGCGCCCGCGCCGTCGCCGAACAGCACCGTGCGATCGCGGATGCTCGTGTTGAATGCGAGGTCGTCCGCGGTCGGCTCGCGCGCCGGCTCACCGATCGTCGCTCCCCATCCGCGCTGCCACGGCATGAACGGCGTATGCACGTCGGCGCCGATGAGCAGCAGCCGCGCGTACTTGCCGCTTTGAATGAGCGAATCGGCGAGATCGAGGCCGTAAAGGAATCCGGAGCACTGCTGGCGGATGTCGAACGTCGGCGTCGTCTCGCGAAAGCCCATCTTCGCCTGCAGCACGGGGCCGTTGCCCGGAAAAAAATAGTTGGGCGTCATCGTGGCGAAGATGATCGCGTCGATGTCGTCCTTCGATTTGCCTGCGTCGGCGAGCGCGCGCTCCGCCGCAATCATCCCGAGCTCGGCCGAGCCCTGTCCCTTGTCGGCGTAGCGGCGCTCCTCGATTCCGCTGCGCGTCCGGATCCACTCGTCGGTGGTGTCCATGATCTTCGTCAGCGCGTCATTGCGCACGACGTTTTTCGGAACGCCGATGCCGGATCCGGTGATGATGGATTTCATGAGCGGGCAGCGAGCAGCGCGCGGCGAGCGGAGACCTGCGGGCTGCTCGCCGCTCGCCGCAAGCCGCTCGCCATCATGCGTCAGCCTTTGCGTGCAGCGCAAGCAAGTCGTCTTTGCCGAAACGATACTTGCGTCCGCAGAACTGGCAGACCACTTCCGTTGCGCCTTGTTCGATCATTTCGCGCAGCTCGTCGGGCGTGAACAGCGCCAGCGGCGCGAGCGCGCGCTCCGGACTGCACGTGCAGGTGTAGCTCAGCGGAACGTTGAAGCTCGAATCGATCTGCTTGTAGCTGCAGCCGTCGAATACGGTCGCCACAACGTCCTCGATGCTCATTTTGGCGAGCAGGCTGCTGAGCGGCGGCGCTTCTTTGATTCGCTGTTCGATGCGATCGATCGAGGCTTCGCTCGCGTGCGGAAAGCTTTGCACGACGATTCCTCCCGCGGCGGCGACGCCATCGCGGCGATTGAGGACGCCGAGGAGAACGGCGGAGGAAATCTGCTCGGAGCCGGCGAGATAGCGCGTGAGGTCCTGCGCGACGCCGCTTCCTTCGAGCGTGATCTGCGACGTGTACGGCCGTCCGGCCGGCGGCGTGCCGCGCACGACGGTCAGCAGCCCCCGACCGATCGCGCGCGAGACGTCGAGCGTTTCGTCCTGCGGCACCGGATTCGCCACGAACCCCCTCGCCGCGCCGGCCACATTCGCCTCGGCGATGATCACGCCCAGCGGGCCGTCGCCATCGAGGCGTAATGTAATATATTGATGTCTAACATTCTTATCTAATAATCTTGCGAGTAGAAGTGATCCCGTCAGCGCGCGTCCGAGGGCGTCGGTGGCGACGGGGGCGAGGTCGAGGAGTTGCCGGGCGGTCTCGACCGTCTGCGTCGTTTGTGCGGCGATGATGCGGAAGTCGCCGCCTTCCGCCATTCCCTGAATCAATCGGTCCTGCTCCATGGTCACGTGCTAAACGCCGTGCGGTCGAGGTTTGTTTCGCACGGGCTCAGCGTTTGCTGCGATTGTCGCAGGAGGACGTATGCATCGGATCAGTATCGTCGCATTCCTCATTCTCGCCGCCGCGTGCAAAATCGAAAAGACGGGTCGGGACACGTACAAGGTCATCGCGCCGACTCCGCAGGCGAAAGCCGCGGCGGCAAGAGCGCGGGCGAAGACGGCGACGGCGATCCAAAAACTCGGCAGCGAAGTCAGGCAGGCGGGCGCGAAGCTCAAAGCGAAGACCGAAACGGGCACGAAGACCGAACCGCGCAGGTGATCGACGACGGGAATCGGTCCGTCCCCCGCGGGCGATGACGTTCGACGGATCGGAGATCGGCCGCATCATCGGCTCCGCCGTCGATCGCGAGATCCACAAGAAGGTTCCACGCGGCGCTCCAGTTGTTCAGGCATGACACGCCGCCGGAAGGTCGTCATGAAGGTGGTCCGCGAGCCGGGAGCGGTCGCGGGACGACGGGACGGCATCTTTTTGTTCTATTCTTTCGCAAACGATGGAAGCGCACCCCGAGCAGTTCGAGGAGCAGCAACACTGGACGGTCGACGACTCCGCTGCTCTCTACATGATCGATCGATGGGGCGCCGGGTACTTCGGCGTCAACGGAGAAGGTGACCTCACGGTCTCGCCGCTGCAGGAAGGCGGAGTGGCCATTCCGATCCTCGCCGCGCTGCGCCAGGCGCAGGCGCTGAACCTCAACGCGCCGATTCTGATTCGCTTCCAGGACCTGCTGCGGCATCGCGTGGAGACGCTCAACAACGCGTTCAACCGCGCGATCGGCGACCACAACTACCGCGGCAGGTATCGCGGCGTCTTCCCGATCAAGGTCAATCAGCTTCGCGAAGTCGTGGAGGAGATCCTCGACGCCGGCAAGCCGTTCAACTACGGCCTCGAGGTCGGCTCGAAGCCGGAGGTCTACGCCGGGCTCGCGATTCACAGCGATCCCGAGTCGCTCATCGTCTGCAACGGCTACAAGGACGCGGCGTACATCCGGATGGCGATGTTAGGCCGCAAGCTCGGCAAGAAGGTGATCGTGATCGCCGAGAAGCTCTCCGAGCTGCGCGCGATCACGAAGATTGCCGCGGAGATGAACGTCGAGCCGTGGATCGGCATCCGCGTGCGCCTGCTGTCGAAAGGCTCCGGCAAGTGGGCGACCTCCGGCGGCGAGAACGCGAAGTTCGGACTGTCGACCGCGGAGATCCTCGAGGCCATCGAGATCCTGCGCGAGGCGAAGATGGAGTCGGCGTTCAAGCTGCTGCACTTCCACATCGGCTCGCAGATCCCCGACATTCAGCCGATCAAGCGCGCCGTGCGCGAAGCGGCGATGTACTACGCGAAGCTCTACAAGCTCGGCCATCCGCTCGAGTATCTCGACGTCGGCGGCGGACTGGCCATCGACTACGACGGTTCGCGCTCGACGTTCCACTCGTCGATGAACTACACGATCGAGGAGTACGCGAGCGACATCGTCTACAACATCATGGATGTCTGCGACGACGAGCGCGTGCCGCATCCGCACATCGTCTCCGAATCGGGCCGTGCGATCGTCGCGCATCACTCGGTCCTCGTGGTGCAGGCGTTCGGCGCGATCGAGAAGACCCCTGCCGAGCCGCACACGATTCGCACCAGCGATCACAAACTCATTCGCGAGATCCTCGACATCGACGCGCGTCTCAGCGACACGTCGCTCAACGAGTCGTGGCACGACCTGGAGCAGATCAAGGAGCAGGCGCAGACGATGTTCGAGCTCGGCCTGCTCAACCTCGACGTGAAGGCGCGCGTCGAGACGCTCTTCTGGCAGGTCGCCGAAAAAATCCAGCTTCTCGTGCGGCAGATTGATCCCGGCGAAGTGCCCGAGGATCTGAAGACGCTCAAGACGGAGCTGGCCGACCAGCACATCTGCAACTTCTCCGTCTTCCAGTCGCTCCTCGATCACTGGGCCCTGGGTCAGCTCTTTCCAATCGTTCCGATCCACCGCCTCAACGAGCGGCCGCAGCTCGAATCGACGCTCGTCGACATCACCTGCGACTCCGACGGCAAGGTCTCGAAGTACATCGACCTGTACGACGTGCGCGAGACTCTGCCACTCCACGAGCTCCGCAACGGCGACCCCTACTACCTCGGCATCTTCCTCACCGGCGCGTATCAGGACATCATGGGCGACATCCACAACCTCTTCGGACGCGTGAATGAGGTCCACGTCTTCATCGACACCGATGAGGACAGCGGCTTCTACATCGAGGAAGAGATCCCGGGACAGAGCATCGGCGAAGTGCTGGCGATGACGCAGTACGACTGGCGCGACCTCGAAAAGCGGATGAAGGCGCAGATCGACAGCGCGATCAAAGCCGACGTCCTCAAGCCCAACGAGGGCATGCGCCTGCTGCAGGATTTCGAGCGCGGCCTCAAGGACCAGACCTACCTCAGTTTCGAATAGACTCCCGTCGACCGTTGTTGATTCAACAAACACGGGGAGCCAGACCGATGCAAAAAAGACTTGCGATCTCATTGTTTGCCATTGCTGCTGTGGCCGGCAGCGCGTTCGGCGGAACCGAGGCGCGGATGTCCGGAAAGATCACCGACGCGGTGACGAAGCAGCCGATTCCGAACGTGGCGATCACGATGGTTTCGGCCGGCCAGCGAAACTTCAAAGCGGATTTCAAGGGTGAGAAGGACGGCACGTACCGTCTGCTCGTCATCGACGGGACGATGCCGTACAAAATCACATTCTCCGCGCCCGGCTACGAGGCCTACACCGACCAGGTCAAGCTGAAACTCGGCGACGTGACGGCGAAAGACGTCGAGCTCACACCTGCCGCCGCCGCAACCGCCGTTGCGCCTGCCGCGGAAGGGAAGCCGGATCCCGCGCTGGTCGCGTACAACGCCGGCGCGGCGCTTTTCAACGAAGAAAAGTACGCCGACGCACAGGCGAAGTTCCAGGAAGCGGTCACGGCGAAGCCGGATCTCACTGCGGGATGGGAGGCGCTCGCGCGCGCGGCAATCCTGACCAAGGATTATTCGAAGGCGATCGAGGCTGCGAACAAAGCGCTCGCCGGCGATCCGGATGAAACGGAGATGTACAGCGTCCTGTTCAACGCGTACACCGCGACCGGCGACACCGCGAAAGCGGCCGAGGCAAAGAAGAAGATGCCGGCGGACGCGGGATCGGTGTTCAACGACGCGGCGAAGCTGATCAACGCCGGCAAGGATGCCGACGCCGAGCCGCTGCTCAAGCGAGCGATCTCGATCGACGATAAATTTGCGCCGGCGTATTACGAGCTCGGCATGCTGCAGGTGCGCGCCGGCCGCAACGCCGATGCGAAAGCGAATCTGCAGAAATACATCGAGCTCGACCCGAACGGCAAAGACGTCTCCACGGCAAAGGAGATGTTGAAGTACATCTCGTCGAGCAAGTGACGGACGTATCTCCGTCAGCCCGAGGAGCGAAGCGACGAAGGATCTCGAGATGCGATCGCTGACGTTGAGGTCGCTCGCTCCGCTCGGGATGGCGAGTGTCATCCTTCTTCTCGCCGGCTGTGCTTCAGCGGCGGCGCAACCAAAAACGACGGCGCCGCTGAACGAGCCCGAGATTCAAATTCATCAGCTCTCGAACGTCGCCGAGATCGCGCGGGACATTACCGGTCCGATCTCCGTGCAGTATCAGGTACATGTCGGCAATCGCACGCGCGTGCCGATCACGATCAAACGGATTGACGTCAGCTCGATCGGCGAGGGCGCGTACACCCTTCGGCAGAATTCAACGCCGTTCAATCAGCCGCTCGAGCCGGGACACGCGGTGGCGCTCACGCTTTGGGCGCCGGCGTTCATCTCCAGCCCGACCATCGCTGGCGCGAACGGTCCGGTGACGCTGCGCGTGGCTGTGCAGTACGACACGCCGAACGGATCGCAGCAGACGATTCGTGTGCAGCAGGTGCACGCGTTCGGCGGCGTCGACTGAAGTGTGCGGACCGGCTTCAGCCGGTCGGCGGAGGCCCGGCTAAAAGCCTGCCTCACACATCCTGCCCTCACACTTCCAGGTCGTACGCCAGGCTCGGCGATAGCCAGCGCTCGATCGCGGCGACGGGCATCGCTTTTCGACGCTGGTAGTCGAGCACCTGATCGCGTCCGATCTTTCCCACCGCGAAGTAGTGTGCGTCGGGATGCGCGAAATAGATGCCGCATACCGAGGCCGCCGGGATCATCGCGAACGTCTCCGTCAGCGTGATGCCGCTCTTCTCGGCATCGAGCAGATGGAAAACCGTGCGCTTCTCGGTGTGGTCGGGGCAGGCGGGATAACCGGGCGCCGGTCGGATGCCGCGATATTTCTCTGTGATGAGATCCTCGTTCGACAGATTCTCGTCCGGCGCGTACCACGCGCGCCTCGCCTCCCGATGAATCACCTCCGCGAGCGCCTCGGCCAGCCGATCGGCGAGCGCTTTGGTCATGATCGAGTTGTAATCGTCGTGATCGCGCTCGAACCGCGCGACGAGCTCCGCGACGCCGATGCCGGCAGTCACGGCGAATGCGCCGATGTAGTCGGCAATCCCGCTCTCTTTCGGCGCGACGAAGTCGGCGAGCGCGAGATTGCGGCCGGTCGTCGTTTCCTGCTGCTGCCGCAATGTGTGCACGCGCGCGAGCGACGCGCGACGCATCTCGTCGCCGTAGATCTCGATGTCGTCGCCGACGGCGTTCGCCGGCCAGAAGCCGTAGATTGCGCGGGCGGTGAGCAGTCTTTTCGTGACGATTTCCTGTAACAATTTTTGCGCGTC
>DATIZY010000067.1:0-44499 GCA_035516895.1 Thermoanaerobaculia bacterium | reverse complement strand
GCGATCGATCTCAATGTCTCGCCCGAGTGGGAATTCAACGCGGGCGTCGGTTTCGGACTGAACCACGCCACCGACCGCACGATCTTCAAGGTCATCCTCGGACGGCGCTTCAAGTGAATTCGAGGAAAATCGCGGAGACAGGGACGATCTCCGGAGTCGGATCTGCCGCGACGCGGATACTGCAAACCGGCGCGATCGCGGTCGTGCTCGTCGCGAGCACCGAGACGATCTTCGATCTCGACCGCTTTCTCGTTCCGAAGGAGCTCGTGCTGCATCTCGCCGCATTCTCCGCGGCGATCTTCGCCATCGGAGCGCTGTGGCGCCGCGCGATGACGCGCGCGGATTTTTTTCTCGGCGCGTACCTGCTTCTGAGCGCGATCGGGGCCGCGGCTGCGACGAACAGGTGGCTCGGCTTTCGCGCGTTCGCGCTCAGCGCATCGGCGATTCTGATTTTCTGGACGGCGCGCGCGGTCGGCGAGCGGCGCCTCGTCGCCGCGCTGGCAGTGGCGGTGGTGATCGCGTCGATCGCGTCACTCCTCGAGACATACGGCCTTCGCGTCGCGTACTTCGCGTCGACGCGCGTTCCGGGCGGCACGCTCGGCAACCGCAACTTTGTCGCGCATCTCGCGGCGATCGGATTGCCGCTGCTTTTCACGATCGCGGTCCGCGGCAGCAAGCGCGCGTTCGTGATGTCGTCGCTCGGCGTGGCGATCGTCTCGGCCTCGCTCGTGCTGACGCGCTCGCGCGCCGCGTGGATGGCAGCGGTGGTGATGCTCATCGTCTTCACGATCTTCTCGCGCGCGTGGGGGAGGCTGGCGGGTGCGATCGCGTTCGGCATCGCGGGTGCGGCCGCCGCGCTCCTCATTCCGAACACGCTGCAGTGGCGCGGCCGCAATCCGTACTTGCAGTCGGTCGTCGACGTCGCGAATTACGAGCAGGGGAGCGGGCGAGGGCGGCTCGTTCAATACGGCCGCTCGATGGTGATGGCCGCGGCGCATCCGCTGTTCGGCGTCGGAGCGGGCAACTGGCCCGTCGTGTATCCGCATTTCGCCGCGCACGGCGATCCGTCGATCGACGGCGACAACATGACGTTCAATCCGTGGCCCTCGAGCGACTGGATCGCGTTCGTCTCCGAGCGGGGACTGCTCGCGACGATCGCGCTCTTCGCCGCGCTCGCGAGCATCGCCTTTGCGTCGCGCGATCCGGCAGTGATGGCGATCGTCGCGGCGACGATCGTCGCCGGCCTGTTCGATGCCGTCCTGCTTCTGCCGGTCCCGGCGTTCATCGTCTGGGCGGCGCTCGGGACCTGTAGCGCGGGCTCTTCAGCCGGCGCCGACCGGGTGAGAGCCGGTCCTGCGGCTGCGATCGCGATTCTCATCTTCATCGCAGCGGCGGGCGTGTATCGCAGCGGCGCGGAGCTGCTGGCGATGGAGCTGTACGATCGGCCCGAGCGCGCGGCGGCAATCGATCCGGGCAACTTCCGCATTCAGATGCGGCTCGCCTCCCGCTGCGCGCACGCAAAGGCGGCGCACGCGCTCTTCCCGTACGCCGCTCACGCGCGGGCGGCCGCCGCGCGCTGCGGCGGGCGTCGAACGACGGACTGATAGACGTCCCACAGCCGCGGCGCGATCGCTTTGTAGCCGAAACGCGCTGCCGCCGAGGCGGCGAGCCGGTCCGCGGAAAACGTGCGCCTGCGGATCGACGCCATCGCGCCGGCGAGCGCGGCTTCGTCGCCGCAATCGACGAGGATGCCGTCGTCTCGCGTGATGATCTCCTGCGGTCCGCCGCAGCGCGTAGCGATCACCGGCAGTCCCGTGGCGAGCGCCTCGATCAGCACGACGCCGAATGTTTCGTAGTCGCTCGGGAGCACCAGCGCGTTCGCGCGCCACATCTCCTCGCGCACGCCCGCGCGATCGAGAGCGCCGGTGAATCGCACGCCGTCGTGGTGCGGATACGCTTGCCTTCCCGTGCCGACGATCACCAGACGCGCGCCGGCGCGGCCTCTGGCGAACGCGCGCAGCAGCAGATCGACGCGTTTGCTGCGCACGAGATCGCCGGCGAACAGGAACGTGAACGGCGAGCGGCTGCGCCGCGCGACGGGTCGAAAGAACTCTTCGTCGACGCAGTTCGGGATCACTTCCGCGTCGCCGATCGCACGCTGCAGCGCGCGGCTGACGGCGACGACTGCCGCGGCATTGCGGTAGACGTCCTCGACGATCGCCCGCTTCATCGCGCTGATCTCGCCGGTCATCACCGCGCTGGCGTGCTCCGTGATGACATACGGCAAGCCCAGGTCGCGCGCGGAGAGCATTGCCGCGTAGCCGCCCCACAGGGCTCCGTGACCGTGGATCACATCGGGCATGCCGTGAATCGCAACGTACTCGCGGACGAGACGTCGCGTCAGCCAGCACCACGCCATCGCTCCGCGCATGGTCTGCGGAAAAACGCCCCATGCCTTCATGCGCACGGTCGGGATGCCGTCTTCGCTCTGCGATTCGATCTGAAATCGCTGGCGCATCGCCGCGGCCGGGGAGAACGTCGAGAAGCTTTTTCGCTCGACGAACGCGACGCCGGCGTGAGCGCCGCTGCGGATCAGCGCGCGCGCCTGGTCGCGAAAAAACATGCCGCGCCATGGCTTGTCGGCGGTGTGGTACCACGACGGCAGCAGAAGGATGTGCACTCGGACGGCGGTACGACGAGGCCGGTCCGCCGCTGGACGCCGCCTGGATTTTGTAACACGCGGGACATCACGTGCGGCGCTCGGAATCGACCGGAATCACCGCGGAGCCGTCCTCGAAGGGCATGATGCCGAGCGAGATGTAGATCGGGCGGATGTGTTCGGCGAGGCGAGGGCGGACGATCGTGAACCACACCGCCGCGGCAAGGCACACCGCTCCGCCGAACAGGATGGTGGACTCCGCGCCGATCCGGTCGGCGAGGATGCCCGCGAGCAGGCTGCCGATCGGCTGCGTGCCCATGATCGCCACGCCGTAGAACGCCATGACGCGGCCGCGGAGATCCTCATCGACGACGGTCTGCAGGATCGTGTTGCACGATGCGGTCTGCACCATCATTCCAGCGCCGACGAACGGAAGGATGAGCAGCGAGAGCGCGAGCGAATGCGAGACCGCGAAGATCATCAGCGCGATGCCGAGAGCGAACGTCGCCACGGCGATGACTTTGCCGAGTCCGACCACGGTGTGCCGCGAGGCGAGGTAGAGCGTGCCGATCAGCGCGCCGACTCCCGACGCGGTCATCAGAATGCCGAGCGTGTGCGCGCCGCCGTGCAATGTTTTCGCGGCGATGACCGGCATGAGCGTCATGTACGGCATGCCCATCGTTCCGGTGATCGCGATCAGCAGCAGCAGCGACCACACCGGCGGAAATCCGAGCGTGTACGACACGCCGGTGCGCAGCTCGTCGAGGATGTTCGCCTCGGTCGAGGGCCGCCGCTCACTCGTGATCCGCATCGCGAGCAGCGAGCCGATCACTGCGAGGTATGACACCGCGTCGATCGCGAAGCACCAGCCCTCGCCGAACGCCGCGATCAGCACGCCGCCGATCGAGGGACCGAGGATGCGCGAGGTGTTGACCATCGAGGAGTTGAGGGCGATCGCGTTCGGCAGGTCGTCGCGATGCGTGACCATCTCGACGACGAACGCCTGCCGCGCCGGCGTGTCGAACGAGTTGATGATTCCCTGAAAAATCTGCAGCGCGATGATCTCCGGCACATTGATGATGTGCGTCAGCGCGAGCGCGGCCAGCGCCGCCGATTGCAGCGCCGACAGAATCTGCGTGACGACCAGGATGCGGTGGCGGTTCCAGCGATCGACGAGCACGCCGGCGAACGGCGAGAGGATCAGCATCGGAATCTGACTGGCGAAGCCGACGACGCCGAGGAGCAGGCCGGAGCCGGTGAGGCGGTAGACGAGCCAGCTCGTCGCGATGCGCGTGAGCCACGTGCCGATCAGCGACACGCTCTGCCCGCCGAAAAACAGCCGGTAATTGCGGTGGCGAAGGGCGCGGGTCAGCGCGAAGGGCATGGCCGCCGTGACATTGCGAACTTCCGACCAGGATCGTGGGCAGGGCTTCGGAGCCTGCGCTGAGCGTAGGGGAAGCCGAGCATCTTCACCTCGGCCTTGTCCGCCCAGAGGATGGTGCCGTCGCCCGAGACCCAGTGGAAGGCGATGGGAGCGTTGTCGATGAAGTCTCGAAGATCGCTCTCAGCTTTTCGACGCGCTGCGCGAAGCGCTTTCTCGAGCTGTCTGCGATGATCGAGCTCGATCTCGAGCGACTGCGCATCGTCGTCCAGCACGAAGGACGTCGTCGTGCAGCGCGCGATCGAACTTGCCCATCGACTCCGCGCAGAGCAGCGAGAAGCCGCGTTTCGCGATGATCTGTTCCTCAGGTCCTCGAGCCGGATCGCGCCCTCCGCATTTTCCATCCTGCCAAAGGAAGTTGACGATCTCGCCGGCAAATCCAAGACCTCAGCCGGAGGGTGCGGCTCCCCAGAGCGCCTTCAGCCGCTGGTCCCGTCCGCAGTTGAAACGATAAAAGAGGTAGCGGACGGGATTCTTCCGGTAATAGTGCTGGTGATACTCCTCGGCGCGCCAGAAATGCGACGCCGGGAGGATGTCGGTGTACACGTGTCCGAATTTCTTCTGCACCTCGGCTCTGCTCTGTTCGGCGAGCTCTTTCTGCGACAAATCCTGATAGAAAATCGCAGATCGATATTGTGAGCCTTTATCGCAGAACTGGCCCTCGTTGTCGGTCGGGTCGATGTTGTGCCAGAAGACGTCGAGCAGCTTCGCATAGCTGATCTTCGCCGGATCGAAGACGATCTCCACCGATTCGCGATGTCCGGTGCCGCCCGCGGAAGCGTCCTCGTACGTCGGATTCACGACATGCCCGCCGGTGTAGCCGGCGGTCACGGAAATCACCCCGGGCAGCGAGTCGAACGGATGCTCCATGCACCAGAAGCATCCGCCGGCGAAAGTCGCTGTGGCGGTCTGCGGCGGCGGAGTCGCCGACAGGAGAAGCGGAAACGCGAGGAAGAGCGCCAGGCGCTTGATCGTCATCCGGGATCGCGTTTGTACCACGGGAAGGGCAACCGGTGTGGACCTCTCCGAGCGCAGCTGACGGCCTTCGCGATCCGCGAGTCAATCGCGCACGAGCGGCAGCACGTTCGGCGCGCGACGGGCGGTGTCCATCGTGCCGCAAGCCGCTCCGCACATGATCGCGAGCGTTGCCGGGATCGCGGGGATCGACATGTTGAACTCCACGATTCCATGAAGCGTCAGCGACAGGAGAGCGCCGAACGCCGCGAGGATGAATGCGCTCTCGTAGCGATGCTCCTCGTTCAGCCATCGGGTCAACAGGATTACGAACAGCGAAGCGAAGGCCACGGCTCCGAGCAGTGCGCCCACCCAGCCCCCCGTCACGAGGAGCTGCAGAAAATCGTTGTGCGCCTGTTCCACGAGGCCGACGATTTGCGGTGGCTGCACCCGCCGGAACGCTTCGCGGAACGTGCCGAGGCCGGAGCCGAGGTTCGGAAAACGACGCCAGGCCTCGAGGGAGCTTCGCCAGATCCGCACTCGCGTGTCGCTTCCGATGTCTCGCGGATCCGAGGAGAGGAATCGAAGGACTGCGGCGTTGCCGGTGATGAAGCCGATCAGAAGGATTCCGATCGCGACGGCGACCGCCGCGAGCGCACCGTTGCGATGCTGTGCGGTCGAAGCGCGGCGGCTCATCGCGAGGCTGAGGAGCACGGCGGTCGTCACCGCCGCGGCCAGGAGTCCTCCGCGAGAGTGGGTGAGGACGATGCCGACTCCGATCACCACCCAGACGAGCGTGCGCCAGAGAAGCGGCAGCGCGCGGCGCTCCAGACGGTCGCCGTGGTCGCGAATCCCCCTGGCCCTCTCGCGATTCGTCAGCACCTCGGACCAGACGAGGCCGAACGCGAACGCGAGCGCGATCTCGAGATATCCAGCCATGTGGTCCGGATTCACGAACGTGCCGTGCAGCCTGCCGGACGGATCCGGGAATGCCGACGCGATGACGGCGTGAATGCTTGCGCCGGCGAGAAGCACGGCGGCGAGGATTTTTTTTCGTTCGCGCGTCGTGCAGAGAATGGCCGACGAGACGAAAAGCGCCGCGTATGCGAGCGTCAGCAGGATCGTGCTCGCCGTGGCATTCGGAGCGATCGAGATCCTCTCCACCGCGGCGGGACTTCGATAAAGATGAAGGATCGTGTTTGCGTCGCGGTACACGCGCGCGCTCGCAGGCGACAAAGAGGCGAGAGTGCTGCCGCGCATCGGCACGAGCTGCAGCGCTCCGAGCGCTGCGATCGCGATCAGCGCCAGCGCCGGAGTCGCGGTCCATCGCCGCAGTGCCGCCGGCCGCGTAGCGAACGCCAGCGCGGCGATCGCGAAGGCGAAGATTTCGAGAAGGACCGTTCCGCCGGGGAGCACTCCGCCATACGGCAGCGGCGCGACCGCAACGCAGACGAGCAGGAGAATGAACGCGAGCCGCTGGAACGATGCCGCAAGCCGCGCGGCGCGGGAGCTGCCGGCACCGTCTGGTAGACTGATGCCGCGTCCGCGGATCGGTTGCACGATCGACAGTGTCTCACGACCGCGCCCGCTGAGACTCGAAGAAACTCCATGACTCGGTACGTCTGCCTTGCTGTGCTCCTCGCGGTGTGCGTGCCCGGTCTCTTCGCGGCGGAAGATTTTTACGAGCAGCAGCTTCGTGCCGGAAAGACCGACTTTTTCGCCAATCAATTCGTGCGCGCAGGAGACGAGCTGAGGATCGCCGCGTTCGGATTTCTCGATCGCCCTGTACTTCTCGAAGAGGCGCTCGTCCGCCTGATCGTCGTCCGGCAGACGCTCGGACAGACGAACGAGATGAAAAAGACGATCGACCGCTTTCTCTCCATCGAACAGCGCTTCCCGAAAACGTACGCGGCCGTGAACGTCGAGCCGCAGGTCCGGTCCGCATTCGAACAATTGCTCAGCAGCAGCGTGCCCCGCGCCACGCTTCTCTCGATTCCCGCCCTCGCCTCGGTTGCAAATTACGAGGTTCGAAAGATCGCGCAGCTGCCGGAGGCGCAGCGGATCCCCGCGTATGAGGCGGGCGCGCGCCGCGATCCGGCGAACGTCGAGTGGCCGCTCGCGATCGCGCGAGAGTTTGCGACGAAGAACAACCAGGACGAAGTGATCCGCTGGGGAACGCGCGCTCTGGAGATCGACTCGGGCAACAGGGACGCGCGCGCCCTCGTCGCGCATGCGCATGTCTCGCGCCACGAATGCGCGCAAGCGATGCCGTTCATGACCGCCGCGGACCGCAAACAGCATCCCGAGCTGAGCGCCGACGCGTTTGTCTGTCTCGTTCAGGCGGCCCGCTACAGCGAGGCGCAGCTGCTCGCCGCCGACATTCCCGATGCGCTGAAGCGCCGCACCGACGTGCAGCGGGCGTCAGAGGTGCTGGCGAAGAACATGGAGAAAGTCGCGCCGCGCCCGGCCGCGGCGCCTGCCTCCACCGTGTCGACCCCAGATCTGCTCGATCTCACGCACAACCTTGTTCACGAGGGAAAGTTCGAGGATGCCTATCGGCGGCTGCACACCGCGGTCGATGCGGATCCGGGCAGCCGTCCCCTCAGGCTCGCACTTCTGGAAGCCGCCGTTCTTTCGAAGGAGTGGAAGACCGCCGTGGCCCAGGTCGCCAAAGTCTCGCCGCTCGCAGCCGGGGAAGAGATCTATATGTTTTACTCTTCTGTTGCACTGTACGAAAACGGTCAGAAAGACGAGGCGCGGCCGCTCATGGAGCGCGCGCGAAACCGCATGGCGCCCAGTCCCATGGTAAATTATTATGTAAAAACCATATTAGGTGAGGCGGACTGAGGGAAATTGCACTTGATTAAGTGCAACTCGTACTTTAAATTGGGGGCGGGTCGGAGAAACGATGAAGGCGCGATGTGTTGCGGTGGTGGTGATTGTCTCGATGCTCGTTGCACCGTTTGCAACAGCTGCGATGCAAACACCGACTGCGTCTTCACTCTCGTGTGTGGCTCCCGGGATCAACCCTCGCGTGACGACGAACCTGCCCGCCGGTCTCCGGTCCCCTCGCGTCTATTTCAGAGCCACGAACACCGCTTCGGAGTACTACGTCGACATGCAGCAGGGCACCGGCGATCTGTGGTGGGCGATCATCCCCGGCGTCGAGGCTTCGACACGGTCGATCACGTATCGAGTCGCCGCGCTGGACGCGAACAATAACTGGATCAGCGGAGCGTCGGTCATCGTCGGCACGACTGCGACGTGCCCGCTCAACCCGATGGCACCCGCCGACAAAGTGGCCGCGGACAACATCGTGCTCGGCCTCACGAGAAGCGATCAACCGGCAGTTCCGGTCGGCTTCTCCTGCCACGGCGTGAAGTCGATCATCACGGAAGACGGCCACATGCGGCCGGCACAGGAATGCCGCGCTGCGCTGGCGGCGGCGGCAACGGGAGCGGGCGGCGGCGGAACGACTGCTGCGAGTTCGACGACCGTCACTTCGAGTGGCCTCAGCCGCGGCACGATCGTGGCGATCGCCGTCGGAGGCGCCGTCGCCGGCTACGCGATTTATCACAACAACAAGAACAACAAGAGCACCTCACCGAGCCGGCCATAACCTTCGTTGGAATGAGAAAGCTGATGCGGGCCGTCTGAAAACGACGGCCCGATTTGTTTCGCCACCTTTCATCGGTGGACTTAACGCAATATAATTTGATTGTCCATAAGCATTTGCGGTTCATGAGAGCCAAATCCTTCCGACCGACCGGTGTATACCGAGGGGGCGAAGCTCTCGCGACGGTTCTCGGGCTGATGGTGATGACCTTTGGCCTGCCTTGTTTTGCGCAGCTTGCAAGTGACGAGGTTCCCCACGAGCGCACCCTGCCGTTGAGCGAAGAAATCCGCGAACAGCTCGAAAGCAGCCGGTTTCGGTTCGGCATCTTCCGGCTTCAGCCGCGCTTCGCGATCCGCGATCTGGGCTATGACAACAATGTGTTCGGCACCGCGACCGATCCCGTTTCCGACTGGCACTCCAGCGTTGCGGCCGGGACATCGTTCATCGTGCCGGCGGGTTCGAAGTTGTATCTGCGCGGCGACGCCGTACCGGAGTACACGTACTATCGCAAGATCACATCGCGCCGCTCGCTCGGCGGCGACTACGGCGCCTCGATCCTCGGACTGTTCAATCACATGACCATCGAGGCCGGCGGACATTCGAAGAAGAGTCTTGAAAACGTGAGCTCGGAACTCGAGCGTCCGGCGATCGGCACGCGGAGCGACGTCACCGGCACTCTCGAGCTCGACATCTTTCAACGCCTGTCGGTATTCGGCACCGGCATCGCTCAACAGCAGCGTTACCGGGCCTCGGAAGCCGACGAGGAGCAGGGCCTGTTTCTCAATACGCTCGAGCGAAACGAGACGCTCGTGCGCGGCGGCTTTCGATACAGACCCGTGACGTTCTTCGACATATCGATCGCCGCCGAGAAGACCCGCTCGCTCTTCAAAGTGAATCGCGATCGGGACAACGCAAGTACGGCACTCATTCTCGGCATCCAGTACGATCGCCCCCGTTCGTTCCTGAATCTGTCGGCAGGAGCGCGGCGGGGCGACGCTCTCGATACGGCGGCAGTGTTGTTTCCGCATTATTCGACCGTCACCGGTTCGTACTACGCGGAGCACGAGCTTGGATCGCATCTCGTCATCGACGCGTACGGGCATCGAGGGATCGCGTACAGCCTCACGGTCGAGAATCCGTTCTTTCTCGAGACCCGCAACGGCGGCGGAATCTGGGTTCCCGTCGGCTCGCGGCTCGCATTTCGCGCGTTCGGCGAAGCCGGAACGAACGCGTACCCCGTTCCAATCGGATCGCAGCACCGGACCGACGACGCTTCGTCGTACGGCGGCGGATTCGCGATGCGGCTGTATCGAAATCTCGTGTTGACCGCGATCGGCGAAAAGACGAACTATGTGAGCACGATCGCGGACAATAATCGTTCCGTGTTCCGCTTTACGACGGTCGTTTCGGCCCAGACGAATCTTTTCCGATGAGACTTCGCGCCCTCCTTGCGGTATTCGCAATCGCTTCGATCTCGTGGTGGAACGCCGCGGCGCAAGATGCCGGCGGCGAATACCGCATCGGCCCGAAAGACCTGCTCGAGATCCGGGTCCTGGAGATCCCGGATCTCAACGTGGACCGTCGCGTTGCCGACAACGGTACGATCGATCTCCCGCTCCTCGGCGCGGTTGCCGTCGCCGGCAAGACGGCATCGGAAGCTCAGGATCTGCTCGAGCAGGTCCTCCGTGACAAATACGTGAACCGCGCCGATGTCTCGGTCGTCGTCAAGGAGTTCGCGAACAAGCCGATTTCGGTCGTCGGCGCGGTCGCGCGGCCCGGCTCATTGACCATTTCGGGGAAATGGGACCTGCTGCAGGCAATCTCCGCGGTGGGCGGGCTGACCGGGGATGCAGGCCGCAAGATCTTCGTGCTTCGCCAGTCGGACAATGGTCTTTCCGATGTCCTGGAGATCCAGCGTGAAGATCTGCTCCAAAACTCTTCCGTCAGCTGGAACATCCCGATCTTCGCCGGCGATGTGGTCAACATTCCGCCTCGATCGATCGTGAAGGTCTTCTGCCTCGGCGAAGTCCGGCAGCCGGGCGCGCTCGAATTCGACGCCGATGACCGCATTACGCTGCTGTCGGTGATCGCGAAAGCCGGCGGTCTGACCGACCGCGCATCGAAATCGATCCTGATCAAGCGCCGCGGCCTGGACGGGAAGGATCTGGAGATCCACGTGAATTACAAAGCGGTGATCGCCGGGAAGGAGCCCGATCCGTCCTTGCGCGCCGATGATGTGGTCGTTGTATCGGAGTCCTTTTTCTGATGAATATCGAGCCCGTTGATCCGAACGAACATCCCCGGCCAGCGCCCACCGCCGCGGAGCCCGAATTTGATCTCGGCGAATACTGGGCAGTCATCGTCAAGCGACGGCGTCTGATCGGCATCAGCATTGCCGCGGCGCTGCTGATCGGCATCGTCGTCTCGATCTTTTCCACCCCGACGTACAAAGCGACCGTGGTTCTCGATGTGGAGCGGGAGAAGGCGACGCCGATGGACATCAGCAGCGCGCCGTCCCCGTACGCGGCGTACGATCCGGAGTTCCTGCCGACCCAGACGAGGCTCATGACGAGCCGCGAAGTCGCTGAGCGCGTCGTCAAGCGATTGTCGCTCACCGACAACCCGGAGCTGAATCCGCCTGCGAGCGGCTTCTGGTCGTTCTCTTCCGGCTCTTCTCGCCGTCAGAAAGCGCCCGCAGGCGATCAGGTCGCCCGCGTTGCCTCGTCGCTGCAGCCGAACATCGACGTCGTGCCGGTCCGCGGGACCAACCTCGTGGAGCTCTCGTACGTCGCGCGTTCGCCCAAACTCGCCGCCGACCTCGCGAACGCGGTCGCAGACTCGTACATCGACTGGAATCTCGAAGCGAAGTTCCAGATGGTGGGTCAGGCATCGCAATTTCTCACCGCACAGATCGAGCAGCTGCGCTCGGAGGTGGACGAGAAAGAGCGGCAGCTGCAGGCGTACGGCGCGGAGAAGGACATCGTCTCGGTCGATCCGCAGTCGAACGTCACGCTGCAAAAACTGCAGGCGCTCAACAAGGATTATGCGGACGCGGTTTCGGACCGCGTCATGAAAGAGGCGCGTTATCACGAAATGGAGACCGCGCGCCCCGAGTCGATTGCCGATACGCTGTCCAACGGCCTGGTTTCGCAATTGCGCAACGAGCAGGCGCGACTGGAGCGCGAGTACGCGGAGAATCTGAATCTGTTCAAGCCCGAATGGCCGGCGATGCAGCAGCTCAAGGCGCAGCTCGACAAGGGACGGCAGCACATCACCGCCGTCATCGAAGAGACCGTTTCGAAGGCCCGAGACCTCGCCAAGAACGACTACCTGACCGCGCTGCGGCGCGAGGACACGCTCAAGAGCGTTCTTCAGAATCAGAAGAGCGAAGCGATGGCGCTGAACACCGACGCCGTCGAATACAACAACCTGAAAGTCGAAGTGGAAACGAAGCGCGCCCTGATGGACACTCTGCTCAAGCGCAATGCCGAGGCGGAAGTGACGTCGCGTCTGCGCGGGGAGCGGCTGTCGAACGTTCGCGTCGTCGACCGCGCCCTGCCGCCGCGCATTCGCTTCCGGCCGTCGTACCGGCGCAACGCGATGCTGTCGCTGTTCCTGGGGGCGGCGTTCGGAATCGGCCTGGCGTTTTTCCTCGAATACCTCGACCGTTCGTTACGGACACCCGAGCAGGTCGAGCGCGTCCTGCAGCTTCCCGCGCTCGGCGTCGTTCCCGCCGTCGGCAGCGCCGCTCGCGGCTATGGCTATGGTTATGGATACGGCTACGGCCGTTCGCCTCGCCGCCCGAAGAAAACGGCCGGCAACGCGAACGACAAGATTGCCATCGAGCTTCTGCCGCACACGCAGCAGAGATCGACCGTTGCGGAAGCGTACCGCGCATTCCGGACGGCGCTGCTGTTGTCGCGCGCCGGTGGCGTGAAGACGATCGCCATCACTTCGTCGCTTCCAGCGGAAGGAAAGACGTCCACCGCTCTGAACCTGAGCGTCGTTCTCGGGCAGTTGAACAAACGGACCGTGATCGTCGACGCGGATCTCCACAAGCCGCGCATGCACGAGATCTTCCGCGTCTCGAACCGGCTCGGTCTCGTCTCCGTCCTCGCGGAGAATGTGAATCCCACCGATGTGTTGCAGCAGACGTCCGTCCCGAACGTCTGGGTCGTGACTTCCGGGCCGAACTCGCCGAATCCGTCGGCTCTGCTGGCCTCGGACGCGATGAAGATGTTCCTCGAGTTCCTCAAGATGAACTTCGATTACGTCGTGCTCGACACGCCGCCGGTATCGCCTGTCGCCGATGCGTTCCTGATCGGAAACATCGTCGACGGCGTCGTGCTGACGGTGCGCGGCGGCCGGACGCCGCGCGAGCACGTGCTGCGCACGCGCGACAAGCTCCTCCGCTCGAACGTTCAGATCCTCGGCGTGCTGATCAACAATCTCGAGGAGGAGTCCGTCGGGTACGGTAAGTATTACTCGTACTACGGCAAGGGCTACGACGGAAACGATAAGGCATACGCCGAGCCGCCGAGAGTGATCGCGAAACGCGTGGCCAAGATCACCTGAGACGCGCGACGATCACCTCTTGCGCAGGAATGCGCGTGTTCCGGCATCGGCGTTTCCGGCCCGAGCGCTCGCGCGTGTCGCCGGGTGCGTGCTGGCGGCCATCCGCGGCGGCCGGCGATCGGCGAAACGCGTGGAGCCTGTCCTTCGTGGCTCGCTGGTCGCGATGCCGTACCTTGAAAGCCACCCGGCTTCTGGTTTCCCGCGGGGACGAATGTCTGACCGGGTGTTGAACTGATGTGCGGCATCTTCGGATTCGCCGGTCCGGCCTCCGTGGCGGATTCGATCGACCTCGGCAGGGTGGCCGCGTCGCTGCGGCATCGCGGGCCCGACGCGAGCGGAAGCTTCCGCGCGTCGCACGGTGACGTTGGCTGCGCATTCGCTCACACGCGGCTCGCGATCATCGATCTCTCCGTCGCCGGGCGGCAACCGATGACCACCGCCGACGGCCGTTACACGATCGTTTTCAACGGCGAGGTCTACAACTTCCGCGAGCTTCGGTGCGAGCTGGAGCGGGCCGGCGTCCCGTTCGTCTCGCAGACCGATTCCGAGGTGGTGCTGCAGGCGTACGCGGCGTGGGGACCGCGCTGCGTCACCCGGTTTCGCGGCATCTTTGCTTTCGCGATCTGGGACACCGCGAACCGGCGTCTCTTCGTCGCGCGCGACCACCTCGGCGTCAAGCCGCTGTACTACGCGGAGACGAAACGCGGCCTCGCGTTCGCGTCGGAGGTGCGTTCTCTGCTCGGCGCGGCGCTCGTCGATCGCACGATGTCCGTAGCCGGTCTAGCGTCGTACCTGACGTACGGCTCGGTCGAAGATCCGCTGACGATCGTCGATGGTGTGCGCGCGCTGCTTCCGGGTCACACGGCGACATTCGAGAACGGGCGCCTCTCCGTCGAACGGTATTGGCGACTCGAACGCGCTGCCGATTCGAAGGTCACGTTCGGCGAAGCGGTCGAGCGCGTGCGCCCTCTGCTGCAGGAATCGGTGTCGATGCAACTCGTCGCCGATGTGCCGATCGGCGTTTTTCTGTCGGGAGGCGTCGACAGCTCCGCCATCGTCGCACTCGCCTCGGCCTCCTCGGCGAAACCGGTGCACACGTTTACCGTCACGTTCGACGAGGCCGCATATTCAGAGGAGAAGCAGGCGAGCGAAATCGCGCAGCGCTTCGGCTGCGAACATCACACGGTGCATCTCGCCGCGGATCGCGCCGTCCTGGAGTTCGACGACTACGTCGACGCGCTCGATCAACCCTCCGCCGATGGCGTCAACACGTACTTCGTTTCCAAAGCGGCGCGCGAGGCCGGATTATCGGTTGCTTTGTCGGGCACCGGCGGCGACGAGGTCTTCGCCGGCTACCCGAACTTTCGCAACTTCGGCCGGTTTCTGAGCTTTGGCCGCGCTGCCCGGCCGATCGCGCCGCTGCTCTCAGCACTTCTCGGAAGCTCGATCAAAGCCCGAAAACTCGCGGCAATTGCGTCGGCCGGCGGCGATCCGTCGCGGACATACGCCGCTTTGCGTTCGATGTTCACGCCGGCGCAGGTCCGCGATCTCATTCATGCGGTGCCCGTCACAAAGAATGGTGTGCAGGCGGACGCATCGGATCCGGCGGGGCTGTACTCGGAGCTGGAGCTCACACACTATTTGCGCAACACGCTCCTGCGCGACGCGGATGTGATGTCGATGGCGCACTCGCTCGAGGTTCGCGTGCCGCTGCTCGATCCGGAGCTCGTCACGTGCGTCGCATCGATTCCCGGAGCGTTGAAGCTCTCCCGAGCCACGAACAAGCCGCTCCTCGTCGCGGCATGCGGAACGCTTCCCGCGGGCATCGGCCGCCGGCCGAAGATGGGATTCACACTTCCGATGGACGTCTGGTTCCGCGGCGTGTTGCGCGACAGGCTCACGAAGGTGTTCAGCCGGAGCCGTGCAATCGATGCACGGCCGTTGTGGCAGGCATTTCTGAATGGTTCGAAGCGCGTGTCGTGGTCGAGGATCTGGACCGTGGCCGCGCTGCTCGACTGGAGCGAGAGAAACGATGTCCCAGTTCCAGCCTGATTCCGCGCACGCCCAGCCGGCGGCGCACGTCTCGGTGATCCGCGCAACGTCGGGTTTCCAGCCGCTGCAGCTCGGCGAGATCTGGCGATTTCGCGAGCTGCTGTATTTCCTGACGTGGCGCGACATCAAGGTCCGCTACAAACAGACGGCGCTCGGCGCGGCGTGGGCGATCATCCAGCCCGTGTTCATGATGGTCGTCTTCACCCTGGCGTTCGGAAAACTGGCGAAGGTTCCCTCCGACGGCGTGCCGTATCCGGTGTTCGCGTACGCGGCGCTTCTGCCCTGGCAACTGTTCGCGCATTCGTTGACCGAAGCGAGTAACAGCCTCGTTTCCAACGAGCGCCTGATCACGAAGGTCTATTTTCCGAGGCTCGTCGTGCCGATCGCCGCGGTCCTCGGCGGCCTGATGGACTTCGCCGTGTCGTTTGTCGTGCTGCTTGGTCTCATGGCTTATTACGGCATTCGACCGGGGATGGCCATCGTGACGCTGCCGCTTTTTCTTCTTCTGGCGATTGGGACCGCGCTCGGCGTCGGACTGTGGCTCTCGGCGCTCAACGTTCGTTATCGCGACATCCGCTACACGATCGCGTTTCTCACGCAATTGTGGCTGTTCGCGACGCCGGTCGCGTATCCGAGCAGTCTCGTGCCCGTACGCTATCGCGTGCTGTACGGACTCAATCCGATGGCGGGAGTGGTGGAAGGATTTCGATGGGCGCTGCTCGGCAAAGCGCCTCCGTCAATGTCGCTGATTGCGGCATCGTCCATCGTGGTCGTGGTCATCCTCACCGGCGGTCTGATGTACTTCAAGAGAATGGAGCTGGTGTTCGCGGATGTCGTTTGACGCGATGCGCGACTGCGCCATCGTCTGCCGCGGCGTCGGCAAGTCCTACACGCTCGGCGAGCGGCAGTCGTACCGGACATTGCGCGAAGCGATCAGCGAAGCGGTGCGGGCTCCGTTCCGGGCCCTGTCGAAGCGTGAGGCGAGCGATGCGCCGAGGGAGTTCTGGGCGCTGCGCGATGTGTCGTTCGACGTCCGGCATGGAGAGATCCTGGGAGTCATCGGTCACAACGGCGCGGGAAAGAGCACGCTGCTCAAAATCCTCTCGCGCATCACTGCACCGACCGAAGGGGAGATCGAGATCGCCGGACGCGTCGGGTCGCTGCTCGAGGTCGGGACGGGTTTCCATGCGGAGCTGACGGGCCGCGAAAACATCTTTCTCAACGGATCGATCCTCGGCATGCGGCGCAGGGACATCGTTCGCAAGTTCGACGACATCGTGGCGTTCGCCGAAGTGGAGAACTTCATCGACACGCCTGTCAAACGCTATTCGAGCGGCATGTACGTGCGCCTCGCGTTCGCTGTGGCCGTCCACCTCGAACCGGAGATTCTCGTGATCGACGAGGTGCTCGCCGTCGGCGACGCGGAGTTCCAGAGGAAGTGTCTGAACAAGATCCGCGAGATCGGCAGCGGCAATCGCACGATTCTGCTCGTCAGTCACAACATGGCGGCGATTCGAAACATCTGCGATCGGGCGATGGTCCTCGAGCGCGGGCGCATCACGGAAATCGGCGACGTCAATCGCGCAGTGGACAACTACCTCGCGAGGATCCACGTACCGGCGGCCGTGCACGAGCTCGTCGAGACCGCCTCGTTCCGTGTCGATGATGTGAGCGTCAACGGCCTGAACGAGGGCACGATCAAGACGTTCGAGCCGGTCGATATCGCCGTCACCATCACGCCAACCACCGAGATCATCGAGCCGGACATCTACGTCGGAATCGTCACGATGGATGGCCTGACCGTCAGCGGCCTCGTCGCTCGCGATTTCGTGTCGCTCCGGCCAATGCGCGCAGGTGAGCGTACGACCGTGACGTTCTCCATCGCCTCGCTGCCTCTGCTTGCCGGCGAGTATCAGATCCAGGTTCATCTCGTCGATGTCATCGGATTCAAATTCGAGATTGTTCCGCGAACGTTCGGGTTCACCGTCGTCGAAACGCCCGTCTACGGCGGAAGGAAGATCACCCGCTGGTACGGGAACGTCGCGATGCGTGTCGCCGTCTCCGAGACCCGCGAGCCGGCTGTGGCAGAGGTGAGGCCGTGAAGCTGGCGTACGTGCTGCCGGAATATCCGCCGCATTCGGGCGGCGGCATCATCACGTACTACACGAATCTGCTGCCGGAGCTCGCGCGGATGGGTCATGACATCACCGTTGTCGTGGCCAGTCCTTCAACGGACGCGTTCGACGCGTACGAATCGGACCGCATCAACGTTCAGTTTGTCCGGCCGGATCAGCTCCGCGACATGTCGTCGCAGTTTGCGCAGTTTTCCGCCGTCCCGGTTTTGCAGAAGCATCTGGCCACCGCCTGGTCGGCGTGGCGGATCGTCGGCGGCAGCAACGGATTCGATCTCGTCGAGGCCACCGATTGGGGACTGCTGTACGTGCCGTGGGTGGTGTCGCCCTCGAAAGCGCCGGTCGTCGTGCAGTGTCACGGCAGCATCGGTCAGATCGCATCGGCGGAACCGGAGCCGGGGCACGAGCTTGAGGCGCTGCTCACACAATTGATCGAGCAGAAGACGCTCGAGGATGCGGATGAGGTGCAGACGTACAGCCGAGCAAATGCTGCGTACTGGCAGTCGGTCCTTCGACGTGACGTAACGTACCTGCCGCCGGCGTGGACACCTCCGGCGGATGGCGGGGATCGCGGGTCGAGGGGAGTTGTCGTCGCGCGCATTCAGGAATGGAAGGGTGCGATCGATCTCTGCCGCGCGATGCGCCGGCTCGGTGCGGCAGCGCCGTCCATCGACTGGGTCGGGCGCGACACGCGCTATCTCTCGAACGGCGAGTCGATGTCGCACTTCCTGTCGGAGACGTATGGCGACGTCTGGGGCAAAACGGTCGTTCCCGTCGGCCGGCGTTCGTTCGGCGACGCGAGAGAGATGCAGCGTCGCGCGAAGTTCGCCATCATCCCGTCGAAGTGGGACGTCTTCAACTTCACCGTGGTCGAGGCGATGAGCGCCGGCACTCCCGTCATCGTTTCGGACGGCGCCGGTGCGGCCGATCTGATCGAAAACGGGGTGACCGGGCTCGTGGTTGCTTCCGGCGACGATGCCGCGCTCGCGGAGGCGATTCGGACCATGGACGGAATGTCCGATGCATCCCGAAGCGAGATGGGCGCTCGGGCGCGCGCATCGATCGCATTGCGGCTGGACGCCGGCGCGATCGCTGCGCAGCGTGCAACGCGGTATCAGGCAATTGCCCATCAACCGCGCGAACCGCATCACTCGTCCCCGTTGTACACCGCACTGCGTCCCGGTGCCGCCGGCGACGGTCTCGCATTGCTCGACAGACTGCCGTTGCGCAAGCTCGCGCGTTACGTGAGCCGCCGGGCGATCAGGAAGATTCGCTGACGTGACGGCTCCTACCCTCGCTCTCTGCATCCCAGCGTATAACGCGGCCGGAACGCTCCCGCGACTCTTCCGCTCGATCGCGGCGCAGACCGCGTCATTCGATGAGATTCTCGTCTACGACGATTGCAGTTCCGATGCGACGTGCGCGGTTGCCGAAGCCGCGGGCGCGACGGTCATACGAGGCGAGCGCAACGTCGGTTGCTCGGTGGGCAAGAACGCACTGCTTGCGCGCACGCGCTGCGACTGGGTGCACTTTCACGACGCGGACGACACGCTGTTTCCCGAATTCGTCGCCCGAGCGAAAAAGCGGATGGCCGAGGATGCGTTCGACGTCATTCTGTTCGATTACGAGCAGGCGGACGACCGGAGCGGAGCCGTCATTTCGAGCGTGGCCTTCGCCGGAACGGCGATCCTCCACGACACCATTTCCTACCTGCTGCGCGAGACGGTGAACAACGGCGGCGTGCATCGCGTGCAGTTTCTGCGTCGTGCCGGCGGCTTCGATGTGGATCCCGCAGTGCTCTACAACGAGGACCGCGCTTTTCATTTGCGGCTGGCGGAGGCGGGAGCGCGCTTCGGGCACGAGCCTTACATCGGAAGCCGCTTTTACTTTCGGAGCGACTCGATGTCGGCTGCCAATCGGGCGCGATGCGTTCTCGCGAATCATGAGATCACGAAGCGCTTTGCCGCGAGGCATCCGGGCGAAAACGCGGCCGCTGTCGGATCCGTATCCTGGAAGAACGCCGGGATGCTGGCGTCGTGTCTGGAATGGCGCGCCGCGGATGAGGCGGTGCAGCTGGCGATCCGCTGCACGGGGCGGATTCCGCACGAGGGCAGCCCGCTCTTTCGCGCGCTCTGCGCGGTCAGCGGACGCTGGGCGATCCGCGTACGCGAGTCACTGATCCGGCGTTTCAAATCGCGGTATCGCGCCGGCTATCCACAGGCATCGAATCCGGCTTGAACGACTCAAAGCATTCGCCGCTCGTCTCCGTCGTCATCCCCTGCTACAACGCGGAGCAATGGATCGAGAGCACGCTGCAGTCGGTGCGGGCGCAGACGTACCGCAACATCGAGATCATCGTCGTCAATGACGGTTCGACGGACTCGAGCGAGGCTCGCATCCGGACATTCGATCATCCGCGACTGACGCTGGTCACACAGCCGAACCGCGGGCAGACGGCGGCCTTGAATCGCGGTGTATCGCTATCGTCGGGTGATTTCACGCAGTATCTCGATGCCGATGATCTTCTTCACCCGGAGAAGATCGAGAGGCAGCTTCGGCTTCTCGAGGGCAACGGCGGATGCATCGCCACTTCGGAGTGGGCGCGCTTCTCCGACGAGATCCGGACGGCTCGGTTCGTGCCCGACGACAATTGGCGCGACCTCGATCCGGTCGAGTGGCTGATCAGCGCGTGGCGCGATGGTGGCGGCATGCTGTTTCCTGCGCAGTGGCTGATCCCGCGCGAGATCGTCGAGCGTGCCGGGCCCTGGCGGGAGGACCTCACGCTCAACAACGACGCCGAATATTTCACTCGCGCCGTGCTGGCGGCGCGTCGCATTCTGTTCTGTGAGGGCGCGCGCGCGTACTACCGCTCCGGGATTCAAGGCAGCCTTTCCGGTTTGAAGTCCCGCGCGGCCTGGATCTCGCAGCAGAAAGTGATCGAGGCTTGCGTTGAGTATCTTCTGAATCGCGAGGACAGCGACCGGACGCGACGCGTCGCCTCTCTGTTGTGGCGGCGATTCGCGCACACCACATATCCGTATGACCGGCAAATCGCGAACGACGCGCTGCGGCACGCGGGCGCTCTCCACCCCGTCTCGGTGATGCCCGAGGGCGGCGCATTCTTCCGGCTCACGATGCGCATTCTCGGCTGGAAGGCAGCAACAGTGATCCGGCGGTTCTACTACCGGTTCCGCTACGGATACGCATGAACACCTTCGACAACGGGCGATGCAGACCGCAGAACGACAGCTAAACGGCGCCTCGGTTCTCACATTGATCGGCGGCCATCTGGCGACGGCGCCACGGGCGCAGAAGGAGGCGCGAGCGGTTCGCGACGCGGGCGGCCACGCCATCGTGCGCGGCACGTGGTGGAGCGACGCTCTTGCGGCGGAAGACGCGGCGCTCGCGCGGGAGCTCGACGTCGACTTCGCCGCCGTTGCCGATCTGCGCCCGAGCGCGCGCGGCCGGAATCGATTGCGATTGCGCCAGAAGATCGCCCGTGAGCTGTATGAGCGGGCCGGCGTCGTCAGTGGACGATCGTTTGGGACCGCCGCGCCCGAGCTCCTCCGCGCGGCCCGCGATGTCGGCGCGGACATCACGATCGCGCATTCGGAGGCTGGTCTCTGGGTGGCGAAGGAGCTTCTGCGCGACGGGCGCCGAGTCGGCGTCGACTTCGAAGACTGGTTTTCGCGCGATCTTCCGCGTGCGGAACGCGCCGGCCGTCCGACGGACGCACTCCACGATTGCGAGCGTGAACTGCTCGCGCGCGCCCACTGCTGTACGGCGACGACATCGGCGATGGCTCGCGCGCTCGCCGCGGACGCGGGCACCGATCGCATTCCGGTCGTCGTGCCGAACGCGTTTCCTGCGTCGGATCGCGATGCGGCGTTGCGCGGCGTTCGAGATCCGCGGCCTGCCGGCTCCGTCTCGTTTCACTGGTTCTCGCAGACGATCGGTCCGGGCCGGGGGCTGGAGACGCTCGCTCAGGCATTGAGCCGTGTTCATGGCAACTGGCACCTCACGCTGCGCGGCGCGCTCGACAGGCACACCGCATGGTTCGACCGGACGTTTCGCGTTTTCGATTCGCGTGTCGTCGCACTCGATCCCGTGCCGAATCGCGAGCTGTTGTCGAGGACGATGTCGCACGACGTCGGTCTAGCCCTCGAAGAACCTTCTTCCGAGAACAAGATGCTGACCGCGTCGAACAAACTCTTCGAGTACTTGCGCGCCGGCCTCGCAGTCATCGCGACCCGCACCGAGGGGCAGGAAGAGGCGATGGCGCTCGCGCCCGGCGCCGGCGCGCTCATCGAGCCATCCGACCCGGAGGCGCTCGCGGCCGCGATGCAGCAGATGATCGATGATCGCACACTGCTGTGCAGCCGCCGGCAGCACGCTGTTCGGGCAGCAGAAACCACGTGCGCCTGGGAGTCGCACGCCGGCCGGCTCATCGACGCTCTTTCTGTTGCGCTGCGCGTCCCGTTGGCGCGGCAGGGACCCTCGTGATCGACGCGTTGAAGCGCATCGTTCCCTCCGGAGTGAAGGCGGAGCTGAAGCGCCGCCTCTTCGCCGTCAACGACATGACGGCGCGGCTCCGCAACCTGCGCCGGGCCGGTTTCATCTGCAGCGGCGCGATCGACGCCGGCGCTTTCGACGGCGAATGGAGTTGCGCGTTCTGGAAAACGTTCTCCGATGTTCCCGTCTGCATGATCGAGCCGCTGCCGGCCAAGGCGGCGCCGCTCGCAGATCTCGCCCGCAATCATCGGGCGTACTTCGTCGCCGCAGCGCTCGGCAATCGGCGGGGCACGGCCCACTTTCGCATCGCGGAGACGAACAGCCAGATCGTGGAGGATTCCGAGAAGGGATCGATCGTCGTCGAGGTGACGACGATTGATGACGTTCTCGCGAAGATGCCGTCGTTCCGGCCGAATCTGCTGAAACTCGATCTGCAAGGCTACGAGCTGCAGGCGCTGGAGGGATGCTCGCATCTCGAGCTCTTCGAGGTCATCGTGCTCGAAGTCTCGATTCTCCGGATCGGCGATGTGCCGATCTTCAGCGAAGTCGACGCCTTTCTGAATGATCGTACGTTCCGGCTGTACGACGTGATTCCCCAGTACTACCGGCCGCTCGACGGCGCGTTGTGGCAGTGCGATGCGTTCTATGTGCGCAACGACTCGAAATTGATTGCCTCGAGAGCGTGGATCTGACACGGCATGCGAATCCTCATCAGCGCCGACGCCGAGGTTCCCGTGCCGCCGCGGTTGTATGGAGGCATCGAGCGGATCATCGACCTGCTCATTCGCGAATTCAGGGCCGCCGGTCATGATGTCGCGCTCGTCGCGAACGCGGAGTCGCAGGCGAATCCGTCGCGACTCTTCTCCTGGCCCGACAGCACGAGCGTCGGCACGCGCGCGGCAATGCGGAACAGCGCCGCCCTGAGAAAAGCCACCCGCAGCTTCGAGCCGGACTTGATTCACAGCTTCTCGCGGTTGATGTGGCTCCTGCCGCTCGCGGCCGACAGAACGCCGCGCATCATGTCGTATCAGCGCGAGCCGACCGGGCGCACCATTCGTGCCTCGCGCAGCCTGCACCGCGGCCGGCTTCATTTCAGCGGCTGCAGCGAATACATCTGCCGCAATGGCCGCCAGCGCGGCGGCGGCGACTGGACCGCGGTTCCCAACGGCGTCAGTCCCTCCGCGTATACGTTTCGCCCTGCCGTTCCGGCGGATGCGCCGCTCGTCTTTCTCAGCCGGATCGAGCCCATCAAAGGCTGCCATTCCGCGATCGAGATCGCGAAGCGAAGCGGACGTCGTCTGATCATCGCCGGCAATCACGCCGGCGAAGGAGATCTCGGCGTGTACTGGCGTGAACGGATCCTTCCGCACCTCGGCCGCGACGGCATCGAGTATGTCGGACCCGTCGACGACGTCCGCAAGAACGAATTGCTCGGAAGCGCCGCCGCAATGGTCGTCCCGGTCGAGTGGAACGAGCCGTTCGGGATCGTCTTCGCGGAGTCGCTCGCCTGCGGGACGCCGGTGATCTCGGCGCCGCGCGGCGCGCTTCCGGAGATCGTCGAGCACGGCAAGCACGGCTTTCTCGTCGAATCGATCGAAGACGGCGTCAAAGCGGTCGAAGAGCTTGCATCCATCGATCGTCGCGCGTGCCGCGATCGCTTCGAGCGCGAGTTCTCATCGCCGGTGATCGCCTCGAAGTATCTCTCCCTGTATCGCCGTATCATCGACGGGCATCGGCCGCGAGGATCGCATTGAAGCGCGTGCTCGTCGTTTCGCCGCATTTTCCACCGGCGAACGCCGCGGACATGCATCGCGTACGCTTGCTCCTGCCGTTCTTTCGGCGACACGGCTGGCAGGCCGAGGTGCTCGCGGTCGCGCCGGAGGATGTGAGGGTCCCGCTCGATCCGTGGCTCGCCGGCGACCTTCCGGAGGATGTGCCTGTCCATCGCGTCCGCGCCTTGAGCCTGCGATGGTCGCGAGTGCCGGGCCTCGGCGGGATCGGATTCCGGGCGATGCGCGCCCTTCGTGCCGAAGGCGACCGCCTGCTGGCAACGAGCCGATTCGACCTCGTCTACTTCTCCACCACGGTGTTCGAGCTTCACATCCTGGGTCCGCGATGGAAGCGGATGTTCGGCGTCCCTTTCGTGATCGATTATCAGGACCCGTGGGTCAACGACTACTATCGCGATCATCCGGAGGTGGTGCCGCCGGGCGGCCGCGTGAAGTTTGCCGTTGCCGATCTCATGCATCGACGCATGGAGCCGCGGGTGTTGCGTGCGTGTTCCGGCATCACGGCCGTCTCTGCCGACTATCCGGAGCAGATCCGCCGCCGCTATCCCGAGCTCGCTCCTTTGCCCGCCCTCGTGCAGCCGTTCCCCGGCGCGCAACGCGACTTCGATCGTCTGTCGCCGGCCGCGCGCCGAGATACGGCCGAGATCTCATGGATTTATGCCGGCCGTGGCGGTCCCGACATGGCCACCGCACTGCGAGGCTTGTTTCTCGCCGTTCGGGACTATGCGCCGTCGGATCTGCGCGAGAACCTCCGCCTTCATTTCATCGGCACTTCGTATGCGCCGTCCGGAAACGGAGCGCGGTCCGTTCTGAATGTCGCGGAGGAGGTGGGGATCGGGCGGATGGTGGAGGAGATCACGGATCGAATCCCGTACGCCGATGCGCTGTCGCGGATCCGCAACGCCGACGCGCTCATCGTGCCGGGCTCGGACGATGCTTCGTACACGGCGTCGAAGATCTATCCGTATCTGCTTGCGCGGCGTCCGCTGCTCGCGATTTTTCATGAGCGAAGCAGCGTCGTGGACATGATGAAGAGAGTGGGCGGCGGCGTGTCCGTGCCGTTCGCGACGCGCGAGGATTCCGATGTGCTCGCGCGCCGCATCGCCGCTGCATGGTTATCAGCGGATCAGTACCGCCACATCGTGCCGCTGGATGAGAAAGCGTTCGAACCCTACACCGACCGCGGCAGCGCGGCGGTGATTTGCGATTTTTTCGACCGCTGCATTCGATGAATACCGGTTCCGAATCCGATCTCGCCGGAGTCCGCGTGGTTGCGGCGCTGAATGGCCTCGAGCTGTTCGGTCATGAGCGAGGCAACATCGAAGTGTTCAAGGCTCTGCGCAGAGAAGGAGCCGAAGTCACGGTCGGCATCAACGCACGGGATCACGGCGGAGATGTGGGCCGGGAGCTCGCTCGCCTCGGCTTCGAGACGTTTCTGATTCCGTTCAATCCGCAGTGGTCGCTGCAGTTTTTGAAGAAGCATCCGCGGATGATCGTGTCGAATCCGTGGGCCGTGGCGCGCTGCAGTGCGCGCTTCCGGCGTGTCCTGCGCCGGCGGAGGGCAACGCACGTTCATCTCGGTTCGCCGCTCGCGTACTCTTATGTTTCAGCGGCGCTGGCGACGACGAGCATTCCGCTGATCTACAGAATGGGCGACAACCCTCCTCTCGGGTCGCGATTCAATCTCGCGATCTGGAACATGGCGATGCGACGCGCAACGCGCGTGGTCGCGATCTCCGAGTTCGTGCGGCGCGCCGCGATTGATGCCGGCGTCGCCGGACAGAAGATCGAGACGATCTACAACACGGCACCATCTCGCGGCGGCGAGGCGCCGGCCGCCGGCGACGAGCGCCCGGTCGGACGCATCGTGTACGTCGGAGCGGTCTCGGAAGAAAAGGGACTGATCCCACTGGTGGAAGCCGTCGCCGCGCTGTCTCGCGAGACGCCGCAGATTCGCCTGGACGTGGTGGGGGGGTCGGCGTGGGACGGGAGCTTCCGTCGTCACCTTCGCGAACGAATCGGCGAGCTTGGGATCGCCGATCGCGTCGTCTTTCACGGTCATGTCGACGATCCCGCGCCGTTTTTCAGAGCTGCGTCCGTCCACGTCGCGCCGTCGATCTGCGCTGAGGGACTCGGAAACGTCGTGATCGAGGCGAAGCAGCAAAGTACGCCCTCCGTCGTGTTTCCATCGGGCGGCCTTCCTGAGATGATTCATCACGGCGTCGACGGCTATATCTGCCCGGAACCGTCGGCGGGCGCGCTGGTCGAGGCGTTGCGGTGGATGCTCGCGGAGCCGGTGCGGCTGACGGCGATGGGAGCCGCAGCTCGAGCCAGTTCCGAATCGAAGTTCGGTGAGGCGCGGTTCACCCGGCAGTGGGCTGTCGTGTACGGCGCGAGGGTACGGGCAGAAGCGGGCGATCCCAGGGTTCAGGAGCGATCACTTGTCGGGAATTGAGCCGGGCGCGTCGAACAAGCGGGCGCTGACGATTCGCATCGCCGTCGTTTGCGCCGCATTGTCATTGCTCGGCATCATGACTGCGAATCCGCTGCTGACGGTGGCGGGTCTCGCGGTCGTTCCGATGATGTTCGCTCTGCTCTGGCGTCCCCCAGAGCCGCCGGTTCTTCTCTTCGCCGCGAGCTTTCAATGGCTGCAGGTGATCATGCCGGTTCTGACCGCCGACCGCGACGGCGTTCCGCTGCGCGGCTGGGCGATTGAAACCGCCGCATGGCTCGGCCTCGCGACCGTCGTCGCTCTGGCGGCCGGCATGCGCATCGGTGCCGGGAAGAGGCGGCTGGCCGACAGCGATTTGCTCGAGATGGAAACGCGCCGCCTGAACGTTCGCCGGCTGGCCTGGGCCTACTTCCTCAGCTTCTTTGTCGGTGAGGCCGCCTTGATCCTCGGCGGATTCATTCCGGGCCTTCGGCAGGAGTTTCTCTCGCTCGTTCTTCTTCGATGGGCGGTGGCGTTTCTCGTGGGGTGGGCAGCGCTTCAAAGGCGCGAGTTTCGCCTGCTCGCGGCAATCGTCATCGTGACGGAAGTGGTCCTCGGATTCACCGGCTACTTCGGCGGCTTCAAAGCCATTCTGTTCCTGGCAATCGTTCTGATCACCGGCTTGGGAAAGCGCGCCCGCGTTTTCACGAAACCGGCGCTCGCGATCGCGTGTCTCGCCGCGATCATTCTCGCGTCGTTCTGGCAGGTGGTAAAAGACGACTACCGTGCGGTTCTCAGCGGGGGCGAGCGAGCGCAGGTCGTTCGCGTGCCGGTGACCGAGCGGCTTGCATTCCTTTTCCAACAAGCCGGCCGCACGAGCTTCGACGATTTGCGTTACGGCTTCAACTCCGCGCTCGACCGCATCGGCTATCTCGACTATTTCGCGCTGACGATCGAAACGGTCCCCGTCCGCGTTCCTTACCAGTACGGCCGGTT
Source organism: Thermoanaerobaculia bacterium (assembly GCA_035516895.1). GTDB lineage: Bacteria > Acidobacteriota > Thermoanaerobaculia > Gp7-AA8 > Gp7-AA8 > Gp7-AA10. Next base: position 17,341 of record DATIZY010000067.1, on the reverse strand, counting down.
GTGGCGCGAAGCGCTCGTGCATGTCCTCACGCCCCGGTTCTTTTTTCCCAGCAAGGCGGAGATCAATGACTCCGACCGAACAAGAGAATTCACCGGCGTGTGGGCGGCGGGGGCGGACGAAGGGACATCGATCAGCATCGGATACGCCGGTGAGAGTTACATCGACTTCGGCCCGATCGGTATGTTCGTACCGATCGTGCTTCTCGGCGTTTTCTGGGGATGGTCGTACCGCTGGCTGGCGACGCGAACGAAGGCACGGCTCTTCGGTCTGGCGGTGGCAACAAACCTGTTGCTTGGAACGGCGATCTACTTCGAGTACTCCAACATCAAGCTGTTCGGCGGCGCGCTTTCGAGCCTGATCGTACTCACGGTCGTCCTCCGATACGCGAGCGATCGCATGTGGCGTTTCGTGGCGCCGTCCTCGAGTCCACGGCCCGTCGTCACAACAACACACGCGGCTCCGACGGTCGCCTTCGGGCTGGCGGGAGGCGATTCGGTCCGTCCGTCGTGACGGCATTCAATGTCTGTCCAGGATCCGGAGCGCACGCGGCTCGCGGTGGTTGTCTCGCATGCAATCCAGTACTTCTCCCCATGGTTCGCACACATCGCGCGGCGCGATGATGTCGCGCTTCGCGTCTTCTACCTGTGGGACTTCGGTGTGCAACCGACACGCGACCGCGAATTCGGAGTGGACGTCCAGTGGGACATCCCGCTGCTCAGCGGGTACGAGTTCGAGTACGCGCCTAACCGGAGCCGCGATCCGGGGACTCATCACTTTTTCGGTCTCGACAATCCCGGCCTCGCACAGCGCATCGCAGCATGGTCGCCGGACGCCATTCTGATGTTCGGCTACGCGTACGCATCGCATCTGCGGCTTCTCCTCTCGCCGAAATTGTGGCGCGTGCCGCTGTTGCTGCGCGGCGATTCGCACGATCTCTCGAGAGGCCGCGGAATCCGACCGGTCGCGGCACGCATCGCGCGTCGTGCGCTCTTTCGCCGGTTCGCGGCATTCCTTCCGGTCGGCAAGGCAAACATGGACTACTACCGCCGCAGCGGCGTCGCTGATCGCAAGATGTATTTCGCGCCGCACGCGGTCGACATCGAGCGCTTTGCGGCGGCCGATCCGATGGATGCCGCAAAATGGCGGCGTGCAACCGGCATCCCGGACGACGCCGCGGTTGTGATGTTTGCCGGAAAATTCGAGCCCAACAAGCGGCCGCTCGATCTGCTGCGTGCGTTTCTGCTCGCCCGCCCCGACCGCGCAGTTCTGTTGATGGTCGGATCAGGCCGCATGGACGAGGAGCTTCGCGCGGCCGCCGGCCCTCACCTCGGCCGCGACGTTTTTTTCGCGCCGTTTCAGAATCAGAGCACGATGCCGCTGCTGTATGCCGCCGCCGATTTGTTCGTCCTTCCGTCGATGAACGAGACGTGGGGACTCGCGGTGAACGAAGCGATGAGCGCAAGCCGCGCCGCGGTCGTGAGCTCGCGCGCAGGGTGCGTGCCGGACCTGATCCGGGAAGGGGAGACCGGCTGGACCTTCGAGCCCGGCGACGTGGACGCGCTCGCGCGAACGATTCGTGAGGCGCTTTCGGATCGCCAGCGTCTGCGGGCCGTCGGGCGCGCAGCGCGAGAACACATCTCGCGTTACTCCTACGAAGCTGCAACCGAAGGGCTGCTGGCCGCTCTGCACGCGGTGACATGAGCCCGCGAGCCATGCAAGTCTGTGCTCCCGAATTCTCCGTCTTCGGAGGCGGCATTACGACGTTCAGCCGCGAGCTCGCGCTTGCGCTCGCGAACAGCGGGAACGATCTCGATCTCTGGAGCCTCAGCGATCGCGATGGTTCGTGGAACGGCGCGTCTCTGCACGGCACGGGAAACGTTCCGCGATTCGCACGACGGCAGGTCTTTGCGGCACGGTTGTTCGCATCCGCCGTTCGTCGCAGGCCCGACGTCATCGTCAGCACGCACCTCAATTTCGGCCCGGTGGTCGATTGGGCCGCGCGCGCCACACGAGCGGCTTCCGTTCTCGTCGCACACGGGATCGACGTGCATCGCGGTCTGTCGCGCATGCGACAGCGCGCGCTCCGACGCGCATCGGCGGTTTGGGCGGTCTCGCGCTGGACACGCGACCGGCTCACTCACATCGGCATCCCGGCTGAGAAGATCACGATCGTCCCGAATACCGTCGATGACGTCCGTTTCACGCCGGGACCCAAACCGGCGGCGCTCATCGAGCGTTACGGATTGCGAAGCGGCGAGCAGGTCATTCTCACGGTCGCGAGACTCCGGAGCTCCGAGGGTTACAAGGGATACGACGCCGTGATTCGTGCGCTCCCCGAGGTTCGTTCGGTCGCGCCGGTGCGGTATCTCATCGCCGGAGACGGCGATGACCGCGAACGTATCGAGCGGCTGGCGATCGATCTCGGCTTGGCCGACGCCGTTACATTCTGCGGATTCGTGCCGGATGACGAACTGCCGGATCACTACCGTCTCGCCGACGTGTTTGCGATGCCGAGCACCGGTGAAGGCTTCGGCATCGTCTTCCTCGAAGCGATGGCATCGGGGATCTGCGTTCTCGGCGGAAACCGCGACGGGACCTGCGACGCCCTCGCGGACGGCGAGCTCGGCCTGCTCGTCGATCCGCTGGATGCCCGCGCCGTTCGCGACGGACTGATCCGGCTTCTTCGCCGCGAGGGTCCGCCGTCATGGTTCGATGCTGCGTCGCTCCGGCAGCAGATGCTCCGGCTCTACGGGCGTGTCGTCTTCAGGAGACGAGTGTGCGACGCACTCGGGGCGATCGCATGAAGGTGCTTCACGTCATTCCCGCGGTCGCCCCGCGCTATGGCGGACCGTCATCAGCGATCGGCGGCCTTGTCCGTTCGCTCCGCCGATGCGGTGTCGATGCGATCGTCGCGACGACCTCCGCCGATGGCGGCGGTGAGCTCGATGTCCCGCTTGGATCCGAAGTGGAGTACGGCGGCATGCGGGCGATCTTCTTTCGCCGCGATTTCAGCGAGTCATACAAATACTCGCGATCGCTCGCGTCGTGGCTGGACTCCAATGTCGCGTCGTATGATCTCGTCCATATTCACGCGGTCTTCTCGCATTCATCGATCGCTGCGGCCGCGGCGTGCCGGAGGAGAGGCGTGCCGTACGTCGTCCGCCCCATTGGCTCGCTCTATCCGTGGGCGCTCGCACATCACAAACGCCGGAAGCAGGCGATGATGGTCGTCGGCGGCGCCAGACGAATGCTCCAGCATGCCTCGGCGCTCCACTACACCTGCGAAGACGAGAAACGGCTCGCCGAAGATCGCCTTCGTCTTCCCCGTGGCTTCGTCACGAGTCTCGGCGTGGACGATGCGATGTTCGATTCCGAACGCATCGAGAGGCCGTATGTGATCTTCACCGGACGGATGCACGTCGTGAAGAGGCTCGAATGGTTGATCCGCGCGTTTGCCTCCACCCGACGTGACCGATGGCGTCTCGTGCTCGCGGGAGATGGCCCGTTCGATTACGTCAGCGTCTTGAAGAGCCTGGTGCGCGATTGCGGCGCCGCGGGCGCCGTCGACTTCGTCGGCTGGAAGTCGGTTGATGAAAAGCGAGCGCTGATCGCCGGCGCTGCGGTGGCAGCTCTCGTGTCGTCTCAGGAGAACTTCGGCGTGGCGGCGGCGGAAGCGATGGCGGCCGGCGTTCCGGTCATCGTCGCCAGGGAAGTCGGCCTGAGCAACGATGTGGCCGTGAGCAACGCCGGATGGGTGGTCAACGGCGGAGGGCTCGAGGCAACTCTGACCGCGGCGATGACCGACATCGAGGATCGCAAACGCCGCGGCGCTGCCGCGCGATCGTGGGCCGAAGCGCATTACCGCTGGGATGGCGTGGCCCGTAGCCTGATCGGCGAGTACGAACGTCTCGTGGGTGCACCATGACCCAGAGCGCAGCGCTCACGGGACTGGTGTTGACCTTCAATGAAGAGAAGAACATCGCTGCGTGCGTCGAGAGCCTGCTGCCGCTGGCGAAGAGCATCTTCATCGTGGATTCGGGAAGTACCGACCGCACGGTTGCGATCGCCGATCAGCTCGGCGCACGTGTCGTTCATCATCCGTTCGAGACACACGCGCGGCAATGGCGATGGGGGCTCGACAATCTGCCGATCGAATCGGAATGGGTCCTGGCGCTCGACGCCGATCAGCGACTCTCGAGCCAGCTGCAGCAGGAAATCTCCGCGTTCATTGAGAAGAACCCGCGTGCCAATGGCGCATACCTCCGGAGGCGCCAGATGTTTCGCGGCGCGCCGATCCGTTTCGGCGGCTACGGGAGCAAGCGCCTGCTGAAGCTGTTCCGGCGCGCAGCAGTCCACATCGACGTCGATGAATATGTCGATCATCATTTTGCCGTTGCCGGTCCGACCGTCGTGCTGAAGCACTTCATGATCGAAGAGAACCGGAACGAGGACGACATCGGCGTCTGGATCAGCAAGCACAATCGATATGCGATGCTGCAGGCCCGCGAGGAGATCGACCGCGTTCCGCCCCGCGGAAAATTGTTCGGGAGCGCCGATGACCGCGTCCGCTGGTTGAAGCGGATGTGGTCGCGTCAGCCGCTGTACGTCCGCCCGTTCCTGTATTTCTTTTACCGGTATTTCATTCGGCTCGGCATTCTCGACGGCCGGCAGGGACTCGTGTTTCACTTCATGCAGGCGCTCTGGTACCGGCTCCTCGTGGACGTCAACATCGCCCAGCTTCGCGGCCAGCAGGCGGGCGATCGGGAACCGCTCTCGACATGACGGCGAGCCTTCTCGGCATCAACGCGTTTCACTGCGACTTGCAGTGGTTCTGCGGGACGGCACAATCTGGATGATGCGCTGGCCGGAGGGCCCCTGATGATTGACACGCGGGTGCCGAATGACACTGCAGCGGATGTCGCGAGATCCTGATCGCGAGCCACGCCTGGAGAGCCAATCGGATCGTCATGATGATTGAAGAACCTGCGCGGACGCAGCGTCCATCTGCGGCCAATCCTCGGTTCGCCGGTTTGGATGCTCTTCGCGGCATCGCTGTATTGATGGTGCTGTTCTACCACGGCCTCTTCTGGTCGGTGCCGCAGAATCTGAGGACGGGTTGGGCGAAATACACGGCAATCATCGTCCGACCAGGGTGGCTGGGCGTACAACTTTTCTTTGTACTCTCAGGATTCCTCATCACGGGAATCCTTCTGTCAACGCGCGGCCGGGAGGACTACTATCGACGGTTTTATTTTCGGCGTGTCGTCCGTATTCTGCCCGCGTTTGCACTTTTGATCGTGCTGCTTGCCGCGACCACATCAGTGCGGCCTTCATCCTTGATCTGCAGCTCGCTCTTCCTGGCGAATGTGTCGCAACTCATCGGCGTGCCGAACCCATACGGTCCTCTGTGGTCTCTTGCCGTAGAGGAACATTTCTACTTGTGTTGGCCCGCGGCTACGCGCATTCTCGGTCGGGACCGCGCGATTCTTTGGACGAGTATCGCAGTCTTTACCGCTCAGCCGCTCATTCGATACTTGAGCTTTCGCTTCGGTGCGACAGATGGCCTTTACTCATACACGTGGTTCAACCTGGATGGCCTGGCGCTCGGAGCCGCGTGCGCCGTTCTTGTGCGAGGATATTCTCGCAAACGAATTCGAGTCTTGTGTTATGCCGCGATGGCGGCAGGAATCCTTGCGGCTGTTGTTGGAATACCGTTCGGTATTGCAACGAGGACACGCGCCCTCGGCGCGGCCTTTCAGGTCACTCCGGCCTACCTCGTGTTCGCAGGACTCGTCGTGCTCTGCGCGGGCGCGGAGATCCGAACGACGGGCGTTGCTTTTCGAATCTTTCGGTTCTTCGGCAACATCAGCTATGGGCTCTATCTTTATCACCTGCTGTTTTTCTCGATTTTTGACAGACTCGTGACTCGCCCCACAGTCGTGTCGACGGATTTGTTTGTGTTCGGCAGATTCGTATGTGTGGCGAGCGTAGCCATCATCTTTTCATACGTCTCACGGAATACTCTCGAAGAGTACTTCTTGCAGCTGAAGGACAGAGTGCCGAAAGGGCCGATCGCTGCAGAGGCGTGAGCATGATCGCCGGCGCAGTCGTGTTCGGCGTGAGCGATGACCGGGCCGGAGACGATATGCCGAGATTGGTGAAGCCGGCTCGTTTCACCTCCGCTGAACGGATAATCCCGATATGAACATTCTCGGCATCAACGCGTTTCACGGCGACTCGTCCGCTGCGGCGCTGCAGGACGGCGCGTTTGTCTGCGGCCTCGAAGAGGAACGTCTCAACCGGATCAAGCACTGGGCCGGTTTTCCGGAGGGCGCGATCCGGACCGTGATCGAGGATGCGCGAACCGCGTTATCCGAAATCGAGCACGTCGCGATCTCGCGCAATCCGAGCGCGCACTTCGTGCAAAAGATCCTGTTTGCTCTGCGGAAGATGCAGAGCCTCGACACGGTCAAGTCGCGGATGGCAAACATCCGCAAAGTCGCCGATCTGGGCGACCGGCTGCGAACCATCGACGCCGGCTTTCGCGGCCGAATCCATCACGTCGAGCACCACCGAGCCCACATCGCCTCCGCGTTCTTCTGTTCCCCGTTCGAGGAGGCAGCATGCCTCTCGGTCGACGGATTCGGCGATTTCTGTTCGTCGATGTCGGCGATCGGCCGGGGGAGCTCGCTCGAGATCCTCGATCATGTCGTCTACCCCCACTCGCTCGGCATCTTTTACACCGCCATCACGCAATTCCTCGGCTTTCCCAAGTATGGCGACGAATACAAGGTGATGGGTCTCGCCTCGTATGGCGAGCCTCGCTTCCTGCCGCAGATGCGGGAGATCGTCATCCTCGAGGACGACGGGCAGTTCCAGACGAATCTCGACTTCTTCGTCCACGCCGCCGAAGGGGTCACGATGTCATGGGAGGGCGGAGAGCCCGTCATCGGACGACTCTTCTCGCAAAAACTCGTCGAAACACTCGGCACTCCTCGCGAGCCTGGCTCCGAAATCACGCAGGAGCACAAAGACATCGCGGCCTCGCTGCAGGCGATGTACGAGGAAGCGTTTTTCCATCGGCTGAACTGGCTCCATCGGCGCACCGGTCTCAAGGCGCTCTGTCTCGCCGGCGGTTGCGCCATGAACTCCGTCGCCAACGGCAAGATCTTTCGCAATACCAGATTCACGGATGTCTACATCCAGTCTGCCGCCGGCGACGCCGGCACCGCTCTCGGCGCCGCTCTTTACGTCTGGCATGAGGAGCTGCACAACCCGCGCGACTTCGTGATGACCCATTCCTACTGGGGACCGCGATACGACGAGAGTGCGATCGTGGCCGCCCTCAAGGAGCGCGTCCCCGGGTTCGATCCGCACGGCAATGGCGGCGGAGGGCTTCGCGTGCGCCGCGAAGAATCCTCCGGCGCGCTCACGGCCGATACAGCGGCGGCAATCGCACGCGGCGAGATCATTGGCTGGTACCAGGGCCGCAGCGAGTGGGGACCGCGCGCCCTCGGCAATCGGTCGATCCTCGTCGATCCGCGCCGCGCCGAGATGAAAGACATCCTGAACGCGCGCGTGAAACGCCGCGAGCCGTTCCGCCCCTTCGCCCCCTCGATCCTTCAGGAGCGCGTCGGCGACTACTTCGAGGAGTCCTACCCCGATCCTTTCATGATCAAGGTCTATCCGGTCCGTCCCGCGAAGCGAGCCGAAATTCCAGCCGTCACGCACGTCGACGGCACCGGACGCCTGCAGACCGTCTCCAGCGAGCAGAACCCGCGCTACTGGGAGCTCATCAAGTCCTTCGAGACGATCACCGGTGTGCCGATCCTTCTCAACACCTCCTTCAACGAGAATGAGCCCATCGTCAACACGCCCGATGAAGCGATCCAGTGCTTCCTTCGCACGAAGATGGATCGGCTGGTTCTCGGCAACTGGATCGTCGAACGCTCCGGGCTCCAGTGAACATCACACTGCTCAATCAGTACTACGCCCCCGACGAGGCAGCGACCGCGCAGGTCCTCGCCGATCTCGGCTCCTCACTCGCAGCCGAGGGGCATGCGGTCACCGCGATCTGCGGCGATCGCGCCTATGCCGATCCATCGCGGCGCTATCCACGGCGTGAGGTGATCGACGCGGTGGCGGTGAAGCGAATCCCGATCACCGGTTTCGGACGGAGCAGTGCACTCGGGCGCAGCACGGACTATGGATCCTTCGTTGCGGGTGCGACCGTGACGATGCTCCGTGGGCCACGGCCTGACGTCATCATTTCTCTGACGACGCCGCCGATGATCGCGCTCGCCGGCGCGTTTGCCGCGCGAGTCCGCGGCGCGAAGGCGCTTCTCTGGAGCATGGACGTTTACCCCGATCTCCTCTTCGCGCTCGGAGCACTTCGCGAGCGGTCGGCCCTCGGACGCGCGCTGCGTCTTTTGTCGAGGATGACCATCCGTTCGCAGCACATCGTCGTGGCCCTGGGCGAATCGATGGCTGAGCGCCTTCGCGCCAATGGCGCGCACTGCGTGCAGGTGGTGCACAACTGGTCGGACGAGAGCGCGATCGTTCCCGTCCCGACGGCCGACAGCGCTCTGCGCGGCGAGTGGGGCTGGCAGAACCGCTTCGTCGTCCTCTACTCCGGCAACCTCGGCCGCGCACACGATTTCGATACGGTTCTCCACGCTGCGCAGCGGCTGCGCCGCGAGCGCGAGATCCACTTCGCCTTCGTTGGTGCGGGGCCGCAGCTCGCCTACGTCCAGCGCCGGCGCGAGGAAATGGAGCTGCAAAACGTCGAGATCCGACCTCCTGTCTCGCGCGATCTGCTGAACGACAATCTCGCCGCGGGCGACGTCCATCTCGTGACGATGAAGGACGGCGCGCCCGGGCTTCTCGTGCCCTCGAAGATCTACGGCATCCTCGCGGCCGGGCGGCCCGCGATCTACGTTGGCCCCGCGAAGGGCGAAGTGTTCGAGATCATCTCGTCCGGACGCTGCGGAACGCATGTCGCCATCGGCGATGCCGACGGCCTCGCTGCCGCGATCCGGCGGTATCAGTGCCAGCCGGCGCTGCGCGAGGAGGAGGGGCGCCGCGCGCGCGAGCTGTTCGAAGAGCGGTTCACAAAACGAAGGGCGATGGCAGAGTTTCGGGGCATTCTCGAATCGTTGTCGAATGCGAAGGCACCCGTCGCGTCGACCTCCGGGGCGCGTCCGTCCGCGGATAACACGACAGCGCAGTGATCGACATCCATTTCCACTGTCTGCCCGGCATTGACGACGGTCCGCGCGACTGGGACGAGGCCGTGGCACTTTGCAATGCGGCCGCCGAGGATGGCGTGGAGACGATTGTGGCCACGCCGCACGTGCTGCGCGACGACTGGGTCAACGACGACATTGCCGCGCGCAGCGCGCTCGTGGCGGAATTGAACCGGCGTCTCGGCGGCCATCCCACGATCCTCGCCGGATGCGAGTACTATTTCTCTTCCGACGCGGTCGAGCTCTGTCAGGCCGGAAGCCCGTTGACGATGCTCAACGGCTCTTCGTATCTTCTGCTCGAGTTTCCGCCGACACGGCTGCCCGAATCCGCGGAGAGCGTCTTTCACGAGTTGTCGCTGATCGGCGTCAGGCCGGTCATCGCTCATCCCGAGCGCCATCTCGTCCTTGCCGCGCAGCCGGAGAAGCTTCAGCGGCTCGTCGACCTCGGCGCGATCGTGCAGGTCACTTCCGCGAGCGTCATCGGTGAGTTCGGCCGGGCGGCGGCCTCCGCGGCGCTGGACATGCTCGACCGCGGCCTCGTCCACGTGATCGCCTCCGATTCGCACTCGGTGAATCGGCGTCCGCCCCGGATGTCGGCCGCGCGCGAGAAGATCCGTCGGGAGTGGCCGGCGGAGGTCGAGACGGCGCTCTTCGACACGAACCCGAGGGCTGTGATCGAGGGCCGGCCGCTAACGCAGGGATTCGTGGCGAACGATTTGTGATCTAGGGCGAGTTCACGACACGCTTGCGGAAGCTCACCTGAAAATACGTCAGCCACGCGCCATTGCGCTCGCATGCGCGGCGGGCATGCTGAATTTTTGCAATCGGGATCTTCTCCGACGCGACCACGACTCCGGTCGCTTTTCCGTCCGTAACGGCCCATTCGAGTGCGCCGAGTCCGCCGAAAACGGGGTAGCCATTGACGATCCGCCCGTGCTTGGTTGGATCATCGTCGATGAACCCCACCGGCCGCATTGCGACGTCGCTGTTGGTCAGCATTTCGCGGAGCGCGAGCGCTCCCCCTTTTCCGGCTCCGTAGATGACCACCGGCTCGCCGTGCTGATTCGATCGTCGGTTCCAGTGAAGCAGGATGCGGTACGACGCGCGGCTGCCGTTGATCAATCCGACGAAGACGATCGCGTACATCGCGAAAAATGTGAGCGACGCGCCCTGGAGGATGACGAAACGGCTGATGAGCAGCGTCGCAATCGAGGCGATCGCGGCGGCGGCGGTGGACTTGATCAGATCGTCGATGTTCGCGTTGCTCCACGATTGCCGGTAGATCCCCATGAGCCCGAAGACCGCAACGGTCACCGCCGGCGCAAGCGCGATGAGGTCGAGCGCGAGTTGCCTGTGGCCGCGGACACTCCAGTCGTCGTACTTCAGTCCGACGGCGATGTAAATCGACGCCGCGATCAGCGCCAGGTCGACAAACACGACGAACAGCCCGCTGCGCAGAACCGGCCGCTCGTAAAACCGCAGGACGGCGCCGTTGCGAATGAGTGAGAATTCGTCGTATCCGAGCTTCGCGATTCCGAGGATGACGCCGAGGACGAGCGTCAGCAGCAGGAGTCCCGCGTTTTGATCGTTGAGAAACAACGACAACAGTGCGCACGTGGCGCCAAGAACGCCGACGCCGTACAGAACGATGACCGCTCGCTTGTGATTGAGGCCCAGCGCGAGCAGGCGATGATGAATGTGGTCGCGGTCGGCGTCGAGAATTCCGCTCGGCGCTCCCTGAATCCGCCGCACGAAACGGCGCAGCATGGACAGGAGCGTGTCCGCCACCGGCACACCGAGGACGAGGATCGGCAACAGGACCGCAAGACCGGCGGACGTTGTCGATCCGCCTCCGAGGGTCAGCGCGCCGAGGAAGAATCCGAGCGCGGTGGCTCCCGTATCGCCGAGATAGACCTTCGCCGGAAAAATGTTGTACGGAAGGAAACCGACGAGCGCACCCGCGAGCACCAGCGACGCGCCCGTCATTTCGTAGCGTCGCATGATCACCGAAACCGCGGCGAGGCTGATGCAGGAAATCAGTGCGAGGCCGGCGGACAATCCGTCGAGCCCGTCGATGATGTTGAACGCGTTTGTCGTGCCCGCAAGCCAGAGGATGGAGATCGGAATGGCGAGCCAGCCGATGTGAATCTGATGTCCGAACAGGTGGATTGTGTCTCCGAGCCGGACTCCGAGAAGCACCGTGGTGGTGGCTCCGGCGAAGTGAATCAGCAGCCGTGGCATTGCTGCCATGCCGCGGATGTCATCGATGAGCGACGCCACAATGACCGGAACGACACCGATCCCGATCGCCATGACGACTTCCAGCGGGAGAACGCGCACGCCCCGTGGACCCAGGATCGCAACGATGCCGAGGGTGGACGCGGTCGCCACGATGACCGCAAGACCACCCAGCCGCGGGGTCGGAACTTCGTGGAGCTTGCGCGCGCCGGGCTGGTCGACTGCTCCGATGCGAAACGCCACTGCGCGCGTGACCGGCGTCAAACCATACGCGATCGCCGCCGCGAGCAGAGCGGGTGCTACGAGCAGAACAATGGTCATCGTTGCATGAAGCGATTGAGCGCGGAGTCGACATTCATTATAGCCGCCGGGACGGCTCTGCTACAGTAGGTTGTCTCCAAAAACCGCCGACCCATGCACAAATTCTTGAGCACCATCGCCGCGGCTGCATGCGCGGCTGCGTTCATCGCTTCCGTTGCTCTTTACCGGAATGATCGGGCGGCACGCGCACCCGTGGAGAACTATGTGGCCAGGTTTGAAGTGGGCAAGCGGCGGCCCGAGGTCGTCAAGACGATCGGCTTTGCGCCGGCGGCCGATTGGGCGGCCGACATCGCCGCGGATGCCGCGCTTCGCGACGCTTATGAGTCGGTCGACCTGGCGCACGCGCCCAACGATGTCCGCGAGGCGTGGCTCCGCGCGATGACCCGGCTGCCTGAAGAGCTGAAGGCATCGCGCGATCTGCTTCTGGCGTCGATTCGGGCGCGCCCCGGCTGGCCGTTCCACCAGTCGCTGCTCGGCCAGGTCGTTCTGACCGAAGACACGAGAGACTTGCGGCCGGAGCTCGTCTCGCAATCGACACGATGGTCCACGCCCCTCATGACGGCAGCCGGCGCGGCGCCTGCTGCACTTTCCGTCTGGCAGGCCCTCGCGGCGGGGTATGTGGCGACATGGCCGCAGCTGCGGGACGTGCATCGCGCGACATCCGCGACCGTTTTCCAGCACGCGTTCGCCGATCCCGATTTCGTCCGGCTGACCTTTCCCTCATTTGCTTCCGTGGTCGGTCCGGAAACAGCGGTGGCGAATCTTCCCGAATCCGCGCAGTCCCTGCTGGTCGCATCGGATCACTTCGCGAGCACGAACGAGCTTTCGTTCGCCTGGCAGCTGCGCCGTCGGTGGGAGCGTGCGGAGTGGGAGGAGCGTGTCGCCGATCTGGACGACATCGAGCGGCACGTGCGGCGTGGCGATCTCAACGACGCGCAGCGCCTCTGCGGCAGTTGGTTCGATGACCATTCGGTGTGGGACTTCGACACGCCCGAGGCGCACGCGCAGGCGGCGACTCTCGTCAGCGTCTGTTCCGCACGCACCGCCGGTACATGGCGGACCGACCGTGTCGCGGACGCGATCCGCTATCTCATGACACGCAACGAAGACACAACGCGCTATGCCGAGGTTCTGCTGCCGGCCTCCGAGACATTCCGCGACATCCCTCCGCCAATGTTGGCCGAGCTCCGGCTGATGGCCGGTGACGTCGCCGGCGCCGAGCAGATCGCACGGTCGGCAGATGATGCAGGATCTCTCGAATGGTCCTCGTATCTGATGTTGCTCGCTTCGCGCTACGTGGCCTCGGAACGTTTTGACGAGGCCGGCGCGACGCTGCTGAGGTTATCGCCCGCGGCGCAACAGATGAACGAAGCGCGGCTCATCCGCGACGACGTCGAGCGGAGGCGCCGCAACACGTCGGATCGTCTTCCGTCTCCTCCATGGTCGCGATGCGGCGCGGAAATCCGGGTCTCCGTTCCCGGCCGGCAAAACATCGGCATTCACTTGCAGAGCGAATCGCCGGCCATCGTTGATCTCGGCATGAATGACGCGCGGTCAACGACCCTGTTCGTCAATCGAAGCGCGAGCGTCGAATTCCGCCTCGTCGGGGACCGCGATGAGACGTTCTGGTTGAAGCGCGTTGCAGGCGACTCGCCCGTGTGCGCGTCGTCGAATTAGCTTCGATCATTTCTCCGCATCTCGAACAGGCGCCGCCCCGCCTCGAGCGCGCTCTCGGGAAGCGGAACCGGTTCCCCGATCTGCAGCGCCTGCACGTAGACGCGGGCGGCGGCCTCCATCGCGATTGCAATGTTGAGCGCCGTCGATAAGTTCGAAGCGACGCAGACATCTCCGTGGCTGGCCAGCAGCGCCGCGGGACGGTCGCCGAGCGCGCGCACGGCGTTGTGGCCGAGCGCCTCGCTGCCGGTGAATGCGTAATCGGCGACCTCGATCGTGCCGCCGAAGTGCACGATCATTTCGTCCAGGACCGGCGGCAGCGGACGGCGAAGAATCGAGAGCGTCGTCGCGAACGGCGAGTGTGTGTGCACGATCGCGGCGACATTCGGCATCTCCCCGTAAATCACGCGATGCATCGGCAGCTCGTACGACGGCGGCTCTTTGGATTCGATGCTCTCGCCGGTCGCCAGCCCGGCGACGACGATCTGCGACGCCGACATGTCATCGTAGGGAACGGAGGTCGGCGTGATCGCGATGAGGTTCGGCTCGTCGGGCACGCGCCGGCTGACGTTCCCGGACGATCCGGCGACGAGGCCCGCTTCCCACATCCGGCGCGCGTGAAACCAGACCTCGTATCGGACGTCAGCGAAGCGGTCGCGCACGCGCCTATTCTGACGCTTTTCCGATCGCCGGCTCGCGATCGGCCGGCCCGGCGCGCAGCGCGTTCATCACATCCACCACCCCGCGCACGCTGTCCGCGACATCCTCGGCCCGCCGCTTTTCGAATCGCGAGTCGACGCGGCCGGACAGTGTGACGACTCCGCGTTCGACGTTCACGTCGATGTCGGTCGCGTCCACGTGCCGGTCTTCGGTCAGCCGCTCATTGACCTCTTCCCGGATCCGCTCGTCCGAGCGGCGATAGCCTTTCGGACCGCGGCCGCGAAAATCGATCGGCTGCTCGCGCGCGTAGTCGCCGCCGTACCCGCGACGATACGTGTCGCGCGCGTACGGTCCGTGAAACCGCTCGTCGTCGAGGAGGTAGTCTGTCATGCGCGATAACTTTGATATCTTCGTGCCATGATCGACAAAGTCGTTGAGTCCGCCGAACATGCCGTGCGCGACATTCCGAACGGCGCGACGCTCGTCGTCGGAGGATTCGGCCTCTGCGGCATTCCGGAGAACCTCATCGCCGCGCTCGTCAAACGAGGCGTGCAGAACCTGACATGCGTCTCCAACAACGCCGGCGTCGACGACTGGGGCCTCGGCCTGCTGCTGCAGACGAAGCAGATTCGCAAGATGGTCTCGTCGTACGTCGGCGAGAACGCGGAGTTCGAGCGGCAGTTTCTCAAGGGCGAGCTCGAGGTCGAATTCGTTCCGCAGGGCACGCTCGCCGAGCGCATGCGGGCGGGCGGTGCGGGCATCCCGGCGTTTTTCACGCCGGCCGGATTCGGCACGATCGTGGCCGAGGGGAAAGAGTCGCGCGAGTTCAATGGCCGAAACTACGTGATGGAGCGCGGCATCGTCGGCGACTTCTCGCTCGTTGCGGCGTGGCGCGGCGACCGGATGGGCAATCTCGTGTATCGAAAAGCGGCGCGCAATTTCAACCCGATGGCGGCGACGGCGGGCAAGGTCTGCATTGCCGAGGTGGAGGAGCTGGTCGAGCCGGGCGAGCTCGATCCGGACTGCGTCCACACGCCGGGGATCTTCGTGCATCGGGTCGTGGTGGCGCCGCGCGTCAAGCGCATCGAACAGCGCACAGTCACCGGGGTCAGACCTTAAATCTTAAGTTTTCTACCTTCCGTAGGATCCGAGCGAGAGAATGTTCCACGCCCCGTAGAAAATTTAAGATTTAAGGTCTGACCCTGCGCATGGCGCGCACGACGCCGCTTGCGCCTAACAGCCGCCGGTAAGGAAACGTCGCGAGCGTGGTATATCCCGGCACCGCGTTGAACGCGAGAATGTAGCGGTCGTCGTGCACGCCGAATCCCGGCTTGCCGAGAAATTTCTGTCCGCTCCGCAGCGCGAGCATCGCATTGATCTCGTACCCGCCATCCATCTCCTCGAGGTTCACGCCGCGCGACTGCAGCCAGCGGAACGCATCCCATCGAGCGCGATTCCACGCGAGGTACTCCGCGGTGCCGGCGACCGAGAAGATCATCAGGATCACGAGCGCCACCGCGGGAGCGAGCCGCCGTGCGTCTTTGATCGCCATCGGAACCGCGATCGCGAAGGGCCACATCGTGTCGATCGAGTAACGATCGAAGTAGATGCGCAGGAACATCATGATCACCGTGCCGGTGATGCAGTAGATCGCCGCAAGGCTGCGCGCCCTGATCAGAAATACGGCGGCGAAAATCGCCAGCAGCGTCGTCCCGATCATCAGCACGATCCGCCAGGCGTACGCGATGTGAAACGGGTACTGCATCCCGAAAACGAACGTGTCGCGCAGAGTCGGCGGACCGAGAGCGAAGTTGACGAAGAGGTTGCCGCGAATGGGATACGGGATCGGACGGCCCAGCGCGATCAGATGCCACGCGATTGCCGCGAACCAGACTGCGAATGAAAATGTGACGACTGGCTTCAGGCGCTCACCCGGCTGAAGCCGGCCCACACACAGCAGCGTCAGCGGCAGAAAGAAAAGCGCTGCGTTCTGCACGTTCAGGAATCCGTAGTGCGCCGCGCCCATGAGCAGATCGCCGGAACGGATCATGTGAATCTGCAGCTCCTGCTTCGACTCGAACAGCGCTCCGCTCGCGAGCAGAACGAGATAGAGCGCGCTCGCGGCGCCGTAGGCGATCGTGATCTTCTTTTTTCGAATCGCGATGAGCGGCACGACCGCGTTGAGGATCCCGATCTGCCGCACGAAAAACGACGCGATCGCGACGGCGACAGCCGCCGCGAGCCAGACGTCGGAGTCGTCGCGGTGCAGCGCTTCGTTGAGCAGCGCGAAGGCGGCGATCGATAGAAACATCTCCGGTACATCCGTCATGTACGTGAACGAGGCCCAGTACACGAGCGGATTGAAGAGGAGCGCGAGAGCGGAGAGCGTCGCCAGCCACTCGGGCACTTCGGAGCGGCGAAGAATCGTGTAGACGAGAACCGCCGAGGCGAGCGCGAGAGCGAGGGTCGAGAAACGGAGGACCGTGCTCGACGCGCCGAAGAGAATCGTCCAAAGCGCGCCCCAGAAATACTGGAGCACGGCGATGTTCGACGTGAACGGCGTGTGCTGCACGTGGCCGGTGTGCACGAGATTCCA
The DNA here is from genome assembly GCA_035516895.1 of Thermoanaerobaculia bacterium. Lineage (GTDB taxonomy): Bacteria > Acidobacteriota > Thermoanaerobaculia > Gp7-AA8 > Gp7-AA8 > Gp7-AA10. The sequence continues at coordinate 606 of DATIZY010000067.1, read as the reverse complement.
TGTCGACAGCGTGAAGTCCCAGTCGTCGTTGAGCGGAAAATTTCCGATCGGATTCGTGATCGCCACGGCAGCAGCGAAAACGAGCACGATGATCGCCGCACCCCATCCTCGCCGGCGCTCCTCGGCGCGGTCCGTCAACGGTTCAGCTCCGCGAGAAGCCGGTCGATCGCCGCGATCTCGCGCGAGGTCGACTCCGCGCGCGCGTTGTGTCCCGTCGCGCGCGCCCAATCGACTTCGTCGGCGAGCAGGCCCCGCTCATCGACGAGCGGGCCGAAGCGCATCGACTTGCGCAAGTCGATGCGCGTGCGCCACGCGGCCGCGGCTTTCGGCGTGCGGGCGGCCGAGATCGCGACGGCGATCACGAAGATCGCGCAGTACGCGACTGCAAGTGGCGCCGCCGCGCGCCGCAACGCGAACAGGAGGGCGCCGACGAACGCGACGACAACGAGCGCGAGATAGTGCCGGTCGGTGTGCAGAGGCGTCGACGCCGCTTTTGTCCACGTGCTCGCGCTGAACACCGCGCCGACAAGATCCGCGCCGCTGACATAGCGCGCGAGGGAGATCGCGTTCGCATGCGCGGCGACCATCAGCGCGACCGACCAGGCG
>DATIZY010000066.1:0-7390 GCA_035516895.1 Thermoanaerobaculia bacterium | reverse complement strand
CAACATTCAGCCGCAGCAGTACGAGCCGGCGCACACGGCCGAGCGCATCGTGACGTGGTACGCCACCCACCCGCCCTTCTCGCTCTGGATCCTGCTCATCGCGCTGCCGATTGCGGTCGTGGTGATCGGCGGTGGAGCGCTGCTGCAACAGTGGCGTGGCGATGCGGAGCTTCGCGCCGCCGCGCATCAGACGCTCGGCGCGATTCGGATGCACTTCGCCACGCTCCTGATTGCCCTTGCCACGTCGGCGTGTGCGGTGATCCTCGCGATCGTCGCGCTGCACGTGGTGACGGACTGAGATCAGGGGACATCAATCATGCGCCGTTCTCGGCGCTCGGATTGTTAGGCCGCAGGGCACGCTGCGCAGTCGCGCGCTGGACATTGAACGACACAGACAATCGTTCTCACAAAGTCGTCCGCAGCCACTCGGCGAACGCCGGCTGACCGTACTTCTCCGCAATGTCGATCGCGTCTTTCCCGTCCTCGGTCTTCGCGCGCGGATCGGCACCGTGCGCCATGAGCAACTTCGCCATCTCGACATCGCCGCGGCTCGCGGCCGAGTGAAACGGCGTGAATCCCATCTGCTGGCGCGCGTTCGGATCGGCCCCGCGCTCGAGGAGAAGCTTCATCGTCGCGCGATCGCGAACCGTTGCGGCCGCGTGAACCGGCGCTACACGCTGTGGATTTTTCGCGGCCGCGTCGACGTCGGCCCCGCGCTCGATCAGCTCGCGCGCGAGCTCCGGATGCTGAAAAAAGATCGCCAGTCCGAGGGCCGGGAAACCGTCGGCGCTGAATGCGCTGGCGTCTTCGCACAAACGGAGCGCGCGATCGCGGTCGCCGAGCGCGCACGACTCGAAGAAGTCGGGCTCGGCACCGTGCCGCACAAACTCCTGAGCGATCTCGGGATGGCCGTGATAGAGCGCTAGGAGAATCGCCGACACATTTCCAGATCTGGCATTCAGGAGCGAGCGATCCTCGTCGAGCAGCTTCGCGACGCCTGTCGCATCGCCCTTCTGAATCGCCGCGATCAGCTCATCTGTTTTCATGCGCACATTGTGCGGCCGCGCGGCGAAATCGGCTTCTCGAATCCTGCGAAATTCTACGAGGAGGAGAAATTGCAACGACGGCACCTTTCTTGATCACACTATTTCGTGATGGGAAACACGAACGCGACGAAGCGCTGCGAATTCTGCGGACATTCGCGCGCCGCGCACCTCGACAATCTTCGCTGCGCGCTCTGCTCCTGCACGTCGGCGGAGAGCAACTTTGTACAGCAAAGCTTCTCGTTTCGCGGTACTCTTGGAGTGCGCAAACCGACCACAGCGCGAAAAAGGTAATCTCATCCGTTGGATTACTTCACCTTCAACCCTCGTTGCGAGTTCTTGTATGACAGAGAAAGCCATCCGAACCCCGAAGATGATCACCGTGTCTGAACGCAACCTGCAGAGCGCCGCGATTCGCCTGTTGCCCAAGCACAACAAGCTCGTCTCTCCGGAGGTCGATTACCTCCGCCGCGTTCTCGGAGACAAAGCGACGCAGGCGCAGATCGACGAAAAGGTCGTGGCTGTCCGCAAGCTGCCGTGGGCTGAGATCGTCCGCGAATGAGCGGGCGTGACTGACCGCTTCGACGCAATCATCATCGGCGCGGGCGCTTCAGGTCTTGCCGCAGCCCGCGATCTCTCTGGCGCAGGAAAATCGATTGCAGTCCTCGAAGCGCGCGAGCGCATCGGCGGGCGCATCTTCACTCTCCATCCCGCGGACGTTCCGCTGCCCATCGAGCTCGGTGCGGAATTCATTCACGGGGAAGCCGCGGATACGTTCTCGATCGTCGAAGCGGGCGCTCTCATCGCGTATCAGCTGCCCGACGATCACTGGTGGTCGAGCGGCGGCGCGCTCCGGCGCATCGCAAATTTCTGGTCGCGCGTGCAGCGCATTCGGGCGCGCATTCCGGCGCGCGCTCGCGACGCTTCGTTCGCCGAATTTCTCGACCGGCAGAAGAACCTCTCGCCGGCGGACCGCCGCCTCGCGCTCAACTTCGTCGAGGGCTATCACGCCTCGCACGCCGACCGCATCAGCGCCGCATCGCTGCGATCGTCGGATGAAGAACAGGAAGAACCGGCGCAGTTTCGAATCGCGAACGGATACGACGCGCTGATCGAATGGCTGCGCGCCGGCATCGACCCGTCGCGCTCCGTTCTCCACCACGGCACCGAAGTCGCGCAGGTGAGCTGGCGCCGCGGATCGGTGGAAGCGGTGACGAAGCGCGGCGAGACATTTCATGCGCGCACGGCGCTGATCACGATCCCGATCGGCGTGTGGAAGTCGGCAGCGGCCATTCGATTCGATCCGGCTCTCCGCGACAAGGAGCGCGCGCTGCGCAAGCTCGAAGTGGGGCACGTGGTGAAGATCGTTTTCAGTTTTCGGGAGCGCTTCTGGGATGCGGACCGCAACTTCGTACATTCCGGCGATCCGCTCGTGCCGACGTGGTGGACGACCGCGCCCGTGCGCTCGTCGATGCTCACCGGGTGGTCGGGCGGGCACGCCGCCGACCGGCTGCTCGCGACGAACGACGTCGTGAATCGCGCGCTCGATTCGCTGGCGAGCGTCCTCCGTGTCAAGCGAAAGAAAATCGACTCGCTACTCGACTCTGCGCGGACGCATGACTGGCAATCGGACCCGTTCAGCCGCGGCGCGTACAGCTACGCGGGCGTGGGCGGCGAACACGCGCACGATGCGCTTGCCAGACCGATCGACGGCACGCTGTTCTTCGCCGGCGAAGCGACGAGCAGCGATCAGACGGGCACGGTCGCCGGAGCGATCGCAACGGGACGGCGCGCCGCGAAGCAGCTCTTGCGGTCGTGATCAGCGACGATCGAACCGCGACGAACGACGAGCGTTCGGGGGAGCGCAGGTCCTCGTCCCGATTTCGTCAGTGCGATCGCTCGAACGCGCGGCTTTGCGTGAGCGTTTCCTGGAACTGCGGCGCGGGCACCGGGAAGCCGAAATAAAAGCCCTGCACCTCGCGGCAGCCGTGCTCGCGCAGGAAATCGAGCTGCGGTTTCGTTTCCACGCCTTCCGCCACCACGCGAAGATTCAGGCCCTGCGCAAGCTCGATGACCGATCGCACGATCGCGGCGTCTTCGAAACGATCGGGAAGGTCCTCGACGAAGTTGCGATCGATCTTCAGGCAATCGATCGGGAAGCGCTTGAGGTAGCTGAGCGACGAATGTCCCATGCCGAAGTCGTCGATGGCGATGCTGATGCCGGTGCGGCGCAGGCGCTCGAGCACTTTGAGCGTGAGGTCGATGTTCTCCATCGCCACGCTTTCGGTGATTTCGAGCTCGAGCGACGACGGTTCGAGCATCGATTGCCGGATCGCCGACTCGATGCTGTCGATCAGCGAGAGCTCGCGGAACTGCCGCGCCGAGAGATTCACCGCAACGCGGAACTCCGGAAATCCCATGTCGCGGAACGCTTTTGCCTGATGCAAGGCCGTGCGGAGCACCCAATCGCCGATCAGCACGATGAACCCCCGCTCCTCGGCCACGGAGAGAAAGCTCGCCGGCGACATCAGCCCGCGCTCGGGATGCCGCCATCGCAGCAGCGCCTCCATGCCGACGATGCGCATCGTTTTGATGTCGATCTGCGGCTGGTAGTAGACCTCGAACTCGTTGCGCTCGATCGCCTGATGCAGGCCGCTCTCGAGCGTGAGGCGCTCCTGCATCGACTTGCTGAGCTCCTGCGTCGACATCTCGTACGTGTTGCGGCCGACGGCTTTCGCGCGATACATGGCGTTGTCGGCGTTCTTGAGCAGCGTCTCGGCATCTTCGCCGTCGTCGGGAAACACGGTGATGCCGATGCTCGTCGTGATGTACAGCCGCTGTCCCTCGACCTCGATCGGCTCGGCGATGATGCGCAGCACGCGCTGGGCCATCGCCGCAGCGTCTTCCTTTTTTTCGAGCTCCTGCAGCACGATCGTGAATTCGTCGCCGCCGACGCGCGCCACGACGTCGCCCTCGCGCACGCTCGAGCGGAGGCGCGTGGCCACCTCCCGCAGCAGGGTGTCGCCGAGAGAATGGCCGAGCGAGTCGTTGATGACTTTGAAGTGATCGAGATCGAGGAAGAGCACCGCGACCGGCCGGCGCTTGCGCTGGGCGAGCGCGATCGCGAGCGACAGATGCTCCTGGAACAGCTGCCGGTTCGCGAGTCCGGTCAGCGCGTCGTGGTACGTCTGATACTCCATCTGCTGCTCGGCGCGCTTCTTTTCGCTGAGGTCGAGAACGCGGCCGATGACGCCGGTCACGTGACCTTTCGAATCGAACTGCGGGCGATACGACGCGCTCAGCCAGCCCTGCTTCTCGGTTCCCGGAATCATGTACGGCGTCTCGGCGACGTGAACGGTCTCGCCGTTGAGCGCGCGCGTGAGGATGTCCTCGATCGATTGCTCGCCGACCGCGGGGAAGAAATCGGCCGCGCGTTTGCCGAGGACGTGGTCGACGCGGAGGCCGGTGAGCTCTTCCATGAAGCGGTTCCACACCTGGCAGCGCATGTCGCGGTCGTAGACGATGATGCCTTCCGAGGCGTTGGACATGATCTCGTTCGCGAGATCGTTCCGCTCGGGCGAGACCTCGACGTCAGGCGTCGGGTCTCGGACCACGGGTTTGATTTGCGTTTCACCGCCGTCCGACGCCTGACGCCTGACGCCCGGCAGCCGGACGAGCCGCGGCTGGCGGCCGGTCAGGGCAAAGGTGATGGAAACGAAAGCAGAGCCGACGACGATGCACACCGCCACAAGAGCTGTAGAAATGGCGATGGCAAGGACAACGAGGGCAGCGGAGATGACAATCTCGGCTGGCATCGGCAACGATTAGTTTCGTCGCTTCTCGAAAATGTTGCAACAAAAAGTTTGATGTATTTATCGACAGATTTCAGGCTGGATTTGACGTGATGAATACAGTTGCCGGTTACCGGTTGCCGGTTACCGGATGAAAATTGCATTCGATATCATTTCGGGAGGCCGAAGAGGTTGGCACCAGAAACCCGTCAACTGACAACTGACAACTGACAACTGACAACTGACAACCGGACAACAGACAACACGTCAACCGTCAACCAATCATGAGCTATTGCGATTTTGCGCACGATCATCCCGTCCACGGGCCGTATCACGACAACGAGTACGGATTCCCGGTGCGCGATGACGATGCGCTCTTCGAGCGACTGGTGCTGGAGATCAATCAGGCAGGCCTGTCGTGGCTGACGATCCTGAAAAAGCGCGAAGCGTTCCGCGAGGCCTTTGCCGGATTCGACATCGCGCGCGTGGCGCGGTTCACCGCGCGCGACCGTCAGCGGCTGATGCGAAACGAGGGAATCATCCGCAACCGGCTGAAGATCGACGCTGCCATCGAAAACGCGAAGCGACTCCAGTCGCTCGGCTCCTTCGCCGAGTGGCTCGATGCGCATCGCGGCCTGTCGAAGGACGCGTGGGTGAAGCTGTTCAGGAAAACGTTCGTGTTCACCGGCGGCGAGATCACCGGCTCGTTCCTGATGAGCGTCGGCATTCTGCCGGGCGCGCACGATCCCGATTGTCCGGCGGCCAGGAAGATCGCCCGCATGAAGTAGAACCAAGAGATTCGCGGACGTGGAGCGGCACGGCCGCGCCTACGAACGAAGTCCCATCGCGGCCGCGTAGAGACCGTGAAAATGATGCACGCCGTTCTCGCGCGCGGGGCAGTAGCGGCCGGTCTCGTACGTCGTCGAGCGCAGGCCGCGCTGCACGGCCTCGCAGATCTCGATGTCCTCGATCTGGATCTCGTCGCTGAACGCGATCGTCTCCTCGATCTCTTTTTGGGCACGCTCCGGATCGCGGAAATACCATTCGAAGATCGTGAGCGTCCTGTCGTGGCCGGCGGGCACGATGAGGTTGGTCGAGAAATTGTCGGGATAGACGTTGAGCATCAGGTTCGGAAACACCCAGAAGTATTCGGCCTCGCCGTCGCCGCGAATGCGCTGCGGACGCTTCAGCGGCGCGTGCTGGATCGAAAAATTGCGGCGCGTTTCCGTGCGGTAGTTCGGATAGTCGATTTCCCTGAACAGTCCCGGATGAACGATCGGGATGTGGTAGCCCTCGAGATAATTGTCGACGTAGACCTTCCAGTTGCAGCCGACGCTCCAATCCTTTCGTGCTGCAAACGAGCCCTTGAACGTGCGGCCGGCGAGCTCGCCGAGGAAGCCGGCAAGCGGTGCGGCGTCGGGGTCGAGATTCACGAACAAGAGGCCGTTCCACGTTTCGATGCGAAAGCGCGGGAGCGCGACCGACGACTGGTCCCAGCATTCGATGCCGTCCATCTCCGGCGCGGTGCGCAGCGTTCCGTCGAGCGCGTACGTCCAGCCGTGGTAGCCGCATTGCAGCGACGCGCGCTTGCCCGAACCCTTCGCGACGGGGCCGGCACGATGGCGGCAGACATTCGACATCGCTCGAAGCGCTCCGTCATCACCGCGCACGATCAGAAGCGGCTCGTCCGCGACCGTCGCCGTGAAAAACTGCCCGCGCTCGCGCACCTGATCTTCATGCCCGACGAGCTGCCACGTGCGCGCGAAGATCGCGCGGTTCTCGGCCGCGAGCGCCGCGGCGTCGATGTAGTAGCTCGATGGAAGCGTCGAAGCGAACGGCAGCCTTGGGTCGATCATCGTTTTCGTTTGACGACGAGATAAATCGGAGCGCTGATCGCCAGAACGCCGAGCGCCCAGAGGCTGTTCCGCGTGTCGCCGGCGATCGCGCCGGCAAGAAACGCGACCGAGGCGATGAGCGCGAGGCCGGTGGTGAACGGATGGCCGATCGCCCGAAACGGGCGCGGAGCGTCGGGCTCGCGGTGGCGCAGAACAAATAATGATAAAAATGACAACGTATAATTAGCAACGAAAAAGAATGATAAAATCGCGATGACGCGGTCGAAGCGGCCGGAGACGATGAACGCCGCCGCGAGCAGGCTGCTGAAGAGAAGCGAGATGTCGGGCGTGCCGCCTTCGTTCACCTCGCTCGCCGCGCGCCAGAACAGGCCGTCGCGGCTCATCGCGAACACCACACGCGGGCCCATCAGCAGGTTCGAGTTGACGGCGCTCAGCAGCGCGACGATCGTCAGCGATCGAAGGATCGTGTCGCCGTACGGCCCGAAAAGATGCTGCGCGACGACGCCGGCCGCGAGATTCTCACCGGCGATCGTCGGCAGCGGCACCACGCGCAGAAAGGCGACGTTGAGCAGGAGGTAAATCGCGATCACGACGAACAAGCCGCCGAACATCGCGCGCGGAATCGTCCGCCCCGGGTTCTTCACCTCTTCGGAGAAGTAAATCATCGCGCTCCAGCCGTCGTACGTGAAGATCACCGCCT
>DATIZY010000065.1:0-40182 GCA_035516895.1 Thermoanaerobaculia bacterium | reverse complement strand
TGCCGCCGCACGAGTTTCCGATCGGTGCGCCCGCGCGGCGGGCGACGTCCAGAATCGTCTCGTTCGGTTTTGCTTCGGCGCTGTTTCCTATCGGTGAAAAGGTCACTTGCATAGCAACTTTTGGCGCTTGCCGCCGTCTATACCATCAGAACACAGCGCCGGAGGAACGATGAAAAAGACGATCAGCAACACCGAAGAAGTACGACTCGCGGCGGAGATCGTCAGCGTTCTCGATCCTTCTGCACTGCGTGCCTGCCCGGCCGAGCGCGACGTCATCCGTTATGCGGTCCGTGGCAGCCGGCTGAAGCTGCGGACGATCATTTTCGACCGCGAAGCGCTCCGCCGGCTCCTCGGCACCCGCGAAGGTGCGGTGAAAGTCGACTATCTCAAGCGCGATCTGGTCCGCGCGATGATGTCGCGCGTCGAGTACCGCTATCCGCGTCCGAGCGTCGCCCGGACGCGCGAGGAAGAGTCGGTCGAGGCGCGAGCGGCATCCTGCTGACTCTGCGACAATCCCGCGGATGACGCGGGATCGCGCGCTTGCGTACGCAGCATTTGCCGTTGTCTGCATCGTCTGGGGGACGACGTATCTGGCGATTCGCATCGCCGTGCGGACGATCCCGCCGATGCTGCTGACGAGCGCGCGCTTCGTGGTCGCCGGTCTGATTCTGTTCGCGTTCGCGCTTCTTCGACGCGAGCCGGTTCCGCGCGACAGGCGCACGCTCGTCGAGCTGCTGATCGTCGGACTGCTGATGGTCGGCATCGGCAACTTCACCGTGGTGTGGGCCGAGCAGTGGGTGCCGAGCGGTGACGCGGCGCTGCTCGTCGCGACCGCGCCGTTCTGGCTCGTGCTCATGGAGCGCATGCGCAAAGAGGGCGAGCGCATCGACGCGCGGCGCGCGATCGGAATGATCATCGGATTCATCGGCGTCGCGCTGCTCGTGACGCCCGGCGGCGCCGGCCGAGCGTTCGATGCACATTTCATCGCCGGCGCGGTGTGCATGCAGGGTGCGTCGATCGCGTGGCAATACGGCACGATTCGATCGAAGTACAACCTCGATGACGTGCCGCCGCTGATGTCGTCGGCGTTTCAGATGCTGATCGGAGGAATCGGCATCGGCATCGCGGGAATCGCAGCCGGCGAGCCGCGCCGCCTGACATTCAGCGCCGAAGGACTCGGCGCGCTCGCATATCTCACGCTTTTCGGTTCCGTGCTCGCGTACACGTCGTACGTCTATGCCGTGCGAAAGATTCGCGTGACGACGCTCTCGGTCTACGCCTACATCAACCCGCTCGTCGCCGTGATTCTCGGCTGGCTGATTCTGCGGGAGCAGCTGACGCCGCTCTCGATTGTTGCAATGCTGACAATTCTCGGAGGCGTGGCGATCGTGCAAACGCCGGGACGTAGAATGGCCGCGCATGTTGTCGTGGATCGCCGCGGCGGTCGTGGTTGAGCTCTTCACGTCGCAGGGCTGCTCGAGCTGCCCGCCGGCCGATGCGCTGATCTCGCAGCTTGCGAAGCAGCACGCCAACGTGATTCCGCTCGCGTTTCACGTCGACTACTGGGACAACGCCTTCTGGCACGATCCGTTCTCGTCCCATCAATGGACCGAGCGCCAGGTGATGTACGTCCGCACGTTCGGACTCAATTCGGCGTACACGCCGCAGGCTGTGGTCAACGGCACGCAGCAGCTCGTCGGATCGAATGCGGCTGCGATGAAGGCTGCGATCGACAACGCAGCGCGTGCGCAGGCGGGCAAGCTGACGCTCGACGCCGTGCGCGAGGGCGATGCGATCAAGGCGACGATCGGCGGTCAGATTCCGGCCGACGACGAGGTGATGCTCGTCGTCTTCGAGAACGGCATCACCACGCACGTGCGCGGCGGCGAGAACATGGGACGCACCGCGGTGGACGACGCGATCGTTCGCAAACTGTGGCGCGTCCATCCGGGCACGATCACCATGCCGATCAGCCCGGCGTGGAAAAACATCGGCGTCGCCGCGTTTCTGCAGAACGCGAAGACGATGGCGATCGATGCGGCACAGTCCGTCATCCCGAGCGAAGCGAAGGATCTCAGACCGCCTCAGCGGAAAGGTCAAGCCGCTCCGGGTTCATCGTTTTGACGAGCGAAATCTTCTTCGCCCGCGTCGACCCTTCGATCGGATTCTGACGTCCGATCGCAGCAGTCACCACCGCAAATAGTGGCAGTTATATCCCCACGGTATTCGCTGCAGATAATCCTGATGATAATCCTCGGCCGGCCAGAACTCGCCCGCCGGGACGATCTGCGTCACGATCGGCTTCGGCCACTTCTCCTGCGCGCGCGCCTTCGCGTGTTCGGCGGCCTCGCGCTGCTTGTCGTCGTGGTAGAAGATCGCCGAGCGGTACTGCGTGCCGCGATCGTTGCCCTGCTGGTTCACCGTCGTCGGGTCGTGCAGCCGGAAAAAGTAATCGAGGATTTCGTCGTAGCTGATCCTTTCCGGATCGAACTCGATCTCCAGCGACTCCGCATGCCCGGTGCGGCCGGTCTTCACGTCTTCATATTTCGGATTCGCGAAGTCGCCGCCGGTGTATCCGACCGTCGTCCCGATCACGCCCGGCAATTTGCGATACAGCTCCTCGACGCCCCAGAAGCAGCCGCCGGCGAGCGTCGCGACTTCGGTCACTTGTGCGCCTCCTGCTTGTGGAACAGCGGCAGGTACTGACCGTAGCCCTCCTGCTGCAGCTTCTCGACCGGGACGAAGCGCATCGCCGCGGAGTTCATGCAATACCGCAGGCCGGTCGGCGGGGGACCGTCATCGAAGACGTGACCGAGGTGTGAGTTGGCGTGTTTGGAGCGGACTTCGGTGCGCTCCATGAAAAACTTGTGATCGCTGCGGGTAACGACGTTCGCCGGGTCGAGCGGCCGCGTGAAGCTCGGCCAGCCGGTGCCGGAGTCGAACTTGTCGAGCGAGCTGAAGAGCGGCTCGCCGGAGACGACGTCGACGTAGATCCCGGCCTGATGATTGTTCCAGTACTCGTTCTGGAACGGCCGCTCGGTGGCGTCGTTCTGGGTGACCTCGTACTGCAGCGGAGTGAGCGTCTTCTTCAGCTCGGGATCCGCGGGTTTGTGGAAATTCATCCAACCTCCAGTTGCGGCGTACGCGCACAGCGCAACAGCGACGGCAAGTGTGGCGTAGAGCTTACTCACGTAATCCTCCTGCGCATCCGAACGGCGCGCGCCTCGGAAAAGTTCCGGACGTCCATTCGATGCGCCGGGAGGGTGGTTGGTTACAGTTTGAGGACTGAGGACTGAGGACTGAGGACTGAGACTGAGGACTGAGACTGAGGACTGAGGACTGAGGACTGAGGACTGAGTCACACCCACCGACGCCGCGGCTGGCCGAGTGGCAGGCGGACGGGGGGCACTCAGTCCTGAGTCCTCAGTCCTCAGTCCTTTCAACTCAGTACCGGTCGCGCCACTCTCGCTCGGCCCAGTCGCGGTCCCAGTCGTAGCGGCGGCGGTCGTTGTAGCCGGTGTAGCCGTGCTCGTAGCCGCGGTCGTATCCCGCTTCGTATCCGGCTCGGTAGGCCGCTTCGTAGCGATCGCGCGGCCGAATCTCGTTCTCGATGTCACGGCCGCGCCCGCGGTCCCATCCGCGCTGCTCCTCGATGCGATCGGGGTTCCAGCGGTACATGAAGCGCGTGTCGCGCGCGTTTCGGCGGTACGCATCGGACTGCCAGCGGTCGCGCGGATCGCGCTCGGGATCCGGCATCTCGTGTTCGGGATCGTAGCCTCCGATGAATCGTTCGTGATCACGTGGTCGGAATCTCATTTCTGCCTCCGAGCTGATGCGTTGCAATGCGCGTTCACTCATCCGTTGTTGTGATGAGTCCGATGTCCCGCGTCCGCGCTCTCATTCAATCCAACGACCTCATCCGCTCCGCAGGCCTGGTCACGCTGTGGGTCGCGTTGCACGTCTACGCCGGACGGCCGCTGCTGGTCGCCGCGGCGGCGGAAGGCATCCGTCCGCTGATCGCCTGGAGTGTCGTCCTGGTGATGCCGTTTGTGTCGATGCTGCCGCTGATCGTGCGCCGCTCCGACGCGGTGCGATTCCGCTCGCTCGCTCACTGGGCCGGCTACCTGACGATGAGCCTCTTCTCGATCCTGCTGGTGCTCGTGCTGACGTCCGACATCGTCCGCGTGCTGCTCAAGATCAGCGCGACGAAAATCAGCTTCGTCACCATCGCTGCGGCCGCGCTGCTTTTCGTCATCGGATTCATTCAGGCGCGCCGTCCGCGCGTCGTCTCGCTCGAGATTCCCGCGCCGCTCGACTATCGCATCGTGCAGTGGAGCGACGTGCACATCGGGCCGACGATCCAGCGTCGCTTCGTCGAATCGCTCGTCGAGCGGACGAACGCGCTCGATGCCGATGCGATCGTGATCACGGGCGATCTCGTTGACGGCTATGCCGGCGATCTTCGCCACGCGATCGAGACGCTGCGCGATCTTCGCGCGCGCGACGGCGTCTTCGTTGTCACCGGCAACCACGAGTATTACTGGCGCGCCGGCGAATGGGTCAAAGAATTCGCGCGTCTCGGCCTGACATTTCTGAAGAACGAGCATCGCGTCGTGCGCGACGGGCTCGTGATCGCCGGGGTGACCGATCCCGCCGGCCGCTACACACACAACCCGGATCCCGCCGCGGCCCTCGCCGGCGCACCGGGCGACGCGTTCAAGGTTCTGCTCGCGCATCGTCCGCAAGCCGCGCAGTCCGCGCGCCGCCTCGGCGTTCATCTGCAGCTTTCGGGGCACACGCACGGCGGTCAATTCTTTCCGTTCAATCTGCTGATCCGCTGGTTCCAGCCCGTCGTCGCCGGACTGCATCGCGTCGGCGACATGCTGCTGTATGTGAGCCGCGGCACCGGCTACTGGGGCCCGCCTTCGCGCCTCGGCGTTGGCGGCGAGATCACCGTCATCGATCTGAAGCGTTAGGCCATCGCGGCGGCGCCGATTTCGGGATGCGCTCGCGCGAACTCGACGAGTCGCGGCAGGTAATCGCGCAAACGCGGCGGAGCGAAGCCGAGGTCTCGAGTGGTGTTCGTGGTGTCGTAGGTGGTTGGGTGGGTGAAGTACGGCACCGCGGCGGAAGGGATGCGCAAGAGCGGCGCGCCCATCTTCGCGATGAACATCGGCAGCGGGATGCGCACGATCGTCCGTCCGCTCGCCGTGCCGATCGCGTCGATGATTTCATGCACGAGCAGCGGCTGTGGATCGGCGAGCTGATAGCACGTGCCCGGGTTCGCGCGCGCGCTCAGCGTCTCGATCGCGTCGATGATGAAATCGCGCGGCACGGTGTTGAAGCGAAAGCGCTTCGCTCCGAGCGGCGCCGGCACGATGGCGATCTTCGGCTGCCGCAAAATCCACTGGATGACGAAGTACGGTCCATCGAATTTCTGCGTCTCGCCCGTGCGGCTGTCGCCGACGACGACGGACGGGCGATAAATTATGTATGGTAATCCTGTACGTTTTCTGACTTCGACCTCGGCCAGAAACTTCGTCTCCTCGTAGTAGTTGTTGAAGCGCTGGCCGACATCGAGATCCGTTTCGCGAAACGTGCCTTCGTGGCGCCCGCTGACGTAGCACGTCGAGACGTAATGAAGCCGGCGCAGCGATTTGCAGCGCGCCGCGAAGCCGAGCACGTTACGCGTGCCCTCGACATTGACGCGCATGCCGGCGTCGCGGCGCACCGAGAGGTCGTAGATCGCGGCGAGGTGGTAGATCTCGTCGATGTCGCCGGGTGGCAGCTCGATGTTGCGCGTGATGTCGCCCTCGACGATGCGCACGCGCTCGCCGAACGGCGCGGCGCGCTCGCGCGCGAGCGCCGCGAACTTCGTCTGCACGAGGCAGATCGCCGTGGTCTCGGGCGCGCGCGCCAGAAGCTTCGGCAAAAGTGCGGAGCCGAGGAAGCCGGGATAGCCGGTGAGGAGGAAGGATGGCACAGCGAAAAGGCTACACCGTTTAGACTACGTCGAAGGAAGTGATTTGCCTCTCGTCCGCACCTCCTTTTTCCTGATTGTCGCGGTTTTTTCTTCGTCCCTGGCGGGAGCGGAAACGCTTGTCGTCTCCGCGTCGGCCGGCCGGGCGACGAAGCAGGAAATCACCGTGATCCATCAGGGCAGCGACGTTTTCATTCGCCCGTCAGATCTCGCCCGCCTCGGGTTCACGGGACCGATGTGGACGCGCATCCTCGTTTTCGCGCGACTCAAGGCCGGCGCGCGGATGGATGCGGCCGGCGGCGAGTTCGTGTCGCTCGCTTCGCTCTCACCGTACGTTGCTTTTGCGATCGACGGCCGGTCATTGACGCTCGCTCTGCACGATCCCGCGGATTCGGACGGTTGCGCGGGAGCCGCACAGATTCTCGCCGTCATCGCGCAATCGAAGGCGATTCTCATTCGCTCGTCGGCGCCGGTTGCGGCGGCCGTCAGTGTCGCGCCGCAGCCGAGCGAACCCTTCGCCGCCGCGCCGCCGATGATTACGATCGATCTGCCGAATGCGGTCGCAGCCGGTCTGCCGCCGCGGGTCGAATGGAGCTCGGGGCCCATGGAATCGATGCGTGCTGCCGCGTACACGAGCGGCGGCATGTGCGGTGTGCGCCTGCGATTGCAGCCGCGGACCGAAGCGATGTGGCGCGCGGTCGCGGTGGCAAACGGAGTCAGCGTCACCGCCGAATCGGTCGCGAACCGGGCGACGGAGGTGCTTGCGTCGCAGCCGTCGCCTTCGGGTGTCGTGAGCACGATGGCGAACCTCAGCGGCATCTCCGATTCGCGTCCGCAGATTCGCTCCGACAGCTCCGGATTCATCGCCACGTCCTTCGCGCAATCGCTGCCGTCCGGCGGCGTGATCCGCGGATTCGTCTCCGAGATCCGGCCGGCGACGGCGGGTGCGCCGTTCGGCGCGATTGGTGTCAGCGCTGTTCCCGCCGGCCGAACGTCGATCGACGCCACGCTCGGCGACACTTCCGTCAACCTCGGCGACACGGGCGAGAACGATCTCGCGAGCATCACGACATCGCTTTTTCGCGGAGCTGCCGCCAACCTTCGGGTTTCGCCGTCGATCTCGCTGCAGATCTTCGGCGGACGTGCCGCCGGTTCTTCGCTGATTCGAGTCGGAACGGATTCGACCTACGCGTTCGGGACGGGCGATCGCATCATCGGCGGACAGGCGACATGGGTTGCGCTCGATCGAGACCTGGCGTTCGCGGCCGGCGCGTTGCACACACAGGCGCCCGCGGGCGGGACGCGCACCTTGAATTTTTTTCAGGCGGGCGAGGTTCGCCGCAGCTCCGTTCTGCGCATTCGACTGGTGACCGAGGAGTCGCATGCGATGGATGTGAAAGCGAATGGATTCGCCCTGACGCTGCAACCCCGCGTGACGACGTCGTCCGTGACGATGGATGGATTTCTGCGTTGGTTGTCTCCGCATTTTCGTCCGGCGGGCGGCGAAGGTTTTTACGCGGCGCTGCGCCGCAGTTACGGTCTCGCCTCCGCGTACCACCGCGGCCGTCTCTCGGCCGGCGCATCGTTCTCGCAGGCGAAGGTGTTCAGCATCCTCGATCCGGAAGACGTTGGAAGCCTCACGTCCACGCGGAGCATCAGCGCGTCGTATCAGATGTTGAAGCGTTTTTCACTGCAGGCGACGCACAACGAGTCGAGCGTCCACAGCGATCCCGGCGCTCGATTTCCGGCCGACAGCGAGACGCGCGAGACCGGCGGCGGATTCGTGGTCACCACCAGGCCGCTGCAAATCGCGACGCAGCTGTTCACGTCGTCGACGCGCAATGACGCCGATCCCGAGCTCGGCTTGCGAAGCCGCAGAATCGACGTCGACCTCACCTCCTCGGTTCGCGATTTGTACGGACGCTTTGCCGTCGCCGATTCGCGGCGTCCCGACGGCACGTCCGCGGGATCGGACTATCGCGCGGCGGTCGGTGCGAACCTCTTCGACATCCACCGGTGGGACTTCACGGGCGAAGCCGGCATCGACGTGGTGCCTGCGGGCGTCGTTCAGAACGCCTATCGCCAAACGTGGGGAACCTTGCGGATCAATCCTGCGCAGAACCCGTGGCTGAACGGAAATCTGCAGTTCACGTACGAGCGCGTCACGAGCGGCGCGGAACGGTTCAACATCTTTCTCGTCGCCGTCGGCAGCGAGCAGCTCACGCGATGGGGCGAGCAGATGCTGTTCGCGCCGCGGGAAACCCGCGCACTGCCGCTCGTCGAAGAACGCTTCACTCACTCGGGCACAGGGACGATTCACGTGCATGTGTTCGAGGACGAGAATCAAAACGGCAATTTCGATTCGGGCGAACCCGCGATCGCGCCGGCGGTGATCGAGATCGACGGCAGAAGGTACCGGACGAATGCGGACGGCGAGCTCGAAGCGCGCGTCATTCCGGGAACGTGGCCGGTGCGATTACTGCCGCAAGGCGCGCCGATCGGCGAGTTCATCCCCACGGTCAAATTCGAAACCACGGTGACAGCCGATTCGATCTCCGACGTGAATTTCGCGCTGCGGCCGGCAGGCAGGATCAGCGGCAGCGTCGTTCCGGAGGGTGAGATCGAGTCGCGCCTGCTGAGCGGAATCGTTCTGCACGCGGCCGGACCGGTCGAGCGCGACGTCGTCACCGACGGCAACGGAAACTTCGATTTCGATTTATTGCCCGCCGGCGAGTACCGCGTCGACATTACGGCGGCGCCGCTGCGCGAGAAAGGGCTCGCCGCAATCGGGCAGGCGAGCGAGTACGTCCGCGTTATGCGCGGCGGGCGCGCCACCGTGACGTTTCATCTCCGCCGGCTGACAGCCCGCGAGCGTTTTACCGGCGGGACATAACTGTTTCTAAAAATAAATCTGGTTGATAACCCGCTACTCTCACGTCCACAATGGCTTCGCCTACGGTCCGATGGACAAAAAAATTGAGGAGTCATTCATGCGCAGAAGCCATCTCGCAGCAATTTTGGTCTGTGGTCTTCTTCCGGTTGCGGCGTTTGCGATCGGTCCCGTGTCGAGCACGGGCAACACTGCAGCGACGACGTCGCAGGTCAGTATCACCGTCCCGGCAGTCATCGCGATCGACGTCGAGAGCAACGCGACATTCGACTTCACGAACGCCCACTATCATCTGCCCGCATCGCCAACCGACTGCACCGATGCGTTTCCGCCCGGAGCCAACTGCGCGACGGCGACGTTCACGCCGTCGAACGTGACCGAGCCGGCGGGCGGCACGGCCGGCCAGATCTGGCTCGCGGTGTTTTCGAATCAGTCGGGACACGAAGGAACGATGGACGTCACCGCTGCCGGCGACGCTGCGTTCTCGGCGGATCCAGGCTTCACGCCGCAGGCGATTCGCTTGACGCGCGGGACGACGAATGTCGCCGTGAACGGAAAAATCTTCGGCAAGAGCTCGGCGACTGCGATCGGCACGACCGGCACTCCGCTCGATCTGTTTGCCAGCGGCACGATGACCAGCTCTGTTTTCGGCTGGACGCGTATCGATCAGACCCCGGACATCAGCGTACCGGGCACCACGTCGTTCAACGCGGTCACCGGCGCTACGGCGAACATCACGTTCACGCTGACCTACTAATTTGATCCGTTCGGGGCGCCTTCGGGCGCCCCGGAGATCCTCACGTCGATGCGCCGCCCCACGCGTCTTCTTCTGCTGTTCGTTTGCTTCGTGCCGTTTTCCGCCTACCCGGTCGGGATGATCATTTCGCCGGTGCAGCTCGGTCTTTCCGGCGCGCCCGGCTCGACGGCGAGCGGCGTGATCAACGTTTCGTCGTCGCAGGCGCAGGAGAACACGATCCGCGTGAGCTTCGCCGATTTCATCATCGACAGTGCCGGGAGGCGCACCGAAGTCGCCTCTTCGCCGCGGAGCTGCAAGTCGTGGCTCGATGTCGATCAGCGGCAGTTCGTCAGTCCGGAAGAAGGTCGCGTTCCCGTTGTGATCACCGCGCACATTCCGCCGGATGCGTCGGGCAGCTACTGGGCGCAGGCATTTTTCGAAAGCGTTCCGGCGCCGCCGGCTCTCGGGGCGGGACCGCGTCGCGCGCCGGCGGTCGGCGTCACGATTACGCCGAGGATTGGGATTCCGATCATTGTGACGGTGTCGGGGAGCGAGAAATACGACCTGAAAATCTCCGGCATCGAAGGCGAGCAGAGTCCGCTCGGAATCGACGCGACGATCCGCGTCGAGAATCGCGGCAATGCCGTCGCGATGGTCTCCGGAGCCGTCGCGGTGGAGAAGCCGTCCGCGAATCTGCCGGAGGAGCTGGCGTCGAAGGACATCGATCCGGTGACGTCGTACCCCGGCGTAACGCGCACGATCAAAGTGCACGTGCCGCCCGTCGCGATCGCGCACGACGCAAAGGTGCATGCATATCTGCGCTTCGGGCCGCGAGCCGACCAAACGATGGAAGCCTCGGCGACGCTGTCGAGGCAGGCGAATGGGCAGAGCGTTTCGAATTAGCGCAATCGCGCTGCTGGCGGTGCCGGTGCCGCTGTTTGCGCGCGGAGTGTCGACGGCGACGCTGTTCGTGGCACGCGTCAATCTCGGCTCGGTCACTCCGGCACGAGCGATCGCTCCCCCGCAATCGCGGACGATCGTGCAGGTCACTTCCGATCGGCCATGGCAGCTTGCCGCATCGCTTGAATCCGCTGCCGGCTCCACCGAGAAAATCGAGCTGAGCACCGACGCGACGACGTGGATTCCGCTCGTTCCGGCATTGCCGCTGCCCGTCGGAAGCGGCGACGTCACGCCGCCGGATGGAATCCCGGTGAGCCTCTACGTCCGTGTGAAGCCGACGTTCAACGCGCCTCCCGGCCGGCGGCAATCCGCGATCGCGCTGCTGCTGAACGGACAAAAGATCGAGACGCCGCTGCGTCTCGCGTACGAGATCCCGCCCACGGTCTCGATCGAAGAGGATCAGACCGCGTTTGCGATCACCGCGGACCAGCCAAACGAGCGGCGCGACTGGGACTTCTCGCCGCACGTCTACGTCGTTCACAGCAACACCGACTGGGTTCTGGAGATCGCGCCTCACGCGACCCAGGCGGACGCGGCGTATTCGATCTCCGTTCTCGACGATGGCGGCAGCTACAGAAAACTCGAGCAATCGATGACGATCGCCACGGGTGGTCCGACCGGCGACTCCGGGACGAACGTTCGCGTGCAGCTGCGGCTGCATCTGAACGACACCGCGCCGGCCGGCAAATACGCAACGATGATCGATGTCCGCGCACGTCTGGCGGCGGCGGCAAGTCAGCAATGAAAGGTGGAAGGGGAATGGTGGAAGCGGTGCGGCGCGCGTGTCTGATCTCGGTTTTCTTCGCGGTTCCTCTGGCATCGGTGCCGCTGCCGGCGCAAACCTGCCGCGTTTCGTCGGTGACGGGCGGGAGTTCGATCGTGACGAACGTGTCCGGCGTACCCGTTGCCGGAACCGTCCTTGCGAACAGCAACAGCATCGACGGAAGCTACTACGAGCTCACCAACGCGCTCGGGATCGGCTCGCCGATCATCCTCCCGACGATGTACAGCGACTGGGTGGAAACCGGAGCGGACAACAACAACAATGATCCGAATCCGCCGCACGTCGCGGTCTACGGCGCATCATTCGTCAACACAACGGATCAGCCGGTGACCGTCACGCGAGTCGATTTCACGTCGAACATCGCGAACTTCACCCCGACCATCGTCCTCGGCGCCAACCCGCTTTCCGGGTGGGCGCTCATCAGCCGCACGCTCGTGCGATGGACCGGAAGCGTCACCGTGCCCGCGCGCTCCGCGCAGGATTTCATCTTCGCCGATTCCCCGCAGGACAACACGAGGAACAACACCACGCGATCGGCAGTCCTGAACGTTTCGGTGATCACGAGCTCAGGAACATACGCCGCGGCGCCCTTCACGATGACGGCCCTGACGTCGAACAACCACAACGCGTCGAATGCTGTCGTCTCATTCGACCTGACGGGAGCCGATGCTCCGGTGCCGATGATCTTCGTTCCCGGACAAACGTCCGCCGCGCCGGTCAACGTCGGTGTGCGCGTTGCCGAGACCGGCGACAACGGCAACTCGTCCGACATCGCCTCCGGTCTGCAGTTGACGATTACGATTCCGGCCGGCTGGTCGTCGGTGTCGGTTCCCACGATCGCCTCGCCGTGGAGAGCGTCGACGATGACCATCGTTCAGCCGACGGCAACGACCGCGGGACGAATCGTGATCTCCACGAACAAAGCGATTGCGCACATGTCGGTGACGCCGGCGAATTCGCTCGTCATCCGCGCCAGCGCGCCGCGCTCGAGTGCGACCAGCCTCTATCTGTTCCCGCTCCAGCTCGCCGGACAGAGCAAAGGCGGGCGAACCATCGATTCGTTCAACAACTCGGTCGTGCAGGTGCTCGGAAACGGCACCGAAGCCATCAACGCCCAATTCCAGTCGGCGGCGATCGGCTCCGGCCCGGTGCGTCAGATCGATTTCAGCGCGACGTTCAATGTTACCGGCGGGACCGGCAGTGAATCGGTCAGCGTCAACGTCTGGAACAACACCCGCGGTGCGTGGGATCCGATCCAGACGGTGACTCCGGGCAGCACGAACACCACGGTCAGCCGCACGTTCACCTCCGACTTCCTGCCGTACGTCGACGCCTTGAACCGGATGAAGATTCAGCTCCTGTCGAACGGCACGACGACGCGAACACTCCGCCTCGACCAGATCCAGTGGACGATGACGACGGGCTACACGGTCAACAGCGCGACGGGAAGCGACACGAATCTGGGCGACGTCGCACGTCCCTTCCGCACGATCGCCAAAGCGAACAGCGTGATCGCGCTCGCCGGCGCAGCATATGTCGAAGTCGGAACGAGCCAGACCGGAGCGCCGTACAGCGGAAACGTGCGCGTCATCAACTCCGGCATCAGCGGATGTCCGACGCTGTTTCAGGGCGTGAAAAGCGGCGGCCTCTTGCCGCGCGTTCGTGGAACGACTCCCGTCGACTCGCAGGGCAACATCGTCGACTACGGCTTCGACCTCGCCGCGAACTTCGTACAGGTCGACGGTTTCCAGATCGAGAACACCGGCTACGCCGCCGGCATCGAGTCGGGCGTCCGGAACGCCGTCGTTTCGAACAACGACATCCGGCTCGCGACGAACGGGTACGGCGTCGTCGTGAACGGTGCGAATTCAGCCTCCATCACGAACAATTCCCTCACCGCGGGCACGAACGCGCCGCTGTTTGCCATCGCCGATTCGCCGGCGTCGGCCGCGACGCTGATCGATGGAAACACGATTGTCGGTGCATCCAGCGAGTTCGGCATTTACACCGACGGCAACTCGCCCGTGATCCAGCGAAACATCATTCGCGGGAACGGCATCGGAGTCTGGCTCGCCGGCACGACCGGCACCGCAAAGCTGTGGAACAACACGATCGACGCGAACATCTCGACAGCGGTGCACGGCGATACGTCGGGCACGATTCAGTCGCGCAACAACATCATCACGAATAGTGCGAACGGGTGGCAGACCACGACGGGGCGCATCGACTCCGATTACGACGACGTGTTCGGCAATTTCAGCGTGAACTCCGATGGAACGCACAACGATCAGAACTACTCCGGCGTGACGCCGGGTGCGCACAGCCTCAGCTCGAATCCGTTGTTCGTGCAGACGAACGATCCCTCGACTGGCGCGACCTACTACCACCTCGGTCCCGGCAGTCCGTGCATCGGCAGCGGAATCAACCTTCTCGGCTACGCCGACATCGGCGCGATCAAGTACCCATAACCGTCCGGATTCCGAACGCTCCGAACACTTCCGCCGGAACTGCTGCAGACGTAAGTTCCTCGAAAAGAGGAACTTCGTTAATCGGCACACGTGGCGGTGTCATTGCCCTAATGACGGGTAATGAAAACGACCGCCACGATCCTGGTGCTCTTCGCGATCGTCCCCGCTCTCTTCGCCGGCGATATCGAATCGTCGCGCGGAAACTCCGTCAGCTCCCGCGCACGCGTGTCGCTGACGATCCCCGCCGTCACCGCGTATTCGATCGCGCGCACGTCGGACGGAACCGTCGCGATCTCGCTCTTTCGCACCGAGGATACGGTGGTGGTGCGGAAGTCGGGGGGAGCGAGCGAGCCGTTTCAACGCGTGAGCCTGCGCGACGCCTCCGATGCGGCGCTTCACGTCGGCAGTGGCGGCTGGACGAAGATCGCCGATGAGAACCCTGCGCCCGTACGGCGCGCTTCGACGAATGGCGAGCCGGCAGAGAACGACGTCACGTATGAGATCTGGTCGTTCTAGCGCGTTCGCCGCGGTGGTCGTTCTGATCGCGCTGCGCGCGCACGCGGCGGGTCTCGTCGTCGAGCCGAGCCGCGTCTACCTCACGGCGTCCGCCGGATCGTCTGTCGACCAGGACATCGCGCTCTCCTCGGCAGACGGCGGGAGTGTCCGCGTTGCGTTCGCGATCGAAGCATTCACGCTCGACATCGACGGCAAGCCGCTGCATCGGAGAACGTCGCAGCTTGCCGATTCGGTTTCGCTCAGCGAATCGAGCGCGTTCATTCGTGCCGGAGAAAAGCATGTCGTGCACATCCACCTGACGCTGCCGCCGAACGCGGCCGGCACGACGTGGTTTGCGCTGATGATCGATGTGCAGTCGGACGACGGCGTGCGCGTTGCCTCGCGCGTCGGCGTTCCGATCTTCGTCTCGGCCGAAGAGACGGAAGTTTGGCGAGCGGAGATTGGCGACGTGCGCGCCGTCCGGACATCGACCGACGAAGTCGAGATCACGGCGCTCGTTCACAACAGCGGAAACAGCGTTTTGCGGCGGCCGGCGACTTTCGCGATCGAGAGCGGCGACAGCGAAATCGCCTCGCGCGAAGTTCCGCCGTTCGTCGTCCTTCCCGGCGGCGAACGGGAGATTCATGTGCGCGTCCACGGAGCGTTTGGCGAAGGACGGCTGACGGTGGCCGCGTTTTATCGTTACGGCGAAGCGAAGGATCAAACGGCGGCGGTCAGCGCGATCGTCCTTCCGCGTTAGGCGTTCGCCAGGTTCGCGATGACCGCTTCGAGTCCGTCGACGACCTTGTCGAGCCGCGCGTAGTCGATCGTGTGCGGCTTGTCATTCATCGTGTGGTAATGCGGGTTGCGGTACGGCGCCGTGTCGGTGACCATCACCGCGCGATAGCCGAACTCCCAGAATGCCCACTGATCCGACCACGCGACGCCCGGAATCACTTTCGGAAGCGCGCCGCTTTCGACCGGAATCGTTTTGAACGCGCGGACGCATTGCCGCAGCAGCTTGCGCGATCGCAGATTCGAGACGAACGCGATGAAGTTTGCGACCGGTGGATAGACGCGATCGAGCAGCGCGGGATATTGCTGCGACTTCGCCCCGTCGCTGTAGAAGCCGATCGATTCGAGGTTCAGCATCGCGACGATTTTTTCTCCGCGTTCGTGACATCGGCGGGCGTACTGCCAGCTGCCCATCGCCGGCGTGCCGAAGTGCGGCGGCTCTTCGTTCGCGAACGCGAGGAAGCGGACTGTGCGGGACGGCTTCAGCCGGCCGAATCGCCGGGCGAGCTCGATCACCGCCGCCACGCCGGTGGCGTTGTCGTCCGCGCCGGGCGAGCCGATCACCGAATCGTAGTGCGCGCCGACAACGACGATCTCGTCGCTGCCGCGCAGCTCCGATTCGATGTTCACGCCGGCCTCGAACGTCTGTCGCGACGCCGCCGGCAGCGAGCGTTCGATGAACTCGGCCGCGGCCGCGTACGCGCCGGGCCGCGTGACGTTTCGCTCGCCGATCGTGCCGGCGAGCATCTCCACGATTTCGCGCATCGGCGCGGAGGCGTTCACCTACTTGCCGCGCGCCGCTTTCGCCATCAGGCCGATGCCGATCGCGATCGCCACCGCGCCCGCGGCAAACCAGACGGGATTCGACGCCGCATTTCTGCCGGCGCGCTTCACCGCGCGCATCGCGTTTCGCTGGCGCTCGTACGCATGCGAGTCGACGTCCTTCATCGCTCCTTTGACCTTCGGCGCGTCGAGAATTTTTCCGACGACCCACGCGGCGAGCGGCGGAATGAGCTGCTTAATGGCCTGATGCGACGCCGACGGTTTCATCCTTCCACCTCTCTAGCAATTTCAACGCCTCGGCACTTCCGCAGACGTACAGCGTATCGCGCGGCTCGATGCGCGTGCTCGCTCCGATTCGAATGAGAAGACTGCCGTCGCGCCCGATCGCCAGCACGGAGCATCCGCTCCTTCGCAGCCCGAGATCGGCGATCGTTTTTCCCGCGGCGCTGCCGGCCGCGATCTGCGCGATGTTGCGATGCTGCTCGCGCGTGCGGGAGCGGCCGAGGAGGCGTGAGGTGAGCATTTCACCGGAGATGTCGCTGATCGAGAGCGCATAGTCGGCGCCGGCGCGGTAGATGTTGTCGATGTTCCGCGCGTGATTCACGCGGGCGACGATCGGCACGTCGCTCGCCATGTCGCGGCAGATCACGGTGGCGAAGAGCGTCGCGTCGTCGGTGTTCAGCGCGAGCACGACGCCGCGCGACTCGCGCAGGCCCGCACGCTCGAGCATCGAGGGATCGAGAACGTTGCCGACGAAATCGACGCCGCCCACCGGCTGCTTCTCGATCACGCGCACCTCTTCGCCCGCGTCGGTGAGCAGCTCGTGAACTTTGCGTCCGACTTCGCCGAACCCGGCGATGAGATACGGGCCGCTGCTGCGCATGAACGTCGCACCGATGATCTCGGCCGCGCGATCGAGAGAGTCGCCGTCGCCGGCGAGCTCGAGGATCGCTCCCGGCTCGATGCGCATGTCGGCTCCGCATGCGGCCTGCAGACGGCTGCGCGACCATTGTCCGATGACGATCGCTCCGGTGCGTGCGCCGATCTCCGCTTCGCCGAGCGTTTTGCCGGCGACCGGCGAGGACGCAGGAACGCGCAGCTCGCGGCGCTCGAGTCCGGGGATCGCTTCGGAACCGGGAAGCCGCGGGTTGATGCGATCGCTCGCATGAGCAGCGAGGGCGGCGGCGACGATGTGCCGCGGCGTGTACGCGGACGTCGCCCCGGCGAGCTCGATCGGACGGCGGTGCGCCGGCTCCTCGACGAACGCGAAGATCTCGCCGCGAAAGCCCATCTGCCGCGCGCGGAGAACGATCGCCGCATTTTCCTCATCGCGTCCGTTCGCGACGAGCGCGCGCGCCGCCTCCAGCCTGCACACGTCGAGAGCGTCCTCCTCGGCGCGGCTGAAGACGACGCGCTGCTCCATCTCGAGGACCGCGCGCGCCGCGGCTTCATCGGTTTCGACGACGAGTGAGGGCACGGCGTCGGTTTTCAGCCGCTGCAAAAGCGTTTCGACGGCGGGACCGAAGCGATAGATGACGATGTGATGCGCGATGTCGCCGGCGTCGCGCGGCAGACGCTCCTCGAATCGCTCTTCGAGAAACGGAATCAGAAAAATCGGAACGATCAGAAAGAAGAGCAGGATTCCGACGAACTGCACCGCGACGACGAGGATGACCATCGCCGGATGCGACCAGTGGCTGTCGTAGCCGTAGCCGGTGGTGCTGAGCGTCTCCGCCGCCCACTCGATCGCGTCCCAGAACGTCCGCGACTTTCCTTCCAGCTCGGCCATGCCGAACTGGTAGAGCAACGCCGATCCGACGACGAACGCGAGAAGGCCGACGGCGAGCGCCGCGAGCCTTCGCGTGGAGCGCTGCATGATTCAATTGTAGTTCGCGGTTGGCAGTTCGCAGCGGGAGGGTGGGACTGACAACTGACAACCGACAACTGCAAACAGCGAACATGCCCCAGCTTCTCTGCACGGTCCGCGACTGTCATCTTCCGCTCGCGCGGGAGGACCGGCGCGTCGTCTGTCCGCGCGCGCATTCGTTCGACATCGCGCGCAGCGGCTACATCAATCTTCTACAGCCGCAGGAGCGGCGGTCGCGCCATCCGGGCGATTCGGCCGAAGCGGTCGTCGCGCGGCGGAGGTTTCTCGAACGAGGTCACGCGCGGCCCCTGCTCGAAGCGATGCGTGCGATGCTGCCACGCGCCGAATCAATACTCGACGCGGGCTGCGGCGAAGGGTTCTATCTCGCCTCGCTCGTGGACGGGCAATCCGGCCTGGCCGCACAGGCGAGATCGCCGGTCGCCGGTCGCGGCTGCGGGATCGATATCTCGACCGCGGCGGTCGAGCTCGCGGCGCGCCGCTATCCGCAGTTCGAATGGATCGTCGCGAATGCCGATCGTTTCATTCCGTACGCCGATGCCTCGTTCGATTTGATTCTGTCGATCACCGGCCGCATGAATCCGAGCGAGTTTCGCCGCGTCGGAAGGGAGTTTCTGTTCGTCGCCGTCTCCGCGCCCGACGATCTGGTCGAATTGCGCGGGCGTGCCGGGCGCGATCGGGTGCAGCGAACCGTTGAGACGTTCGCGGAGTTCGATCTCGTGAAGCGCGAGCGTGCGACGGCGGTCGCCGAATTGAATGCCGGCGACGCGCGCGACATCCTCGCGGCGACGTACCGTCCGCGAGAGGCCCCGCCGCAGCGCGTGACGCTCAGCCTCGATCTGCTGCTGTTTCGGCGCGGAAAACGGGCGGCAACGCTCTCGTGACGCACGAAATCTAACTGCGCGCCGGTGGCTTTTGTCGGGCCGTGATCGCGATTCTCTTCGCTCTCCGCACGTGGCGCGGATTCGATGCTCCGCTGCGCTACTCCTCGCGGGCAGTCGAGGCTGTGCTCGTGCGCGATCTCGACGGCGACGGCGCGCCCGACATCGTCGCGTCCGGAAATCAGGTCGATGAGCTGCCCGAGCTCTCGGTCCTGCGAAACCGCGGGGACGGGACGTTCGAACCGGAGCGCCGGATCGCAACGGGGCTGGGCGAGAAAATCGAAGACGTTGCCGACCTGGACGCCGACGGTGTGCCCGATCTCATCACCTCCGCGTACTGGTCCGGCGGCATCGTCGTCTACCGCGGCATGGGATCGCTGATGTTCGACCGCGGGACGCAGTACACGACGGCGACGCACGGCGGGCCGACGCGTGTCGTCGATTTCGATCGCGACGGCACGCCCGACGTGATCAGCTTTTCGTTCGGCTCCGGCAATCCGGTGCGCGTCCACTTGTTTCGCGGCAATGGCGACGCGACTCTCGCCTCGAAGAAGACGTTCGAAACCGGGGTGGCGAACGCGGCGACGCCGTCGCTGCGAACGTTCGGCGGCGGTCTCGAAATCGTCGCCGGCGAACGCTCCGGCCAGCTCGCGATCTTTCGATATGCGGATGGCACGATCTCCGTATCGAGGATCGATGCAGGTGCAGGATTCGACCTCGCGAGCACGTTCGCCGACGTGAATGGCGACGGCATCGCCGACATCGTCGCTACCACCGATGATGAGCGCGATCCGAACGAATCCATCTTCGTGACTCTGGCCGGCGGCGACGGCAGCTTCGGCGCAGCGCGCCGCATCGCACAGCCGCGGCACGTCGGGTTTCCCATCGCGGTGCGCGCCGCCGATTTCGACGGCGACGGACACGCCGATCTGATCGTTGCAGGCGTCGGCGATGCGAACGTCTACTTCTTCGCCGGCGACGGCAGCGGCGGCTTCGCCGAAGCGGTGCCGGTGAACGCGGGCGCGCCGGTGAACGCGTTCGACATCGCGGACGTGGACGGCGACGGCTGCGTCGATCTCGTGACCGCGAACAGCGATCGGTCGATCTCGGTTCTCCTCAACCGCGGACCGTGCCGCGTGCCGCGCGGTCGAGCCGTTCGACCGTAGCGCCTCAGCGGCAGCGGTTCGTGAAGGTCGCGCGGCGCGACATGTCCACGTTGCCCTGACCGTCGATGACGCGCACCTGCGTCCATCCGCTGTAGCGTCCCATTTGCCAGTGGTCGTACACGCGAACCGTTTGATTGCCGCGGCTGAAACGGATCACCTGGCCCCGCGACGTCGCCCCGTCGCTTCGGATCCACTGAACGGTCACCTGACCCGGATGCCGCGAGGTGATGTCAGCAGCGAAATCGAATCGATGCGGACAGCGCCGGGCCCAGTACGCGCCGTTCTGCACGGTGATGGTGAGGCGCTTGACGAGCGGTGCGGCGACGAGCGGTGCAGTGACGAACAGCAGTCCGATGACGAAGAGATACCGGCGCATCGAAACGACCTCCTACACGCGCGCCGTTGACGCGCGGCCGCTACGATATCAGCAGTCTTCGCGCCCGCACAGCCAGCCGCGGACCGTTTTGCTGCGACGCGGAGCCACCGGGCCGTACGCGCAAAATCGCAGGCCTGCTGCTCTCTGCCGCAGTGCGGTCGATTTCGCTCGATGAAACGCCGATGCATGCAGGCCTCCTTCGCCGCGCGGCTCGCATCGATCTCTGCCAGCGATTCATGTGGATTCCGCGGTTTTCTTCGATCGTCGTCATGCCTTCCTTCGTTCTTCGTCTTTCTACTCGTCGTAGAATCTGCGCTCCACAACCGGTGGAAAAACGAAGAACGAAGACATGAACCTCATGATTGAGCCGGTTCGCCGCGTCACCCTCGATGAGATCCGCGCTGCACGCGAGCGCATCCGCGGTTCGATCGTGCATACGCCGCTGGTCCGTTTGGACGACGACATCTGGCTCAAGCTCGAGACGCTCCAGCCGATCAACGCGTTCAAGATCCGAGGCGCGGCGAACGCCGTCGCGATGCTTTCGCCCGAAGAGCGTCGAAAGGGGGTTTGGACGATCAGCGCCGGCAACGCGGGCCAGGGTGTGGCTTTCGCCGCGCGCGATGCCGGCATCCCGTGCACTGTCGTCGCGATCGAGACCGCGGCGGAGACGAAACTCGAGCGCATGCGCAATCTCGGCGCCCGCATCATCAAAGCGCCGTTCGACGCGTGCTGGCGCGCGATGGAGTCGCGCGAGTTTCCCGGCGTCGAAGGCGCGTTCGTGCATCCGTTCGACGACCATAATTTCGTCGCCGGCAACGCGACGCTCGGACTCGAGATCCTCGAAGATCTGCCGAGCGTGAAAACGGTGATTGCCGCGATCGGCGGCGGAGGGTTGATCTCCGGCATCGGCAGCGCCATCCGCCAACTCGCGCCGAACGTCCGCATCCTCGGCGCCGAACCCGAGACCGCCGCGCCCGGCGCACGCTCGTTCGAGAAAAACTCGCCGCAGGCGTTCGACGAGTGGCAGCCTTCGTTCGTCGACGGCGCCGGCGGCAAGAGCATCTTTCCGCGAATGTGGGAGCGCATGAGCGGCATCGTCGACGGCTCGATCGTGGTGACGCTCGACGAGGTCCGTCGCGCGATGCGCATGCTCGCCGAGAAAGTGCGGGTCATTGCCGAGGGGGCGGGGGCGCTGCCGGTGGCAGCGGCGTTGAGCGGCAGGGCGGGCGAGGGGCCGATCGTCGCTGTGGTGTCGGGCGGCAACGTCGATCTGAAAAAATTCGCTGAGCTGATTTTGTAGGCGCCAACGCAACAGGGCAGCGAGGCCGGCATGGCTCAGCCATGCCCTACAGGCGCATGCGGCGCCTGCGCTCCCGCTTGTGGATGTGCCGCGATTCCGCTTCCTCGATCGAGTGCGATTCGGTGAGGCGGCGGTCGCGTTTGGCCATCTCCCCGAGCCGCTCGTAGTACGTCCGCAGGACCTTCAGATCTTCCTCCGAGAGATCTTCGACCGAGATCAAACGGTTGCTGGCGCCTTCGACCGCCGCGACGAGCTCGTTGAGCTTGAGCTGAATCGCGAGCGAGTCTTTGTTCTGCGCCCGCTGAATGAGGAAGACCATGAGGAACGTGACGATCGTCGTGCCGGTGTTGATCGTCAACTGCCACGTGTCGGAGTAGCGAAACAGAGGACCGCTGACGGCCCACACGATCACGGCCCCGGTGGCGATGACGAATGCCGCGGTCGAGCCGGTCCACTTGGTTGCGATGGTGGCGAAGCGCGAAAGGATGTTGTCGCGAGACATGAGCCCCTCCAACAGCAGAGGCTGTTCACGCGCGATGCCTACTTGACCGTGGCGATCGGACGGAGGCCCTGCGGCGGCTCGGGATAGTCGTGGCGGTCGACCATCTGCATGATCGGCGTGTTGATCACCGGTACGGCGACACCGCCGACGATCGCCGTCAGTTTCGCCGGCGCGGGACGGGTGATTTGCGCGGCGAGGCGGACCTTCACGCCTTTCGGATCGGTCAGCGCGACCGAATCGCTCTTCAGCAGCAGCGCGGGAACGAACACGTCGGCGTTGCCCGGAATGTTTTTGAGGACGAGCCGCGCGCTCGGGGCGCCGGGCGCGCTGAACGTCACCGTAACGGTTCCCGGCGGAACGTCGAGCAGAATGAACGAGCCGTTTTCGGCGACGCCTCCGGAGACGTACGGCGCGTTGTCGACCCAGACGTTGGTCTGCTGAAACAACTCCATGCGCCGGGCGGCGTCCTGCTCCTCATTCGTCATCTTCGGCGACGCGGCGATGTCGAGGATCCAGCCGCGGACGCTGCACGGCTCGCGGCTGACGTGCGGCGCATTGTCCGGTCCGCCGCACGCGACGACGACCATGGACAAGGCGAGCGCATGGTGGAGCTTCATCGCGTGCGATAATAACGAAAGTGCCCCGTTGTCCGTACCCCGTCTCCCGCAGTGAATGTCGACGGGGGACAGGGCACGGGGCACGGGGCACTTCGAAAATATGAAGCGGTTCCTTCCGCTCTTCGTTCTCGCTGCAGCAACGATCCTACTCGCTCAGTCACCGAATCAGGCGACGCTGCGCGCGCCGAACGGCGATCATCCGGTGACGATGACGCAGGCCGGCGGGCAGACGCTGTTCGCCGCCGATGAATTCATGGCCGCGCTCGGCGGCGCCGTGTCTCCCGACGGTACGGGATTCAAGGCGACCCTCAACGACACGATGGCGGCGTTCGGACCCGACAGCCGCTTCGCCGTCGTTCGCGACGAGCTGATCGAGATGCCGGTGGCGCCGTCGGTCGTCGACGGCCGTCCGTACGTGCCGCTCGAGTTCTTCAAAGGGTATCTGGCGAAGGCCGCCGATCTCGAGACGGCGTGGGACCCGATCGCGCGCGTGCTCACCGTTCGTCCCACGCAGCGCACGGTCATCGGCGTGCAGCTCTCGGTCGCGAACGTGCAGGGCATCTCGAAGGTCGTCATCACGCTGAGCGGTCCGGCCGACTACACGATCATCAAAGAGCAGACGGCGTACACGATCCGGTTCAAAACGCAGATTCGCGCGCCGTTTGCGTCGCAGGCGTACGACGATCCGTATGTCGGCAGGGCGACATTCACCGGCAGCGACCTGCGGCTCGATCTGAAAACGCCCGACGTCGGCGCCGATGCATACAAACTCGAAAATCCGTTCCGCATCGTGCTCGACTTCCACAAAGTCGCGGCCGGGCCCAACACGACGCCGGCAGTCGTCGTGCCCGGAAAGCCGGTCGAAACGCCCGGCATCCACACGATCGTCCTCGATCCGGGTCACGGCGGCAAAGAGACCGGCGCGATCGGCCCCGACGGCCTCATGGAAAAAGATGCGACGCTGAATCTCTGCCGCAAGCTCGCGGACAACATCGAGACGAAGCTGAAGACGCGGGTGATTCTGACCCGCACCGACGACAGCGTCGTGCCGCTCGATCAGCGCACCGCGATCGCCAATCAATACAAGGCCGATCTGTTTCTCTCCGTGCACATGAACGCGGCCGTCGTCAAAGACGCGCACGGCTCGGAGACGTATTTCCTCTCGCTCGAGGCTTCGGACGAGCTTGCGAAAAAAGCCGCGGAAGTCGAGAACGCGACTGCGAGCACGCCTCCGGTTTCGGGCGGAAACGATCTCAAGATGATCCTCTGGGATCTCGCGCAGCAGGAGTACCTGAACGAATCGAGCCGCTTCGCGCAGGCGATTCAGGAGGAGATGAATCGCGCGACCGGCGTGCAGAATCGCGGCGTGAAGCAGGCGCCGTTCAAAGTGCTCGTCGGCGCAACGATGCCCGCCGCTCTCGTCGAGGTCGCGTTCATCACGAATCCTGAGGAGGAAGCAAAGCTGAAAAGCGCCGCATTTCAGGACCTCGTCGTCAATGCGCTGACCACCGCAATCGAGCGCTACAAGACCGATTACGAGACGCGGATCGGCGCGATCCGTCCGCCGGCGTCTGCTCCAGCCGCGCCGGAAAAGAGAGCCGGAACGCAGTGACCTCGATGGCCGATCTCCGGTCGCCGTTCGCGGGGGGCGGCCCGCCAACGGCAAACGGTCAGCGGCCAACGCGTGCGGCCGTCGCGGCGATCATGCTCATGCTCGTCCTCGCCGCCTGCCATCGCCAGCAGCCTCTGTCGCGCAATCTCAACGTGGAAAACAAAGTGGCGATGCGGGGCGTCACGCTGTACTACGAATCGCCCGATATGCTTCTCGCGCCGGAGCAGCGCAGCCTCCCGCTACCCGAGAATCCGGCGGCCGCTCTCGATGTTGTGATGCGTGAGCTGCTGAAAGGATCGGCGAATGCGGCGGTTCCGCGCCTCTTGCCGGCCGACACGGTGCTCCGCGGAGCGTACCTCCTCCCCGACGGCACCGCCTTCATCGACCTCGGTGGCCCGACTTTGAGTCAGGGATGGTCGACGGGAAGCCATCAGGAGTTGATGGCGATCTATTCGGTCGTGCAGACGGTGACGGCGAACTTTCCGGAGGCGAAAAAGGTACGGATGCTGGTCAATGGGGAGCCCGCCGAAACGTTGGCGGGGCACGTGAGTCTAAATAGAGCGCTGACTCCGGTTCCGTCGATGGTCGCTCGGTGAACGCGGGCCGTTGACCGAACGTCCGTTCTGTAGTAGTCTGCGCCGCGTTCCAGTTTCAGCAGTTATCTTATTGAAATATAAGCTGTTGTCACATTGCTGTTAC
Source organism: Thermoanaerobaculia bacterium (assembly GCA_035516895.1). GTDB lineage: Bacteria > Acidobacteriota > Thermoanaerobaculia > Gp7-AA8 > Gp7-AA8 > Gp7-AA10. Next base: position 15,253 of record DATIZY010000065.1, on the reverse strand, counting down.
ATTGAGAAATTTTTCACAAAGTGTGTCATAATCCGCTCGTATTAAAGAATGAGGAGTTACTGGATGGGCAGGCGGGAATCTGCTTTCTGTTGTACGAGCCTGCCTCGAAGATGTACCTCTTGAAGTCTTCTTTGAATCTTACCGATCTGTTGTCTCGCCCCTGAGCATTCGCGCCCAGCACATCCAGTAAGTAACCCGCCCCGTCCCGCAAGGGACGGGGCAAATTTTTTGGAGCGGCTTCGCGATGAGCCGCTTCGCGGTTTCGCCGTTGTCTGTTCGATTCCCATTGGGAGGGTGGGTGGGGATAACAGAGAACAGAGAATAGACAACGCTGTCCCGCGCCGGACGCTGGGTGGGGACAACAGAGAACAGACAACAGACAACGCCGCGAAGCGGCTAAGAGAACGCCGCGCCGCGCGAGGGCCCGGCCGCATCAGCGGCCGGCGAGTGCAGCGAGCGCCTGTTCCACCAGCATCCGCTCGTCCGCGTTCACCTGCAGCCAGCGCGTGTTGAAGATCGCCGCATCGGCCGCGGCGAGAAGCTTCTCGCGCGCAATTGCGATCGGCGGCCGTCCCGCCGCGGCTTCGCAGAGCACGTCGGCCAGAAGTGCCATCGCTTGACTGACATCCTCCCGGCCGGCAACGACAGTCGCGATTGCGAGCAGAGCCGCCGGTTCTTTTTTTTCCGCGAACTGCTGCAGCAGCGACGTGATGTCGCGCGCGAGATCCGTGTCGCGCTTCGCGCTTCCCCCGACGTAGATCGCCTGTGAGCGCGATCGGATCGTGGGCAGCAGCAGATCGGGCGATCGCGTCAGGAGCAGGAACGTCGTATCGCGCACCGGCTCCTCGAGGGTTTTCAGCAGCGAGTTCGACCCGCCGGCGCTCAGCGCGTCGGCCGGATCGATGATGAAGACCTTGTTGCGGCCCTCGTACGGACGCAGCGCCGCGGCGGCGACGAGATCGCGAATCTGCTCGACGCTGATCAGCTTCCTCTCGCTGCCGACTTCGATGATGTGCACGTCGGGATGAATGCGCCGGTCGATGCGCTGACACGCCGCGCAATCGTCGCCGCTCGTCCGATTCAGACAATTGAGCGCCTTCGCGATTCCGATCGCCGCCGCGCGGAGCGCGTCCGGCGAAGGTCCGTGCAGGATGACAGCGTGATGCAGCTCGCCCCGCCGCGCGGTGTCGGCGAGAAGTGCGGGCGCGTCGTTCACTCGAGCCTCCCGCGAACGACGCTCCACGTGCGCTCGAAGACTTCGGCGGGCGTTCCGCTCGCGTCGATGACGGCAATCCGCTGCGGCTCGCCCTGCGCGAGTGCGAGATACCCTTCGCGGACGCGGCGATGAAAGCGGAGGTCCTCGAGCTCGAAGCGTCCTTCGTCGACCGGCGCGGAAGAGTTCCTCGACCGCGCGCGTCTCAGGCCGAGCTCTTCGGGCAGGTCGAAAAGGAGCGTCAGATCGGGGTGCAGCGAATCGGTGGCCCAGTCGTTCAGCCATCGCAGGCGGTCGAGATCGAGCCGGCGGCCGAAGCCCTGGTACGCCAGCGTTGCGTCGGTGAATCGATCGCAGAGCACGACTCGGCCCTGCGCGAGCGCCGGCCGAATCACCTCGATCGTGTTCTGCCGCCGCGATGCGGCGAAGAGAAACAGCTCCGCAACCGGATCGATCTTCTCGCGCGTGTCGAGAAGAATCGCCCGGATCTTGTCCGCGGTCGGCGTGCCGCCGGGCTCTTTCGTGACGACGCAGTTCGGAATGCGCTCCGCGAGCTTTCTCAGCTGCGTCGTCTTGCCCGAGCCTTCGATGCCCTCAAGCGTGATGAAGACCATCTCGTAGCCCGCGAAGATAGTGCTCGCGCATCAACTTCTCAAAGACATCGTTGCGCGCCAGAAACCGAAATCGCTCGCCGAGGCGGGCGCGGCGGCGGAGACGCGCGAGGTGGTGCTCGTCGGCGAGCGTGCGCGATTCGAGCTCGTGAATGCCGAGGAAATGTCCGAGCTCCGGATGCTTGCGATAGAAAATCGCTCCCGATTTGCCGACCGTGTACTGACGGCGCGCGAAGGAGTCGACATTCATCGCGTGGTAATGCCGCGTGATCGCTTTGGCGTTGTAGCGGATCTTGAGGCCGCGCGATTCGAGCCGGTAGGCGAGCTCGATGTCCTCCCATGCGGCGGAGGGAAACGTGGTGTCGAACGGGTTCTCGGCGAGCACCTGCCTCGCGACGGAGAGGTTCGACGTATAGAAGAAATTGAACGGGACGGTCTCGCCGTCGCGAATTAATTTATATCCAAATTGTAGACCATAATCATTGATATAATCCATGAATGCCGTGACGCGCTCGCCGTGCGGCCAGCCGGTGTAGCCGAGGCAGGCGAGGAGGGGGTCGTCGCCGGAGTCGCGATGCGTGCGCGCGTGCTCGGCGACGAATCGCGGCTCGGGGACGGTGTCGTCGCCGATGAAGATCACGAACCTGCCCCGCGCGAGCGAAACGCCGTGATTGCGCGCGACTCCCGGCCCCGAGTTTTTCTGAGTGCGGAACGCGATCCCGCGCCGCTGCTGCAGAAACGCATCGGTGTTGTCCGTCGAGCCGTCGTTGATGACGATCGTCTCGAACTCGGGCGCGTCGCGCTGCGCCTCGAGCGCGTCGAGCACGCGCGCGAGCATCGCGACGCGGTTGTGGGTGGGGATGACGACGGAGAAGTCCATTTCAGTCTCAAAGTTTATGCTGAGCGGAGCGAAGCATCTCGGGTGGTACCTTTGGAATCGAACGTACGGGCCAAGCGGCCGCACCGGAGATCCTTCGGCGCTTCGCGCCTCAGGATAAAGTCAGCTCGTTGAATGGCGGTTCCACAGTCTATGTTGAGCGGAGCGAAGCATCTCCGGTGGTACCGCTGGAATCGAACGTACGGGCAAAGCGGCCGCACCGGAGATCCTTCGGCGCTTCGCGCCTCAGGATGAACTAAGCGGACACGCCCCCATCGATGCACAGCACCTGGCCGGTGATTCCGCTGGCATCGTCGGAAATCAAAAATGCGATTGCCGCGGCGACTTCGTCGGCCGTGATCGCGCGCCGCATCGGGATCTCGTGAATCATGTTTCGCTTCACGTCGGGATCGAGACCGGCCACCATGTCCGTTTCCACGAGCCCGGGGGCGACGCAATTCACGCGTACGCCGGCCCGAGCGACCTCGCGTGCGAGCGCGCGCGTCATGGCGATCAGCCCGCCTTTCGCCGCCGAATAGTTCGTCTGCCCGACGACGCCGCGAAGCCCGGAGACCGACGCGACGTTCACAATGGCGCCGCGCCGCTGTTTCAGCATCACCGGCAGCGCCGCGTGCGTCATCGAGTACGCGCCGCCGAGATTCGTCTCGATGACGTCGCTCCACTGCTCGCCGGTCATGTGGAACAGCAGCGCATCGCGGCGGATGCCGGAGTTGTTGACGAGCGCGTCGAGCTCGCCGAAGCGCTCGACGACATCGTCGACGATCGCGCGATTGCGCTCGTCTTCCCGGACATCGCCGGCGTACGCGCGGAGCCGCTTGCGATCGGTGCTCACGAATTCCTCCGCCGCGTCCTTGGACGATACGTACGTGAACGCGACGTTGTAGCCGTCGGCGAGCAGGCGCATCGCCGTCACGCGTCCGATTCCGCGTGTTCCGCCGGTGATCAGAACCGTTCTGGCCATTTACACGCGCGCCAGCGACGCCGCGATCGATTTGAAAATCTGCAGGCCGTCGGCGTTGCCGAGAAGCGATTCGGCGCAGCGCTCGGGATGCGGCATCATGCCGAGGACGTTGCGTCCGCGGTTGCAGATGCCGGCGATGTTGCGCGCGGAGCCGTTCGGATTCGCCTCCGCCGTGACGCGGCCCTCATTGTCGCAGTAGCGGAAGATCACCCGGCGGTTGCGTTCGAGCTCGTCGAGCGTTGCGTCGTCCGCGTAGTAATTGCCTTCGCCATGCGCGATCGGCATCTTCAGCACGCGTCCATGCGCAAGCTCCGACGTGAACGGCGTATCTGTCTCCTCGGCCCGCACGAAAATGTCGCGGCCGGCGAATCGCAGGTGCGCGTTGCGCATCAGAGCGCCGGGCAGCATTCCGACTTCGGTCAGAACCTGAAAGCCGTTGCAGATGCCGAAGACGAGTCCGCCCGCGGCGGCATGGCGGCGGATCGGCTCCATCACGGGAGCGAATTTCGCGAGCGCGCCGGCACGAAGGTAATCGCCGTACGCGAATCCGCCGGGGATGATCACGCAATCGACGCCCTTGAGATCCGTATCTTTGTGCCACAGCACCTCGGCCTCAGCGCCGAGGAGGTCGCGCGTGACGTGAAGCGCGTCGTGATCGCAATTGGAGCCGGGGAGAACGACGATGCCGAATTTCATCTCGAGTTTACCCTGAGCGAAGCGAAGGGTCTGTGGTGGAGCTCGCGTCGGTGTCGAATCTCACCATAGATCCTCTGCGGTTGCCGGTTGCCGGTTTGCGGTTACCACGTTCCTGGCAACCGGGAACCGGTAACCGGCAACCTCAACGAGCAATCGCGAGACGAGGCACACGGTAAATTGTAAGGTATCCCGCGCGCTCGGTCGTGTAGAGCAGATGCGTTTCCGCATCGTACGCGAGCGCGTACGCGTTGACGCCGTAGAGCGACGCCGCGGATGAGAGCCCGCTGCTGTTGCAGCGGCGCTCGGCCAGAAGCACCAGGGAGCGCGGACCGATCGTCGCGATCTGGGGCCCGCTTCCGTCGGGCAGGCAGATCGGCTCGCGCGTGACCGACTCGCCGCCGGCGCGGTACAGCGCGTCGTGGCTGAGGAGCACGAGCGAGCCGGCGTCGAACAGAGCCGCTTCGATGCCGCTGATGTCCGGCACCGCGCGCGTCTCGCTGAAGTTCGTCGTGTCGAACAGCAGCGCGCGATGCTTTCCGATCACGGCGAGCTGCGACGGTGAAGCCGCCATCGCCGTCGGATCGTCGATCGCTTCGATCGTATGCAGCTCCCGGTTGCCGTTGATGTCGTACACGTGCACGCGATGGCCGAGAAGATAGAGGTAGCGGCCCGACGGATCGGGAACCGCGTCGTGAATCGGCTCGCCCTCGATCGTGATCTCGCGAAGAATCGTCATGTCGGGCAGCGACAGAATCGTCGCGCTTTCGTCACTGCCGTTCGCGATGTAGAGGCGCGTTCGATCGGCGTTCATGCGCAGCGCGACGAGCTCTTTCGTCGCCGCGATCTCCGGCCGGTCGAGCACGACGCGCCTTTTCACGACGCCGCGAACGGGATCGATCGCCACGACGGTCTGCGGCTTCGCGAGGCCGACGTAAATCGTGCCGTCCGCGCCGATGGCGATTCCGTGCGGATCGCCGGAAAGCGACCAGCGATGAACGATTTTCGGATCGTTGGAACGCACAGGCGTGAGCGCCTGCGCGAAGAGAGTGGACGCGGCGGCGGATAAAGTGAGCAGGACGATCGCGGCCGCTGCGGAGCTACTCCTCGAGTGTGTAGGAGAAGTTTTCGATGACCGTGTTCGCGAGGAGCTTCTCGCACATTTGCCGAATCTGCTGCTCGACTTCCGGTCGTGACTGCCCACTATCCGCCAGCGTCAATCGAAACAATTTGCCAGCCCGCACATCTTCCACACCGGAGAATCCAAGCGAGCTCAGCGAATGCTGGATCGCTTTTCCCTGCGGATCGAGGACCGAGGGCTTGAGCTCGACGATGACGGTCACTTTCATCGAAGTCTTTTTATCATCTTGTCACAGACGAAGGCGGCGCGGCGGCCGTCTACCACGCGCGATGACGCTCGCGACACGTCGTCCATCGCGGCGCGCGATCCTCGGAAGAGACGCCAGGGCCTTTGTTACAATCCGGCTCATATGGGAGCGCTCGACGCCTCGCGCCGCGAGCGCCTCGCCGCGGCTCTTCTGCTCGTTCTCCTTGCCCTCACGCTCCATGCGGCCTTCGTGATTTTCCTGTTGCCGCGACAGATCGACCATGACGAAGGCGAATACCTTCGCGGCGGCGAATGGATTGCCTCCGGGCAAGTGATCTATCGCGATTTTTTCGAAAATCACATGCCCTATCTCCCTCTCATCTTGTCGCGGATGGCTCCAACGACGCTCGATTTCGACGCGCTCCGGCAGTACATCTACCATGCGCGCATCCTCACCGCGATCGCCGGCACAGCCGCCGCATTGTGCGCCGGGGTCTTCGCAGCGCGTGTCGCCGGCAATGCGCTCGCGGCGGTACCCGCCGTGGCCGTGCTGTTCCTTCCGGGCCCGACGTTCATGTGCGCGATTGCCAACGTCAGACCCGAAGCATTCACCCTGATCCTGTTCTGGGGCGGCGCATTGCTGATCATCGGCAGGGAATCGACCCTCCTCGGCGGTCTCGGCGCCGGTCTCGCTGCGGCGGGAGCGTTGTGGAACCCGAAGTATCCGCTCGAGACCGCAATCCTTCTGATTTACTATGCGACGAGCCTCAAAGGCTCCGCGACGAGATCACTGATTGCGTCGCTGATGATCGCGTTCGCGATTCCTACGCTCGTCCTGGCAGTTGCGCTGCGCGTCGCCAGTCCGGGCGCGTTGTTCTTCTTCGACAGCCGCTATAGCGCCGCGTTCTACGCCTGGTTTCGCTCGGCGCACCTGGTCGGAAACACGTTCGAATTCAATGGGCCATTCGATTATTGTTCGGCGTGGTTCTTTCCGGTTCCCGCAATCATCGCCTTTGTGACGTACACCGCAGCGGTCGTGTACGCATGGCGCAAATCGGACGGCCGACAACGGCGGTTGGCTGTTCTTCTCGCTGCCTTCGTCATCGCCGGCGCGCTGGAAATCAGATTCCTCTATTCGTATCCGCGGCTGTGGCCGCAGTACTTCACGATGTGGGGCTGCTCGCTCGCTGCGCTGTATGGCACTACAGCGGCGCTCGCGCTGCGCCGCTACAGAATCGCGTTGTTTGCCCTGGCGGCGCTCGCGGTCGTCGCGTACTCGGCGGAGATCGTTCGGATTCTGCGGATGCGCATCGACCAGTCGCACTGGGTTCTCAAGGCCGCGGTTCTGTCGCATCTGCGCCCGGGCGAGGCCGCGTGGCTGCAGCCGTTCGATGCACCGTTTGCCGCACCGGCGGGCTCGTACTACTGGTACGGCTTCTACGAACAGGTCCCGTTCACGCTCGCGTACGCGCGCACGCCGGAGGGACGTCAATGGCTACCGCAGCTCGCCGAGTCCGATCTTCCGCCCTGCCGCATGCTCGACGCGCACTTGCACGGATTAGCGCCGGCGCAGATTTATGTGCACTTCATCGACGAACTCGGCGCGAAGAACCTGCCGATTGCGAAGCGCTGCACGGCAGAGCTGATCGAGCGTCGATTCGCCCGGAGGATCGGCGACTCGACAATTCTCGAGGTCGCGATGCCGCCGCGGCGCGCGGCGATCCCACCGACGTCCACGTCCGTACGCTGAGGGCCGAGGGGCTCCGGCGCCACGCGAACACATAAAACCCGCGCATCCTGGCGAAGCCGGGTCCCCCAACCGGGCTCAGCGTTCCGCGTACGCGGATCGGGACCTGTGGCGGTCGCTGCCGCTGATTCAGCGGAATGCGAGCTCACGCGAGTCCCGGCGATCCCGTGCACCCCGCGGCGGCATTAGAATGACCGCGCATGCGCGACATTCACGCGCTCTTCGCCGATTACGCCTCGCACCATCAGACGAAGGGGAACAAGTGGTTTCACCGCTTCGGCATCCCGCTGATCATGCTCACGCTGATCGGGATGCTCGCGCGCGTGCCGGTTGCCGCCATCGCGCTGATCGTCGTGTCGGAAATCATCTACGCGATTCTCGACTGGCGTCTCGCGGCAATCATGCTCGTCATTTCAACCGGCTTCTATTTTCTCGGCGCGGCGATCCCCTTCTGGCTCAACGCCGCCCTGTTCGTCCTCGGCTGGATTTTCCAGTTCGTCGGCCACAGCGTTTACGAGAAGCGTCAGCCCGCCTTTCTGAAAAACGCGCTGCATCTGCTCGTCGGTCCGCTCTGGATCCTCAACGACGTCGTCCACGTCGTGAAGACGCCGGCGATTTCCTAGCGCGCTTTTTGCTCGTGATTCCACCCGGGTACGAGGAGAACGGTTTGTCGGAGATCGAGGAGATCCTCGTCGTCGAGGACGACATGGCGATCCGCCGTCTGCTGAAAATGGTCCTGACGCGCGAGGGGTTCCGCGTGACGGAGGTGGCGGACGGCGCCGAAGCCGCGGCGAAGCTGCGCCAGCAGGACTTCGACGTCATCATTCTCGATCTGATGATGCCCAATCTCGACGGGTTTGCATTGATGACGTCGGTGGCCGAGAACGAGCCCTCGCGCCTCAAGCGGATCATCGTGACGAGCGCGGCGTCGCCGAGCGTCATCCGCGATCGCCTGCGCGGCGCGCCCTTCGACCTGCTGCCGAAACCGTTTGACATTCACGATGTCGTCGAGCGCGTACGTGCGTGCATCGAAGCATCGCAGGCGCGATGAGACGTTGAACCACGAGAGAGGACGAAGGATTGTTCTGTGGTGAACTCCTCTCGCCGAAACGTAAAATGAAGCGATGCAGGCGTTCGGCTCCGACCGCGTCCGCACGGGCGATGGCGAGCAGATCATCCTCTCCTCTCGTCTGCCGAAAGGCTGGATCGCCGGAAACCCAAAATTTCCCGGCACGGCCGTGCTGTGGGAGGAGCGTTACTTCGAGGTCGTCGCGGTCGAAGATCTGACGCAGGGCGGCGTGCGCTACGTGCTCGAACCGTGGCGCGATCACCACGTCATGCGCGTCACCGATCGCTACGATGCCGAATGGGAAGCGCAGCGGGCGGATGAGCATCGGAAAAATCTGCAACGCGAGGCCGGCCGCAAGTCGGCAAATTTCCTCGGCCTCTTCACCGGACACCTCCCGGCGATCGTGCAGGAGCATCTCGCGAGCGAGCTCGGCATCCTCGCTCCGCGCCTGACGCTCCTCTCGATCCTCGGCACGTACGTCGTGATCGCCGCGATCGTCCTTCTCTACGTGTCGGCGATGATGCGGAGCGAAGCGTTCCCGCCGCTGCTGGCGATCGTTTTCGCCTGCCTGGCGATCGAGAGTGCCATTCGCTTCCTGATCTGCTGGACGCAGGCACGCCCGATCGGATCGACGATCGGCTTCGTCGTCTACGCGCTCGTTCACTTCATCACCGGCCGCGGACCCTCGCCGTTGCATGACGAGAAGGGCCACGGCGTCACGATCAGCGGCGCGCCGCCGGAGGTCGCGAGGCAGGATTCGTTCAAGGTGCGCGAGGCGTTCGTGACGCTGCTGACGCCCGCGGAGCAGTCGCGCGTCGCCGAGCGTTTCGATTACGACTACCGGCGCGAGTCGGCGATGGTGGCGATCACGCTCCTCGTCATCGCCGCGGTCGGCATGATCAGCTCGTATGTTCGCGGCGCCCTCATCGCCCTCGTCGTCGCCGCCGCCCTCGGCGCGGAGCAGATCGTTCGGCTCGCAGCGTTCCGACGCGGTCCGGCCGCAAGCGTTTTGCGATTCGTCGTCCGGCCGTTCGTGCGGAAGCTGTTGTGACGAAGCGACGGCTGGCGATCGGGGCCGCGCTCGTCGTTCTCGCGATCCTCACGTGGGCGCGCGTGCGGCTGATCGACGCGCTTCCCGATCAGGGCTACTTCGAGAAGTACACGACATTTGCCGACCAGATCGTCGCCGGTCAAATTCCGCGATCGCGTCTTGGCGATTTGAGTCCCGCGTATTTGTGGCTCATCGTCGCCTGTCGCGAGATCCGGTTGCAGGTGCTCGCAATCCGCACGATCCAAATCATCGCGCTGAGCATCGCGTCATTTCTCTGCGGCGTCGCCGCGTGGCGTTTTGGCGGATGGGTCGCCGCGATCGCCGCGGCTGTCGCTGTCCTCGGGAATCGCGCTGCGCTTGTCATCGCGACCGAGCTCGAGCCGGAGACGATCATCGTCCTGCTGCTGTCGGCGGCGCTCGCAGCGATCGCGGTGTGGCAACGCAACTTGCGACTTCGATGGATCGTGGCAGGCGGCTTTCTGCTCGGACTCGCCGTCGTCGCGCGGCCCGTCGCCGCCGCAGCCGTTTTCCTCGTCGCGGGGTGGCTCACACTGCGAGCGCGAAAAGCGGCGATCGGATTCGTCATCGCCGCATGCATTCCGATCGTGGTCGTGCTCGCAACGAATCACGCGCTCACCGGATCGATGTCGATCATGGATCCGGGGACCGGCATCTACGACGGCAATAATCCCCTTGCGAGCGGGTGCGCCGGCGTCCTGCCGCGCATTGTCGCGGACCTTGATGCCGCATCGCCGGAACCCGACTACCTGCACGTCGCGTATCGAACCGTTGCCGCGCGCGCGAGCGGCGAGCCGGCGAACCGCTACTGGAGTCGCAAATCGATCGCGTGGATGCGCGCAGATCCCTTCGCCGCCGCGCGTCTCTTCGGTCGCAAGGCATTGCTGACCGTGCAGGGCTTCGACATCTACGACCTGGCGACGACGAAAAGAAAGGCCGAAGAGCTGACGGGGTGGCCGAATGTGACATTCGGAGTTCTGTTCGCTCTGGCGCTCGCAGCGATCGTTCTGGGCCGTCCGCGCGGGGACATCATTGCCGTCGCACTGTTCGTTCTGGCATTCTGTGCCGCTTTGGTCGCATTCAATGTGAGCGCGCGACAGCGCGACGCTCTGCTTCCGCCCCTGGCGATTCTTGCGGCGGTCGCGATTGCGGAAATCGTTCACCGCCGCTTTATGATCAGCGCTGTTGCCGGCGTCGTCGTTGTCGCCGCCCTCCTGAGCGTCGGGACGGACGTGCAGCGGGAAGAGGAGTACGCGTGGTTCGAAACGTTCAACGCTTCGCGTTTGATCCAGGCCGCACAGGCGGCGCGATCGCATGGCGATCGCGTAACGGCAGCGCGCGAAGCGGCGCAGGCATCGGTGCTCAGCACGGATAGGGCTCCGCTGGTATCTGCGCCGGCGCTGCGCGCCGCGGCCCTGGGCGCCGCGAACAGCAGCTCGCCGCAAATCCGCTTCGATGCTGCCATTGCGTTGGAAAAGAGTGATGCCTGGGCCGAAGCGGAGCGCGTCCTTGCCGATCTCGCTGCCCACGGCTACCAACCTCGCCGCGAAAATCGCGCCGTGTCATCGGTCGCCTACTATCGCGCTCTGGCGGCGATCCACACGGGCCGCGATCCTCGGCCGTTCCTCACCACTGCGAGCGCCCAGGCGCCGGGCGATCCGGATGTGCTGGCACTCGCCGCGGTGCTGGGAGACGGAAACGCTTTTCGACAGCTCGATGCGTTGCATGACCCGTTTACCCGCGATGACGTCCTTGCTCACGCCTTCCTGGAGACCGGCGATCGCCCACGCGCATTGGCGCTTCGCGACCGTCTGCTGCGCGCGTTTCCCGAGTGGCAGCGCCCGCGGATGATGCACTGAGGCATGGGACTCGCACGAAGCGAACTCGTGCCAGGCAACTTCGACGGACGCCGTCGTGTCGTCATCGAGGGCGTCTCTCCGACCGTCGATGGCGGCCGCTTTCCGGCAAAACGCGTGGCCGGCGATACGGTCTCGATCGAGGCCGATGTGTTCGCCGACGGCCACGATCTGCTGTCCGCCGTCGTGCTGCACCGGCATCAGAACGAGTCGAACCCGCACGAGACGCGCATGACGCCACTCGTCAACGACCGCTGGCGCGCCGAGGTCCGCGTCGACGAGCTCGGGTTCTGCTTTTTCACCATCGAAGCGTGGGTCGATCATTTTCTGACCTGGCATCGGGATCTGCAGAAGCGCGATCGCGCCGATGTGCCGCTGCATCTGCAAATCGGTGTCGCGATGATCCGCGGCGCGGCATCGCGTGCGACGGCGCGCGACAAGAAACGGCTGCAGCACTTCGCCGGCGTGCTCGAAGGCGACGACGAGATCGACGACAAACTGCACGATGTCAAAAGCGACGAGCTGCTCGATCTGATGTGGCGAAACTCCGATCGCGCGCATGCGACGCGGCTCGATTGCGAATTCGCCATCGAAGTCGACCGGCCAAAGGCGGCGTTCAGCACGTGGTACGAGCTCTTTCCGCGCTCCGCCGGTACATTTCGGGACCTCGAAGCACAGGTGCCGAGGATCGCGAAGATGGGGTTCGATGTGTTGTATCTGCCGCCGATCCATCCGATCGGCAAAACGTTTCGCAAGGGGCGGAACAACGTCGTCAACGCCGGGCCGGCTGACGTCGGCAGTCCTTGGGCGGTCGGTTCGGAGGAGGGCGGCCACAAATCGATCCATCCGCAGCTCGGAAGCCTCGACGACTTTCGCCGGCTCATCGGCGCGGCAAAAGACAACGGCCTGGAGGTCGCGCTCGACGTTGCGTTTCAGTCGTCGCCCGATCATCCGTACGTCAGCGAGCACGAAGAATGGTTTCGCAAGCGCCCCGACGGCACGATCCAGTACGCGGAAAATCCGCCGAAGAAATATCAGGACATCTATCCGTTTCATTTCGAGACCGACGCATGGCGCGAGCTGTGGAGCGAGCTGCGCGATGTGTTCGCATTTTGGGCGGAGCAGGGCGTTCGAATCTTTCGCGTCGATAATCCGCACACGAAGCCGTTGCCGTTCTGGGAATGGGTGATTCGCGAGATAAAGAAGGAGAATCCCGATCTGATTTTTCTCGCGGAAGCGTTCACACGGCCAAAGATCATGTACTGGCTCGCGAAAGCGGGCTTCAGTCAGTCGTACACCTATTTCGCCTGGCGCAATACGAAGTACGAGCTCACGCAGTACTTCAATGAAATTACCAAACCGCCTGTGAGCGAGTTCTTCAGGCCGAATGCATGGCCCAACACGCCCGACATCCTGACGGAATACCTGCAATACGGCGGACGCGCCGCTTTTGTGATCCGCTTGATCCTCGCCGCGACGCTTTCGGCGAACTACGGCATCTACGGCCCCGCATTCGAGCAAATGGTCCACGAGGCTCGTGACCCCGGGAGCGAGGAGTATCGCGATTCGGAAAAATACGAAGTGAAACGATGGAAGCAAGCGAGCGACGAGTTGTCCGACCTGATCGCCGCCGTGAATCGCATCCGGCGCGACAACCCGGCATTACAGCAGAATGCGACTCTGCAGTTTCACAGTGCGTCCAATGACGAGGTCATCTGCTACAGCAAAGCGTCGGGCGACAATGTGATTGTGACGGTGGTCAATGTCGATCCGCACAATACGCAGTCGGGCTGGCTGGATCTCGACCTCTCGATGATCCAGATCGACGCCAACCACCCGTTTCAGGTCCACGATCTGCTGAGCGGCGCACGTTATACGTGGCACGGCGGACGGAATTACGTGCAATTGAATCCGCAAATCGTTCCTGCACACATTTTCCGCATTCGGCGAAAGGTGCGCAGTGAGCGCGACTTTGAATACTTCTTGTAAGGCGTACCGGGAAGCGGGGCCCCGGGCGCGGGACCATTAATGGACGACTGGTACAAAGACGGGATCATTTATCAGACGCACGTCAAGGCGTTCTTCGACACGAGCGCCGACGGAATGGGGGACTTCCGCGGCCTCACAGAGAAACTCGACTACCTTCAGGACCTCGGCGTCAACATCCTGTGGCTCCTGCCGTTTTATCCGTCTCCATTGCGCGATGACGGTTACGACATTGCCAATTACACGGCCATTCATCCGAATTACGGGACGCTGGCCGATTTCAAATCGTTCCTGCGCGAGGCGCACAATCGCGGGATCCGCGTGGTCACCGAGCTCGTCATCAATCACACGAGCGATCAGCATCCGTGGTTTCAGAAATCGCGGCGCGCGAAACCCGGAAGCGCCTGGCGCGATTATTACGTCTGGAGCGACACGCCCGACAAATTCAAGGACGCGCGCATCATCTTCAAAGACTTCGAGACTTCCAATTGGGCCTGGGACCCGGTTGCAAAAGCGTATTACTGGCATCGCTTCTATTCGCATCAGCCCGATCTGAATTTCGACAATCCCGCGGTTCACGACGCGCTGTTCAAGGTCCTCGAGTTCTGGCTGAAGCTCGGCGTCGACGCCTTCCGCCTCGACGCGATCCCCTATTTGTACGAGCGCGAGGGGACGACGTGCGAGAACCTGCCCGAGACGCACGTGTTTCTCAAGAAACTGCGCGCCCGCCTCGATGAGCTTTATCCCGGCAAAATGCTGCTGGCGGAAGCGAATCAGTGGCCGGAAGATTCGCGCCCCTATTTCGGCGAGGGCGACGAATGCCACATGGCGTTTCATTTCCCCGTCATGCCCCGCATGTACATGGCGCTGGCGCAGGAGGACCGCTTCCCGATCGTCGACATCATGGCGCAAACGCCGCCGATTCCGGAGAGCTGTCAGTGGGCGATGTTTCTTCGCAATCATGATGAGCTGACGCTCGAAATGGTCACGGACGAAGATCGCGATTACATGTGGCGCACCTACGCCGCCGATCGCGAAGCCCGCATCAATCTCGGCATCCGCCGCCGGCTTGCGCCGCTCTTGCAGAACCATTACGGACGCATTCACCTGATGAACGGTTTGCTGTTCTCGTTTCCCGGCACACCGGTCGTGTATTACGGCGACGAGCTCGGCATGGGCGACAACATTTACCTGGGAGACCGCAATGGCGTAAGGACGCCGATGCAGTGGAGCGGGGATCGAAACGCCGGCTTTTCACGCGCGAATCCACAAAAGCTCTATTTGCCGGTGATTATCGATCCGCAATACCACTACGAGCAGGTCAACGTCGAGGTGCAGCAGTCGAATCCGTATTCGCTCTTGTGGTGGATGAAGCGCCTCATTGCCACGCGCAAGCGTTTCCGCGCGTTCGGCCGCGGCACAATGGAGTTTCTCCTTCCGGACAACCGGAAGATCCTCGCCTTTGTACGCCGTCTGGACGACGAGCTGATTCTGGTTGTCGCCAACCTTTCGCGGCTCGTTCAATGCTTCGAGCTCGATCTGTCGCAATTCCGCGGACTCGTTCCTGTCGAGCTGTCCGGCTCGACGCGCTTCCCCGAGATTACGGATCGTCCGTACTTCATGAACCTCAGTCCCTTTTCGTTCTACTGGTTCGTGCTGGAAAAGCAGCAGAAAGAAGTCTCGCTGACGCCGGAGGAACTGCCGCAGATCGCGGCGAAGACGTGGGGTGAAGTCTTCAGCGAGCGCAATCGCGACGCACTCACGCGCGCCGTCCTCCGCTATCTGCGCTCGCGCCGCTGGTTCGCGGCGAAGGCGCGCACCGT
>DATIZY010000064.1:0-3728 GCA_035516895.1 Thermoanaerobaculia bacterium | reverse complement strand
AAGTCCTGAGTCCTAAGTCCTAAGTCCTGAGTCCTAAGTCCTAAGTCCTGAGAACTCAGCACGGCCCTAAGCCCCCGGCCCGAAGAATAAGCTTCAGTCCCCAGTCACCAGTCCTCAGTCCTCAGTCCTCAGTCCTGAGTTCTGAGTTCTGAGCTCTGAGTTCTGAGGTCCCTCCGCCAGCTATAATGCATCGATCATGATCAAAGCGGACATCGTCAACAAAGTGGCCGAGGTGTCGGAAATTTCGAGGGTGAAAGCGGCGCAGGCGGTGGACACCGTCATCGAAGGTCTGCGCAACGCGCTCGCGCGCGGCCAGCGCATCGAGCTTCGCGGCTTCGGCGTGTTTCAGGTCAAGCAGCGGAAAAAAGGCATCGGCCGGAATCCGAAGACCGGTGTCGAAGTGAAGATTCCACCAGGAAACACGATCCGTTTCAAACCCGGCAAAGAGCTGCGCAACCTCCTCTGAGCGCGCCGCATTGACTTGATACCATTCGCGTCCGCTTTCGATCGAAGGAGGACAGCGATGATGTCTTTCTCCCGCGTTGCCGCTGCCGCAGCTGTCGCTCTTCTCGCCGCGTGCGCAACGCAGAACGCGCAGCCCGCTCCCATGCCGCGGGCGACGGCGCGCTCGATCATGTGAAGAGCTTCTACGCGAAGAATTTCGGAGCGCGCCGCGCCGCGATCTACGTCGTCGGACGATTCGATGATGCTCCGGTCGAGCGGCAGATTCGAAACGATTTCTCAAGCTCGCGCCGCCGGTGCGCCGCCGAGCTCAGTTGAACCCGTACGGGCCGATCATCGAATGAAACGCCGCTCACACGGTCGCCGAAGTCCCTCGCTTGCTTCGTTTGTAACTCCCTCCGAACCCGGATTCGGCACGGCGCAGCCGTGCCCTACACCGCGGAAGATCTGAGGTCGCCGCGCAGCAGCGGTGAGGAGACGCTTCGACGTTCGCGTAAAATTCAAAAGTGCAGGCGCCAGAAACCGTACTCGTTCTCGATTTCGGCTCGCAATACACGCAGCTCATCGCGCGGCGGATTCGCGAACAGCGCGTCTATTCGGTCGTCCATCCGTTCGATCTGCCGGTCGCGCAGATCCGCGAGCTCGCGCCGAAAGCGATCATCTTCTCCGGCGGTCCGCAATCCGTGTATTCGGAATCGGCGCCGGTCTGTTCGCGCGAGGTGCTCGAGCTCGGCATTCCGACGCTCGCAATCTGCTACGGCATGCAGCTCGCCGCGTACCTGCTCGACGGCAAAGTGGAGGCGGCGCCGGAGCGCGAGTACGGCCGCGCGGAGATCGACGCCGTCACCGATTCGCCCCTGTTCCTCAACACTCCGCAGCACCAGCGCGTGTGGGCCAGCCACGGCGATCGGATCATCGCGATGCCGCCGGGGTTCCGCCTGACGGCGAAGTCGGACAACGCGCCGATCGCCGGCTTCGAGAATCGCGAGCGCGCCTGCTACGGCATCCTCTTCCACCCCGAAGTGACGCAGAGTGAGGCGGGAACGCAGATCCTGAGGAATTTCCTGTTCGACATCGCCGGCTGCCGGCCCACCTGGGACCTCGGCGATTATCGAAAACGAAAAGTTCATGAAATCCGCGAGGCGGTCGGGAAGAAACATGCGATTGCCGCGGTGAGCGGCGGCGTCGATTCGACCGTCGCGGCCTTGCTCGTCGCCGAAGCGATCGGCGACAAGCTGACCGCGATCTTCGTCGACAACGGCGTGCTGCGAAAGAACGAAGCCATGCAGGTCGCCGCGCGCCTCAGCGACCGCCTCGGACTTCATTTTGTCGCGGTCGATGCTCGCGAACGATTTTACGAGCGGCTCGCCGGCATCGAAGATCCCGAGCAAAAGCGAAAACGCATCGGCAACGAATTCATCGCCGTATTCGAGGACGAGGCGAAGAAAATCAGAGACGCCGAGTTCCTCGTGCAGGGCACGCTGTACCCCGACGTGATCGAGTCGGTGTCGATCAAAGGGCCGTCGTCGGTCATCAAGACGCATCACAACGTCGGAGGGCTGCCCGAAAAAATGGGACTGAAGCTGATCGAGCCGGTACGCGAGCTGTTCAAGGACGAAGTGCGCGCGCTCGGAATTCAGCTGGGACTCGAAGAGGAATTCGTGTGGCGCCATCCCTTCCCCGGCCCGGGCCTCGCCGTCCGCATTCTCGGCGAAGTCAATGCCGAACGCGTCGAGATCCTGCAGAACGCCGACGACATCGTCATCGAGGAGATCCGCGAAGCGGGCCTTTATCGCGAGATCGCGCAGGCGTTCGCCGTGCTGCTGCCCGTTCGCAGCGTCGGCGTGATGGGCGATGAACGGACGTACGAAAACGTGCTCGCGGTGCGCGCGGTGTCGACAACCGATTTCATGACTGCCGACTGGTACCGGATGCCGCACGATGTTCTCGATCGCATCGCGCGCCGCGTCGTGAACGAAGTGCGCGGCGTGAATCGCGTCGTCTACGACATCTCGTCGAAACCGCCGAGCACGATCGAGTGGGAGTGACGCGTCAGGCCTCAGGCCTCGGGCGTCGGGTCTCAGGTCTCAGGCGTCGGGTCTCAGGCGTCGGGTCTCAGGCGTTGGGTCTCAGGCGTTGGGTCTCAGGCGTCAGGCTTTGGCGTTGCGATTTCACATCACATCGCCAGGCGGCGTTTGTTTCGCTCTGCTAACGCCTGACGCCTGACGCCTGACGCCCGACGCCTAACGCCTAGCGCCTAACGCCTGCCCAGCGGCCTGACGCCTGACGCCTGACGCCCGACGCCCGACGCCTAAGCCAACGCCCGACACCCCCACGCCTACCCGCCGAGGTACGCCTTCTTCACCCGATCGGAGGCGAGGAGGGCCTTCGCCTCGTCGTGCATGACGATCCGTCCCGTTTCCATCACGTAGCCGCGATTCGCGGTGACGAGCGCCATGTGCGCGTTCTGCTCCACGAGGAGAATCGTGGTTCCTTCGGCGTTGATGTCTTTCACCACCCGAAAGATCGCCTGCACCATCTGCGGAGCGAGTCCGAGCGAAGGCTCGTCGAGCAGGAGAACGGACGGCTTCGCCATCAGCGCTCGCGAAATTGCCAGCATCTGCTGCTCGCCGCCCGACAGCGTGCCGGCGTTCTGCTTCCGCCGCTCCCTGATCACCGGAAAGAGGGAGAAGATGCGCTCGTACTCCACCTCGGTGACCTTGTCTTTGCGAACGTACGCGCCGAGCTCGAGATTGTCCTCGACCGAGAGATTGGCGAAGATTCCGCGGCCCTCCGGCACGTGGGAGATACCCATCCCCGTGATCACGTCGGGTTTCCGGCCGGTGATGTTCCTCTCGCCGAACACCACTTCCCCGCGCCGCGGCTTCAGCAGTCCGGAGATCGTCCGCAGCGTCGTCGTTTTGCCGGCGCCGTTCGCGCCGATGAGCGTGACGATCTCCCCTTTCTCGACTTCGATCGTGATCCCGTGCAGCGCGGGGATGTTGCCGTAGGCCACCTCGAGATCGCGGATCGAGAGCAAGGGACTCATGATTTCAATAGCGTCGCGCCGAAAATCTCATTTTCAATTTTTCATTTGAAATTCGAAATTGTTAACGGACTTTTTCGCTCATATTTCAAATTTCAAATTCAAAATTAAGAAAACATCGCGTCGAATTTCAAATTCAAACAACGGCGTGCTGACGATCTCATTTTCAATTTTTCATTTGAAATTTGAAATTTGAAATTTCAGCCGTTCTTTCATGCCT
>DATIZY010000063.1:0-7189 GCA_035516895.1 Thermoanaerobaculia bacterium | reverse complement strand
TTAATGTGTAGAGGTCGGGCTCGGGGAAGTAGCGGTAGTCATGCGCTTCCTCTTTCGAGCGCATGCCGCGCGTCTCGCCGGTCACTGCATCGAAGAGGCGCGTCTCCTGCTCGACGCGTCCGCCGGCGTCGAGCACCGCGGTCTGACGCTCGATCTCGAACTCGATCGCGTTGCGCAGAAAGCGGAACGAATTCACATTCTTGATTTCCGTTCGCGTTCCGAGCTCGCCGCCGGGACGGCGCAGCGAAACATTCGCGTCGCAGCGCAGGGAGCCTTCTTCCATGTTGCCGTCGCAGATTTCCCCATACATCAGAACCTGGCGCAGCCGCGTGAGATACGAATCCGCCTCGGCCGCCGAGCGAATGTCGGGCTCGGAAACGATCTCGATCAGCGGCACGCCCGCGCGATTCAGATCGACGAGCGACGCGTCGGCGGCGTGAATGAGCTTGCCCGCGTCTTCCTCCATGTGGATGCGGCGGATGCGAACGCTGGCGATCCGGCCGCCGGTCGCCAGCGGCTCCTCGAACTGCGAGATCTGGTAGCCCTTCGGCAGGTCGGGATAGAAATAGTTCTTGCGCGCGAAGAACGATCGCTCGTGGATCGTGCAGCCGGTGGCGATCGCCGCGCGCATGGCCAGCTCGACTGCTTTTCGATTCAGCACCGGCAGCGCGCCCGGGTAGCCGAGGCAAACGGGGCAGACGTGGGTGTTCGGCGGAGCGCCGAATTCGGTCGCACAGCCACAAAAGATCTTCGACCGCGTCATCAGGCGCGCGTGCACCTCGAGGCCGATGACGGCTTCCCATCGAGCATCGCTGCCGCTGCGCGGCCGCGATGCGTTGTCTGTTGTCTGTTCTCTGTTGTCCACTCGCCTGCCGAATCTAACCCGACAACAGACAACAGACAACAGACAACGCGAAGCGCCGGAGGCGCTGAGCTAAGGCGTGCGCCTCTGACAACTGACAACTGACAACCGAAAACGCGAGGCGCCGAAGGCGCCGAGCTAGAATGTCGCTCATGAAATCGGTGCTCGTCGCGCTCCTCCTTGCCACACCTCTGTTCGCGCAGCCGTCGATCGACTCGATGATCGATCGTGAGCTGCCGTCGCTCCTCGACACGTACAAATCGTTTCACGAAGAGCCCGAGCTGTCGCTGCACGAGGAGAAAACGTCCGCGACGCTCGCTTCGAGACTTCGCGCGCTCGGCTACGACGTGACCGAGCACGTCGGCGGCTACGGCGTCGTGGCGATCATGAGGAACGGCAACGGCCCGACGCTGCTGATGCGCACCGACATGGACGCGCTGCCGGTCAGCGAGCAGACCGGATTGCCCTACGCGAGCCGCGTTCCGAACGTGATGCACGCGTGCGGGCACGACATCCACATGACGACGCTCATCGGCACGGCATCGATCCTCGCGCAGATGAAGAATCGGTGGCACGGCACGTTGATGCTCATCGGCCAGCCGGCGGAAGAAACGGTTCAGGGAGCGAAGGCGATGCTCGCCGACGGACTCTACGATCGCTTCGGCACGCCGACCTACGCGATCGCAGTGCACGACAACTCGTCGCTCCCCGCGGGACAATTCGCATACTGCCCCGGAGCATTCATGGCGGCGACGGACTCGGTCAACATCATCGTGCGCGGGCTGGGCGGGCACGGAGCGCGGCCGGAGCTGACGAAGGATCCGATCGTCGTCGCGTCCGAGATCGTGCTCGCGCTGCAGACGATCGCCAGCCGTGAGACCTCGCCGCTCGATCCGGTCGTCGTCACCGTCGGCGCGATTCACGGCGGCGCGAAGCGCAACATCATTCCCGACCAGGTGCAGCTGCTGCTGACCGTGCGCACGTTCAAACCCGACGTGCGCAAGCGCGTGCTCGATTCGATCGAGCGCATCGCGAAAGGCATCGCACTCGCGGCGGGCATTCCGGAAGATCACGCGCCGATCGTCGAGTCCATCGCCGGCGAAAGCGCGGAGGCCACGTTCAACGATCCGGCGCTGACCGAACGCATCGCGCAGGCGCTCAAACGCGGCATGGGCGAGGCGAACGTCGTGCGCATGGATCCGATGATGGTCAGCGAAGACTTCGGCCGCTTCGGCCTCGGCGGCAAGATTCCGATTTGCGATCTGAACGTCGGCGCCGTCGATCCGGCGAAGATCGCCTCCGGCGCGCGCCTGCCTTCGCTGCATTCGAGCGAGTTCGCGCCGGTGCCCGATGCGACCCTTCGCGGCGCGGTCAAGGGGATGACGATCGCGGCTCTAGAGCTTCTGCGGTGACTGCGTCACCGCAGAAGCGTTGTCTGTTGTCAGTTGTCAGTTGTCGGTTTGCGACTCGCGACGTCGGACGTAAGCAATCAAACCTGACAATGGCCGCGCTGCCTTGATCACCGATGAGCGCAGCGCCCGGTATTTTCTTTCGTCGATCAGGTTGAGTCGTACGGCCACGATGAGTTGCGCCTGAATTTCGAACAGGGAGCCTCGCGCATGGCTGAGAAACGCCCGCCATTCGCCTTCCGTGAGGCGACCTTGCCCTTCGGCGATGTTGCTGATGACTGAAATCGACGCTCGACGAAGCTGCGAGATGAGGTTGTAGCGTTCGTCGTCAGGGAATGATCAGGTCGCGTCGTAGATGGCAACACTCAGATCGACCGCTTTTTGGAACGCGTCGAGATCTTCAAAATTCTTGAGCATGGCAATGTGCCATGCGAAAGTCCCAAGAAAATGTACCTCGGTAACCGGCAACTGACAACCGGCAACCGACAACCGGCAACTGACAACTGACAACTGACAACTGACAACGCGACGCGGCGTCAGCCGCGGAGCTTATAAAGACACCGCAGCACTTCGGCAACGCTCCACGCTTGCGCTGCGCAGCCGCGCGGGTGGTAGGGCGGCTCGGCGTCGAAGATCTCGCTGATCGTGCCGATGCACGCGTCGGCGAGATGCGGTTTGAATCCGTCGAGGAAGCGCTGCGCGGATTTGCGATCGTCGTCGTGCACTTTGAGCCACGCGTCGATGAACGGGCCGATGAGCCACGGCCACACGGTTCCCTGGTGATACGCCGCATCGCGCGCGCGAAGATCGCCGTCGTATGCCTTCTTGTAATCGGGATGGTCGCGCGACAGCGTGCGCAAGCCGTACGGAGTCAGGAGAGCGTCTTCCACGACCTCGACGACGCGCGGCCAGCGCGACTGTTCGAGCACGGGGAAATCGAGAGACACCGAGAAGATCTGGTTTGGCCGCAGCGCGGAATCGTTCGGGTCGACGACATCGTAAAGATATTGACCATCTTCGTACCAGAAGCGTTTGTTGAAGGACTCGCGTGCGCGCTCCGCGTATTCGTTCATGCGCCGCGCTTCGATCGCATTGTCCTGCGTGAGCAGCAGCTGCTCGAGGATGCGCAGCGCGTTGTAGTACAGCGCGTTGATCTCCACCGCTTTTCCGCGCCGCGGCGTGACGACCCAGCCGTCCACCTTCGCATCCATCCACGTCAATTGATAGCCCTCCGCGCCCTGCGAAAGGAGTCCATCCTTCGGATCGACGTGAATGTTGAAGTCGGTGCCACGAATGTGGTGGTCGATGATGTCGACGAGCTTCGGCACGAGCCCCGTCACGGTTTCCTCGTCGTTCGTCGATTGCAGGTATCTCCACACCGCGTGGAAAAACCACATCGTCGCGTCCGCGGTGTGATAAAGGCCGCCATGGCCGCCTTCGGGGAAGAGATTCGGGATCAGGCCGTCCTTGATGTACGACGAGAACGTGCGCAGGATGTTGCCGGCCTCGCGGTGGCGTCCCGTGCAGAGCGTGAGCCCCTCGAGGCTGATCATCGTGTCGCGGCCCCAGTCGGTGAACCAGTGGTAGCCGGCGATGACGGTCCGCGGCTCGTCGCCCGCCGCGCGCACGCGGGCCTCGTCGGCCGCACGCGCATGCGGATGAATGAGGAATTGATCGGAGGCGAGCACCAGCTGCGCCGCGGCCGTGCGCGAAGGATCGATGTGCGCGATCGATAGAAGTCGCTGATGCCGCTCGATCGCGGAGTCGAGAGCGCCGCGAAATTCGAGCGCGCGAACGACGTCCCATGTTTCGACGGACGCAACGATCCCGCAGTCGGTTCCCGGCTCCAGGTTCGCTTCCACGACGCCCGGACTCCACAGCGGACCCTCGTATTCGTACCCGCGGCTCTTCTCCACGCGGTAGAGAACGTGCTCGAACGTGCGGACGTCGTTCCGCAGATGCGCGTTCGCGCCAAAGAGAAACAATTTGAGCGGAGGGAAGTCGCGTCCGTCGGCGATCTCGATCTCGCGCGGCGCCGTCGTGCGAACGTCCCACGTCTCCGGAATGCGCGCCGTCAGCAGCCCTTCATGCGGACGGAAGTGGAGCGACGGCCGCACCCTCAGCTTCAGTCCGCGCGGGCCGTCGATCAGGCGATAGGCGATGTACGTCGTGTTCTGCAGATACGGCATCAGCACGCGCTTCTCGATGCGGATGCCGTTCTTCGAGAATCGCCACAGCGGCAGGCCCGACTCGAGCACGAACTCTTCGAGAAAATCGCGCTCGGGATAGCCGATCTCTTTTCCCTGGCCGTGCTCGTCGCCGCTCAGCCGATAGCAAATGCCGTCGCCTTCGACCACCTCCTCGAGATGATTGAGCATCATCGTTCTGCCGAGCGGCGAGCGAAGGGCGGCGATCAGATGTCCGTGAAATCTTCGCGTGCACGCGCCGCCCACACTCCCCGAGGCGTAGCCGCCGAGGGCGTTGGTGACGATCCATTCGCGCGTGAGGAGCGCATCGATCGGATCGCCTCGCTTCCATCCGGATTGGACGGGCTGTGGCGCCGTCTCGGTGATTCTGTTCATCCCGCCGGCGGTGAAGCCTGCAGCAAAGGTGCCGCTCCGGGGCCGGAACCGGCGTGGGCGTTCGAAGCGTCGGGCGAAGTCACGGCGTCCGGAGCGGCACCGGCCGGCGAGCATAGCACCCCGCGGACCTCGTCAGTTCGAAGGGGATTCGGCAGCGCGCGGCGTCCCTTCGAAGAGCGCAACACTTGAAACGAGAAGAGGTTTGACACACACTGACGATACCTGTGCGTGCGACGATCGCCACTCTGGCCGCTTGTCTGCTGATGGCGCAGGCTCCGGCGCCGCCGGCCGCCGACCTGCTTGCCCGGGGGCGCGCAAGCTACGACGCCGGAAAATACGATGATGCGATCAAGGATCTGAGCGCGGCCGCCGACGCGATGGCCTCGCCTGCGCAGATGCAGGCCTACGTCGATCGCGGAAAATTCGACGCGCTGCCGCAGTTCGAAACGGCAGTCATCTACCTCGCGATGTCCTACGCGAAACTCGGCCGCGATGCCGACGCGCGCGATCAGATTCAGCGCCTCCTCGCCGCCGAAGCGATCGCGCCGACGTATGCGACGCTTCCGCTCGATCCCGATGTCGCGGGCTTCGAGGACCTCGTCCGCCGCCTCTCGCCCGAGGCGAAGTTGGCGAGTAACGCTGCTGCGGCAGCGCCGGGTGTGGCGGCGGGCGCCTCGCACGCCGCGGAGCAGACGAAGGCGCCTGCTCCCGCACAGCCAGCGCCAATGCCGGCACCTGTTCCCGCACAGACCGCGGCAGCTCCCACGCCCGCCCAACCCGCGCCTGCGACGAGCCTCACGCCCGAGCAACAGCGCGAGCTCGATCAGCGCATCGCCGGAGCTCGCGCCGAGGCGGAGAAGGAAGCCGAGCAGAAGATCGCCGCGGAAAAGGTGGAGATCGAGAAAAACATGGAGCAGCAGATCGCGGCGGCGCGGGCCGCCGCGGACGCGCAGGTCGCCGCGGAGCGCGCGGCGATCGAAAAACAGGCCGAGCAGCAGATCGCGGCGATCCGCGCCGCGGCATCGAAGGAGGTCGCGGAGGCGACCGTGCCGACCATCCGCCGCGCGGAAGGGATGGCGCTCGCCGGCGACATCACGGATGCGAACGCGATGTACGAACGCCTGCTCGCCACGCCGAACGCGCCGCGCGAGCTCGTCGCCGCCGTCGCGACGGGCTTCTATCGAACGGGCGACTACGCCGATGCGCTGCGCGCATTCGACAAGCTCGGCACCTTCGCGCGCGGCGAAGAAGATCTCCGCTACTACCGAGCCGTCTCGCTGTTCGAGACCGGTCATTACGCGGAAGCGAAAAAAGAGCTCGAGTGCGCGCTTCCGTTCATCGAGATCACTGCCGACGTGAATCGCTATCGCGAGAAGATCGAGCAGATGCCGTAATATGAGGAAAAGAGTGCGAGGTCGGGCCGCCACGCTGTCGTCCGCATTCGTCGTTGCCGTGTTCGGCGCCGCCAGCGTCTTCGCACAGCTCAATCCGACGGTCAAAGTCCTCCCGAAACCGCAGACCTCCGTACCGCCCGAATGCGAGGAGGGCCTCGCGCCCGCGGCGCCGCGCGTGATCATCGCCGAGAATCCGACCGAGGAGAAAAAGCCGCTCCCGCCGCCGACGCTCGATCTCAAAACGCGTTTGCGCGCGGTGCAAATCGCCGCGGAGCAGAACGACCGCGACGCGTTCAAGGCGGCGCTCGCCGACGCGCGCGCGGCCGTCGCGGCGTATCCGCCGGGCGGCGAGCGCAATGCCGCGAATGAAGTTCTCGGCGTCTACAACGACGTCGAGCGGCTGTGGGATTACCAGTTCTCCTCGCCGATCGGCGCGTTCTTCGACGCGACGAGCGACATCGCTTCGATGATGCGCCGCTACTCCGATTACTCCGCGGTCATCGCCGATCAGACGATCACGGCGAACGGTCAGACGATCTATCCGACCGAAGAAACGCGAAAGTTTCTGATCGCCGATGCGGCCCGCCGGCTCGATCGGCTGGGCGTGCGCACGCCCACGCGGATTACGGAGCTGCCGCCCGTGCCCGTTCCGCGCGCAACCCCTGCGCCGCGTGTCGAGCGCGAGCCGCACCGCCCGCAGGCGAAGCCCACGCCGTCGCCGCGGCCGCGCGTCGCGACGAAAAAACCTCCGGCGACGCACGAACACGCGAAAAAACCGACGACGAAAATCGCTCGCGCGACTCCGAAGCCGGCGATGCCGCGCATCATGCCGCAGCCGGTACCCGAGCCGGAGCCGCGCCCGCAACCGCCCGCGCCGGCGCAACCCTCATCCCGCGCTGAGCAGTCAAAACCGCCTGCTCCCAGCCCGCAGCCGGAGCCGCA
>DATIZY010000062.1:0-6510 GCA_035516895.1 Thermoanaerobaculia bacterium | reverse complement strand
CGCAGCCCGACGGCCGCGGAGGGAAACCAGTCGACCCGCAGGTCCGGCGAATCCGACTGCAACATCGCATCGGGTACGTCCGCGCCGGCAGTTCGTTGACCCGGTCGGAAGTTTGCACTTCATTTTCACGATGCGCGTGCTGCTTCCGGTACGGCCCGAAAACGATTGCGCCGAGGCGGCGCGCATTCTCGAATCGCTGTTCGGCCACGACGACGTCTCGGTCCTTCGACTCTTCGTCTATCGTCCGGCCGAGGTCGATCAGTACGACCCGGAGCTGCTGACGGCGTTCACGGGCGTGCGGCGAATGACTGCAGTCGAAGTCCAGCAGGCGATGCGATCGAGCTCAGCGCACTGCCGCTCGCTGGTCGACCACGGGTTCCACGTCGAGAGCGCGATGGTGGTCGGATTTCCGGTCGGCAAGATCGTCGTCGAAGCGCAGAGGTGGAAGGCGGACCTGATCGTCCTGCACGTCACGCGCGAGAAAATGCGCGAGGCGCGGATCGGCCGCATCGTCGGGTCGCTGATCGACGCCTCGCCGCTGCCGGTGCTGATCTACGCCGCGGCGCCGGCGGGCGTGCCGAAGGACATCGCGGTGGTCGACGGCTCAGAGGAGGCGCGCGCGTGGGCGGAGCGACTCGCGCGCCGCGCCGGCGCCGAAGTGCGCACGATCGCGGACCGCGCGATCGGCGAGGAGCGATGCGACCTTCTCGTCATGCCGGCCCGCCACCATTTCGCGCCGTCGCTTTTCGGATCGTCCGAGCGCCGCACGGTGCGGGATGCCGGCGTTCCCGTCGCGCTGATTCCGCAGTGATCGTCAGTGGCAGTCGTTCCTTTCGGGACCGACGCACGCCTGCGATCTCGGATTCCAGCGCTGGCAGCTGAAGGTGCACTTGTGCTGGTCTGCGTCACGATCACGATCGCGATCGCGATCGCGAGATCGATCTGCAGTGCCGTTGCATTTTCCGAAGCAGTTCTTGTAGGCAGTCTCGCACGCCTCGAACACGGTGTCTTTGCGCGTCCTCGTCGTCGTGCAACCCTGCGCCTGTTTGCCTCTGCACTGGTCGATGCAGTCCCGGTTGCCGGCGCACTTCTGCAGGCATTCGCTCGCGACCACCCGATTCTTCTCTCGGCACGTGTCGTCGCAATCGCGTTTCGCTTCCCTGCATCGATCGGTGCAAGCGTACTTCTCGGCGTTCGCCTTCACGTCCTCATCGATGCAGCGTTCGGTGCAGGCGTTCGCGCCTGGAGGGCACTTGCGAAAGCAGTCCGAGAGGCTCTGCGCGCCGAACAGGCTCGACGCGGCGATCAGGAGCAGTGCGACGAGAGTCGCGCGAAGTCGAAGCATGAAGTCCTCCGCACAGGGATGTCGGAAACGCGCCGAACGTTTCAGGCGAAGGGGTCAGACCTTAAATCTCAAATTTTCTACAGTGGATAGATTCCACGGCTGTCGCATGTGCGAGCGCTTTCGTTCGCGCCTCACGAACGTCCCGCTGATCCTCGCCGTAGATTTTGGTGGCGGATATGGTTGCAACGCGGCGCGGCGCAGCGGTGCCCTACACTGTTGTCGTGGACGATCTGAGACAACTCTTCACCAACAATCGCGCATGGGCGCGTGCGATGCGAACGCAGGACGCTCGCTTTTTCTCGCGCCTCGCTCGCCAGCAAAAGCCGAAATATCTCTGGATCGGATGCTCCGACAGCCGCGTGCCGGCGAACCAGATCGTCGGGCTGCTGCCGGGCGAGATGTTCGTGCATCGCAACGTTGCCAACGTCGTCGTGCACGCCGATCTGAACTGCCTGTCGACGATCCAGTTCGCGGTCGACGCTTTGAAAGTGCGGCACATCATCGTGTGCGGACACTACGGTTGCGGCGGCGTGCTCGCCGCGCTGCGCGGCGACAAGCTCGGACTCATCGACAACTGGCTGCGCCACGTCGACGACGTCCGGACGAAGCATGCCGGCGAGCTCGCGGCGCTGCCGGACGACGCGGCACGACACCGGCGGCTCTGCGAGCTGAATGTGGTCGAGCAGGCGGCGAACGTGATCAAGACGACGGTCGTGCAGGACGCGCTCGCGCGGCGGCAGCGCATCGACGTCCACAGCTGGATCTACGACATCCGCGACGGCCTGCTGCACGACCTCGACGCATGAACGCATTCGACGAGCTCATGGCGTACACGCTGACGCACGGCGATCCCGCGTTCATTCATCAGCACGTCGTCGACGCACAGATGGCCCAGACCGCGACCGACGCGACGAAGCCGATCGGCATCACCTTCGCGCTCGCCGGTCTCTATCTGCATTGCGAGCGGAACTTCACCGGCCGTCAGGTGCAGCTCGCGCACATGACGATGGGCCAACGCAAACGCGAGTGGCCGAAGTTCGTTCTGCCGCCGAACCGCGGTTCGATCACCGCCGGCGACGTGCTCGCCGCGGCGCCGGGGCCGCAGCGCGATCGCGCGATCGAAGCGTGGGCCGCGTCGGTCTGGAGCTCGTACCGCGACGCGAATCGTCAGACGATCATCCAGCTGCTGCGGCTCTACGATCTGGCGTCGTGATTGCGCCGGGCTCGCGCCCTTCGATCGGATTCACGTAAAGGTGGCGCACGAGGAAGAGCGCGGCGGCGCTGAGCGGCTCGCCGATCAGCATACCCGGCAATCCGATGACGATGCCGAGGGTCGTGATCATGATGATGCTGATGAGCGGCGGCACGTCGAGACGTCCGCGCATGATCAGCGGAATGATCAGATGCCCCTCGAGCTGCTGCACCAGGATCGAGAGCCCGATCACGGCGAGCGCTTTCCCCGGCGAGATCAGCAGCGCAATCGTCGCCGCGAGCGCGCCGGCGAAGATCGGGCCGAAGAACGGGATGAAGTCTGTCAGGCCGGCGATGACTCCGAGAGCGATCGGCGCGGGAACGCCGAGCAGCCAGAGGCCGGTGCCCTTGAGGATGCCGACGATGAACATCGCGAGCACGCGGGCGGTGAGCCACTTCTGCATGAGCCGCCCGAGCCCGTCGAGAACGGGCACGGCGCCGTCGCGCGCGCGGGGCGGGATCAGATGAATCAGCCCGGCGCGATATTTCCGCGACTGCACCGCGACGTACATCGACAGAAAGACGATGATCGCCAGCGCAGCGACCGCGGCGAACGAGTTGGCGAGAAACGGGAAAAGCATCTTCGAGAACGTGCCCATTTGCGCGGAGACCGTCCGCTGCAGCTTGCCCGGATCGTTCGGAAACATCCGGTGGTTCAGCTGCGTCTCGAGTTTCTCGATCGCCGCCGGCAGTTTGTCGCGGATCTGCACGATCTGGTCGGCGACGGTGGGCTCGAGGACGCAGGCCACGGCGCAGAGGACGAGCAGGAGCGCGAGCATGAGCAGCGGTGCGCCGGCGGGACGCGGGATGTGCCATCGCTCGAGGAAGTCGACGCCGCGCGCGAGCGTCATTCCGATCAGCACGCCGAGGAGAATGGTGATGACGCCGAGCCGCGCGGCCCAGAGGAATCGCAGAAGGATGAGGACGGCGAAATAGATGCAGATGGCCGCGAGGACATGGCGCAGGGTCCATTTGCGGATCTTGCCGTCGAGGCTCACGGCGGCGTGAGAGAGCAGACTTTGTTCCTGATTCGCGCGGGGCGCGGGGGTTCGGCAGCGCGCAGCGCCGCCCTACAAGACGAGGCGCGCGTTGCTCCGGCGGTTCGGCAGCGCGCGGCGCTGCCCTACAATGAACGCCCGCGATGCCCTCCCACCTCATCTTCCTCACGCTGTTCCTCGGCATCGTCTCCGGAAAGCAGGGAATCGAGCTGCAGGCGGATCCGGCAATCAAGTCGATCCGCATCCTGCTCGCGAACAGCGAGATCGCGCGGCTGACCCAGCCGCCCTGGCGCTGCGAAATCGACCTCGGCCCCGAGATCGTGCCGCGCGTGCTCGAGGCCGTGGGCTACGACGCGGATGGAAGCGAGGTCGCGCGCGCGTCGCAGGCGCTCAATCTGCCGCGGCCCTACGCGGACGTGCAGATCGTGCGCGACGCCGGCGGCGCGGAGCTGCGGTGGAGCAACGTGCAGTACAAGCCGCCGAAGTCGGCACGCGTGACGTTGGACGGAGCGCCGCTGGAAATTGATAAAGATTATCATGTACATTTTCCGGCGCGCGACGATGCGAGGCCACACGTGCTCGACGCGGAGCTGCGCTTCGACGACGGCGTCGTCGCGCGGCGCGAAACGATCGTCGAAGGAAGCGAGTTCTCCGATACGGCCGAGGCGCAGCTGACGCCGGTGGTGGTGCGGGAGACGTCTCCGCAGCATCCGACGAGCCTCGATGGTTGCTTCGCGATCGACGGCAATCCGGTGCGAGCCGCTGCAGTCGACAAGGACAAAGCGCTCGTCGTTTTCGTTCAGGATCCGTCGCCGCATGATGCCGTCGCGGCGCTCGATCCCGCGCGCCGGGCGTCGAGCGTCTTCACGAAAGCGGAATACGCGCGATGGGTCCATCTCGACGACGACACGCGGCAGGCGGTGGTGTGGCCGGTGGCAAGGAAGTTCACGGATCGCAACGGGCGCGAAACGTCGCTGTTGTTCCCGCACTCGAACGAGACCCCTGCGCGCAGTGGCCTCATCACCTTGCTGACGGCGAACGCGCCCTTCGACGCCGGCGGGCCGCGGGAATGGACGAATGCGGTTGCGGTCGCAGGCCTTCGTGCGGTCCAGGCCGGGCAGCGCCGCGCCGTCGTGCTGGTGCTGACGGGCGATACGGATGCGAGCCGGATGGATGCGGGCGCCGTGCGCCGCTACCTCGACGCGATCGGCGTGCCGCTGTTCGTCTGGGCGCCGCGGGCGCTGCCGCCGGGTGCAGCGGAGCGTTGGGGCCCGATCACGGATATCTCGACGATCGATCGCCTGCGCTATGCCACGATCGATCTGCGAAATGCGCTCGCAACGCAGCGCGTCGCCTGGATCGCCGCGCCGCCGCTCGATGCGCTGCGCGTCCGCGCCGATCCGGCGTGCGGGTTTGCACGATGAGCCGCGGATTCGCCTGCGCGCTGTTCGGAATCGCGATGACGCTCTTCAGCTGGGTCTCGCCGTGGGTGTGGCCCGCGTGGCCCGCGCTGACGATCATGCGGGCGATTCCCGATTTCGCCGAGTATTCGTTCGGCGTGCGCGGCGCGATCCTCGTCGCATTGATCGCCGTCAACAGCGCGTTCTGGGCGCTCATCGCTCTCGGCGTGTGGCGCGGCGTCCAGCGCCTGACAACGCGGCGCCGCCCGGGCGAACCGGCCTGAAACGCCGGCGGTTTCGTTCGCCAAAACTCAGCGCGCGCCGCTTTTTCTCGCGCGTGCGGTGTGGCGGGCAACCTCGAGCGACGCGCGTTCGCGCGCGGAGACGGCCTTCAAATAGGTCTTGAAGCGCACGAAGAGCTGCTCGCTCCGGTCCTGCGGCTGCATCACGGGCGAGAGCGCGTCGACGGCGTGATTCACCGCGAGCTCGAGCCGCGGATCGCGCGTGAGGATCTGCATCATGATGTCGGACACCGCAAACTCGACCGGCGGCTGGATGTGTTTCGCGCGCGCGGACGCGAGAATGAGGCGCCGCGTTTCCGGTGCGAGCTCGCGAACGCGCGCGACGAGCGTCGTCTCGATGTGCGAGGACTCCGGCGTGATCACCGTGACCGCGCTCATCGAATCGTCGAACCACGGCGAGGCGTCGATGATGCCGCACGTCGCCGGAAGGAACAGCTTGTCGCCGTTCCAGCGATCGATCTCGTTGTGGATGTAGCGGCGCAGCAGGCGCCCCGAGTTGCACGCGCTGATGAGGATGTCGCGCACGCCGTCGGGCTCGAGCCGCTCCTGCAGCGCGCCGACCGCGACGTACGAGCGATCGGCGTACTTCGCGTAGCTCGTCTGCAGCTTCAGCCCGTTGCCGTTCGTGCCGTGCGTCTCGAGCACGAGCGTGGAGACGCGGCTGCCCGGATGCTCGCGGTTGTATGTGCGGACGCCGTCGAGCACCGCGCTCCAGTCGGCCGATTGAAAGCAGGCGAAACCGAGGGACTCGTAGAAGCGGCAATTGTTCGGGACGCTCAGATCGGGCGAGAAGACCACGCCGATGCCACGGCCGATCTCGTCGATTCGCGCGGGCGACGAGACAGGCCACGCGGCAGAGAGAATCGCGGGCGTGTTGTTCGTGACGGCGAATGCGCCGGCGCTGGTGAGCAGCACCGCGAGCGCGAGCAGCAGAAGTCTTCGGGTCATACCGAACTACCTCGGATCGATGCGATGGCGATGCCTGTCACCGCATCGTGGCCGTTGCCGGCTCGGGGATTTTTTCGTAAACGTTTTGTCCGCGGTCGCTCGTGACGCCGGTCTGGGAAGTCGGCGTGATCTTCGGGTTGTCGCGGATCTCGTGGCCCCACGAACCGCAACCGAAGAGCAACAACAGCAGCAGGGGAATCAGCCTTTTCAACAGCATAAAATCCCTCCGCACAAGATACGAGCAACTGTCGCGCCCGTTTTGGAGG
>DATIZY010000061.1:0-5515 GCA_035516895.1 Thermoanaerobaculia bacterium | reverse complement strand
GGACTTAGGACTTAGGACTGAGTAGCCCCCTCCCAATTCATTCCTGGACGGGCGGGCGTAACTAAGTCCTAAGTCCTAAGTCCTAAGTCCTAAGTCCTAGTTTTCGGCACCGCGATTGCTCGGGACGCTGCAGTGCTGGCTTTCCTGCCCCGCGACCGTTTCGAAATCCTCGATCGCCTCGGCTCGGGTTCCTTCGGCGTCGTGTATGACGCGTTCGATCGTTACCGGAATCGCCGAGTGGCGCTCAAAGTGCTCGAGCGCGCGTCGGCGGAGTCGGTCGCGCGGTTCAAGCGCGAATTCCGAACGCTTTCGGAAGTGAGGCACCCGAATCTGGCGAGCTTGTACGAGCTCGTGGTGCTCGACGATCACTGGACGCTCGCGATGGAGCTGATCGGCGGAACGGAGCTGCTGGAGCATCTCGCGGCGTCGGAGCTGCAGAATGCGTTCGTCGAGGCGCGCACGCCGACGTTGCCGGGCCTGGACCTCGATGCGACGGTCAAGCTGCGGCCGCGAACGAAACGCGTGCTGAGCGACGTCTACTTCGCGCAGGTCCGCGAGACGTTCCGTCAGCTGGCGGTCGGAATCGCGGTCCTGCACGCGCACGGCATCGTCCATCGCGACATCAAGCCGTCGAACATCATGATCACGCCCGAGGGGCGGGTGGTGCTGCTCGATTTCGGGCTGGCGGTGGCGATTGCCGCCGATGATTCGCTCGATCGCAGGCGCGTGGTCGGAACGCCGGGCTACATGGCGCCCGAGCAGATCGTCGCCGCGAATCCCTCGACCGCGAGCGACTGGTATTCGTTCGGCGTGCTGCTGTTTCAGGCGATCACCGGCCGCATGCCGTTCAATGCGCCGAGCGCGATCGATCTCGTACAAATGCAGATCCATTGCGAGCCGGAGCGGGCGAGCGACATCGATGTGCTGCCGCGCGATCTCGCGTCGCTCGCCGACGATTGCCTGCGCCGCGATGCAGCGATCCGACCGGCGGACGCCGAGGTGTTGTACCGGATCGGGGTCCGGCAGTTCGATCCGATTCGCATTCCGCGCCGGCGCGTGCGGCGGCCCGACCGCATCGGACGCGGCCGCGAGCTGCGAACGCTTCGACGCTGGATCGCCGCCGCGCAGCAGGGCGGTCCGCGCGTGATTCTGCTGCACGGCTCGCCCGGATCGGGGAAGAGCACGCTGCTCGATCTGCTGCTCGATCAGGTCCGCCGCGAGACGCGCGCGGTCGTCGTCAGCGGCCGCTGCGAAACGTGGGAATCGGTGCGCTTCAACGCGGTCGACAGCCTCGTCGATTCGCTCGCGCGCGAGCTTCGCCGCTCGCCGCGCGCGGAAGTCGACTCGATCCTCAATCGCGCGATGTCCGTCAACCAGCTGTTTCCGCTGCTCGTGCCGAGCGACGGCTGTGACATCGGCGACGAGACGGTATGGATGCCGCGAAAAGGGGCGCGGCTGACCGCGCGCGCCACCGCGGAGCTGCAGAGCATCCTCGAAGCGACGGCCGGCGAGAGGCCGCTGCTCGTCGTGCTCGACGATGCGCAGTGGGGCGACTATCAGAGCGCAAAGATGCTGCTCCGGCTGCTGCAGTCGCCGAAGATCACGCTCGTGCTGTCGTATCGATCGGAAGACTGGCGCACGAGCCTCCTCCTGCAAACGCTCCTCGCATCCGGCATCGCGGTGCGGGAGTTTCCGCTGCAGCCGCTGTCCGCTGCGATGACGGCGCGCCTGCTGCGAACGGCGATCGGCCGCTGCAGCCCGGACCTTGCCGGCGCGGCGTTTCGTCAGACGAACGGAAATCCGGCCCTCATCGAAATCGTCGGCGAAGCCATCGCTGCCGGTGCGAGCGATCCCGCTTCGTTGCTCGCGCGCGCGGTTGCGCTGCGATTGGAGCGGTTGTCGGCGCCGGCGCGGCAGCTGTTCCACTTTCTGCTCTCGAAAGACGGCCCGATCGAGGACTCGATCGCCGCGCGCGAGCTCGAGCTGTTCGAAAGCGACGAGCCGCTGCGCGCGCTTCGCCGCGAGCGGCTGATTCGCATCCGCAAGACGGGCGATCTGCAGGAGATCGACGTCTATCATCCGAGGATGCGCGAGGTGCTCGCGCGCCCGTCGCGGAGGCGCGCTACAGTAGCGTCGAGTGGACGATCGCTCCTGCCCGAACTGCCGCGCATCGATTCCGCCGCGCGCTGAGACGTGCCCCGCGTGCGGCGTGTATGCCGGAGATGTATTCGAAAGCGCCCGGCCGCCCGCCCGGCGGGTGGCGGGCGGCGGGTGGGTGGCGGCGGTTGCAATTCTCGCGATCGTTGCCGCGGCGGGCGGGTGGTGGTGGTACACGCGACACGGGCAGTTTCCGCGCCTCGACAGCGGACCGGTTCGCGTCGTCGGCGACCGGCCGGGCGGGGTGCGGCGGGGGGCGGGGGCGGCGATCGACGAAGCGGAGGCCGTGATGACGCTGCGCCGTCATTTCGCATCGCAGCCCGAGCCGGTCCGCGGCGAATGCCTCGCCATCATCGGCCGTGGCTATAGTAATGGATACTATAGCTTCGATGCGGTCGATTCCTGCGATCGGACCAAGCTCGGCCGCTGGCGTGTCAACGGGCAGACCCGGGCCGTGGGCCGATAACCTTTTACTCTCGCGCGACGTAAATGCTCTCACGGAGGTGCTATGCGAAGAGTCTCGCTCGCAGTCCTGCTCCTTTTGATCGCCGCGGTCGCCGGTGCCGCGACCGAAAGGCGCGTCCACAAGACGGTCGCCGTCAATCCGGCCGGCACCGTCTCGATCGATACCCACAACGGCTCGGTCGTGATCACGACCTGGAATCAGCCGTCGGTCGACATCAATGCGCGCATCGAATCGGAGCCGTTCGGCTCGTCCGAGGATGTCGACAAAACCGACATCAAGGTCGGCGGATCCGGCGGCGACGTCACGATCGAATCCGACTACTCGAACGTGCCCACGCGGCTGACATGGTTCGGGGCGTCGCGAGATCTTCCGCTCGTGCACTACACGATCTCGCTGCCGCCCGGCGTGCGCGTCTCGATCAAGGAACACAACGCGAGCGTGAACGTGACCGGCCTGCAGAACGATTTGCGCGTCTCGGGCCACAACGGCAACGTCGAAGTGGCAAACCTCGGCGGTGCGGCGGACATCGAAACGCACAACGGCGACATCCGCGTGGCGTTCAGCCGCTTCGATCGCTCGAGCAGCTTCGAGACGCACAACGGCGGGATCGACATCCGCATGCCGCCGGCGGCGCGATTTCACGTCAACGCGAGCGGGCATCACATGGACGTGAGCTCCGAATTCGCCACCGTCGTCACTCGCTCGGGCGAGCAATACCTCGGCGACGTGAACGGCGGCGGCCCGGAGCTTCGTGTGTCGACGCACAACGGATCGCTGCGATTGAGAAAGAGTTAGAACTGCACCCAGAGGCAGCACGGAGCCCGTGTCCTCTGTCGACTCTTTGGTGACCGGCTACAATGATCTCGCGTGGCCGAGAACGATCCCACGGACGCAAAAGAGCTCGCACAGCTGGTGAAGCGCCTCGAGCGGCACCGGCGCGCGCGGCAGGCCACGGACGCAATCTCCGAGAGCGCGACGCGCGCGCTGTATGAAAACCAGCAGCACTTGCGTCTGCTGCAGGCGGTCGCGATCGCGGCGAACGAGTCGTCGTCACTCGACGATGCGCTGCTGAGCGCCGTCGATCAAATCTGCGCGCAGCTCGGCTGGCCCGTCGGCCACGCGTACCTGGCGATCACCGAGATTCTCGCGCTCAGCGACATCTGGTTCGTCGCCGATCTGCAGCGCTTCGCCGCGATACGCGAGACGATCGAGACGACGCTGCTCGCTCCCGGTGCCGGCGCCGCGGCGAAAGCGATCGCGTGCCGCGCTCCGGTCTGGTCCGCCGATCTCGATTCGCTCATGCCGCCGCCCGTTGCCGCCGCCGTGGCGGGAGCGGGACTCAAATCGGTGCTCGCCGTTCCGGTGATCGGCGACGAAGGCGCCGTCGCCGCGCTCGAGTTCTTCATCGAAAGCGACGCACAGCCGGAAGCGATGCTCGTCGAGGTCATCGGGAAGCTCGGCGACCTTCTCGGCAAAGTGCACATCCGGACGAAAAGCGAAGCGACGCTGCGCTCATCGGAGGAGCAGTACCGGTTGCTGTTCGAAGGCAATCCGAATCCGATGTGGATCTACGACAGCGATTCGCTGCGGTTCATCGCGGTGAACGACGCGGCGGTGCAGCAGTACGGCTATTCGCGCGACGACTTTTTGAAGATGACGCTCGCCGAGCTGCAGCTGCCCGGCAAGCCGTCGCATCTTCGCGCGCAAAACGGCCTCACGCATGAAGTCGAGATCACGGCGTACGAGCTGAAGCTGCCCGGCCGCCGCGCGCGGCTGGCGATGGCCGTCGACATCAACGCCGCGCGGCGAACCGAGGACGCGCTGCGCGAATCGGAGAGGCGCTTCCGGGAGATGCTCGACACGATCGAGCTCTTCGCCGTGCTGCTCGACGTCGTCGGCACGGTCACGTATTGCAATCCCTATCTGCTGCGCATCACCGGCTACGCCAAGCAGGAGGTGGTCGGCAAAAACTTTTTCGAGCTCTTCGTGCCCGCGGAGCGTCGCGATCAGGTCGCGCGTGAATTCCTCGAGGACCTCGGCCGCGGGATCATCGGCGCGCACATCGAGATGGAGATCGGCACGCGAAGCGGCGAGCGGCGCGTCGTGCTGTGGAACAACACCGTGCTGCGCAGCCCGGAGAGCAGCGTGTTCGGCGTCGCGAGCATCGGCAGCGACGTCACCGAGCAGCGCCAGGCCGAGACGCAGCTCGTGCACAACGCGTTTCACGACGCGCTCACCGGACTGCCGAATCGAGCGCTGTTTCTCGATCGCGTGGAGCACGCGCTCGAAGGCGTGCGTCAGGATCCGCGCCGCGGCGGGCGCAAGCCATTTGCGGTGCTGCTGCTCGACATCGATCACTTCAAAGACGTCAACGACAGCCTCGGCCACGCCGCGGGCGACGAGCTGTTGATCGCCCTCGGTCAGCGGATCGGACGCTGCATGCGAACGGCGGACACCGTTGCGCGGTTCGGCGGCGACGAGTTCACGATCCTCATGGAAAGCATCACCGGACCGGCGGACGTCACGCGTGCGACGAAGCGCATTCACGACGAAATCGCCGCGCCGTTCACGATCGAAGGACAGGAGATCTTCACGTCGGCGAGCATCGGCGTCACGATTGCCGGACCCGATTACGAGACGCCGGAGCAGGTCGTCCGCGACGCCGACACGGCGATGTACCGCGCGAAAGCGCAGGGCCGCGGACGGTCCGAGCTCTTCGACCTGCAGATGCGCGAGGAAGCCGTGGCGCGGCTGCAGATCGAAAACGATCTTCGCCGCGGACTGGAGCGCAGCGAGCTGCGCCTCGTCTACCAGCCGATCGTGAACCTCGCCACGCGCGACATCGTCGGCTTCGAGGCGCTCGTGCGATGGCAGCATCCGAAGCGCGGCATG
>DATIZY010000060.1:0-11617 GCA_035516895.1 Thermoanaerobaculia bacterium | reverse complement strand
CCGCTCGCGTGGTTCGCCGCGCGCGCGGTCACATCGTTCCGCGGCGCGCCGTATGCGTTCGCAATTCTGATCGCCGTCTCGCCGCTCGACGTCTACTACAGCCGCGACGCGCGGCCCTACGCGCTCGTCGTACTGATCACGCTCGGGTTCGTCGCCCTGCTGCTGCGCGAAAATAGAATACAACTATTGATCGTGCTATTTATCGCATCATTTTATTCGACCGCCACGATCGCGGCGGTGATCGGCGGCGTCGTGATCGCTGCGGCGATCCGGAAGCGATGGCGCATCGCCGCGGGTGCGATCGTTTGCGGACTGCTCATCGCGATCTGCTACCGCCCCAGCGTCGACCTCGGTCATCAACGATTCCCCGCGCCCGACGCGCTGCTGCAGGCGTTCACGATGACGGCTCTCGACGACCGCACGCATCGCGCCGCGTACCTGTTTCTTGCGCTTGCGATCGCCGGCGCGGTGGCGCTCTGGATTCACAACCGAATTCAGGCCGCGGTCGTGATCGCGATGACGATCGTCCCGCTCGCGATTCCGATCGCCGCGTCGTGGTGGATGCAGCACTTCTTCAACGTCCGCTATGTCATCGGCGCTCTGCCCGGATTCCTGCTTTTGGTCGCGATCGGAATCGCGGCGATCGTGCGCTATCGAATCGCGGCGATCGTCGCTGCCGCGCTGCTCGTGCAGCCCGGCTGGGACGCCGCGACGACCGAGTCGTTTCACAAGCTCGACTGGCGGGGAATCGCGCAGACGATCGCCCTTCACGCCCACGAAAACGATGTGGTCATCGCCTCGAACCGATGGACATTCGTTTCCCTTCATTTCTACCTGCGCGATCTGAAGCCGCACGTTCATCTCTACAACGCGGAGGAGTCGCCGAGGCCGGGGCGCTGGCTCGTGGTGGCAGGGGGGTTCGGCAGCAATTTCCCCGAGTGGGCCTGTCGATTTCCGGTCGTCCTCGCCAGTCCGATCGAAGACTTTCGCCTGCACTACGCGTCGACGCCGTACGGATTCCTAACCGAACGCAGCACCCGCGGCGAGCAGCGCGCGCTCGCCGCCGCGTCCGCCGGCCCGCCGTCCATCCGCTTCGGCCCCGGCGACGACGCGCTCCTGGGCGGCGGCTGGAGCGACGCCGAGCCGGACGAGGGCCGCTGGGCGCGCTGGGCGATCGGAAAACAGTCGTTTCTCGCGCTGCCGTCGATCGATTCCCGGCAATCCGCGATCGCGATCGATGTTGCGCCGGTGTCGGTACTGAAGCAGACGATGAACGGCATCGCGCTCGCGCCGGGACGTCATCGATATTCGTTTCCTGTGGATCTCAAGCCGGGCGTGAACGTGCTGCGACTCGATTGGGGGGCGTCGGTCGCGCCTGCGGACCTCGATCCGCGCTCGAGCGATCACCGGCCGCTCGCGGCGCGCGTGTACGCGATCGATGCCGGAGGCAAAGCGGCGGAGCACATCGTTCGACTCGACGCACCCGACATCGGCTGGCACGAGCACGACGGCCGCACGCTTCCGCCCAACGTCGATCGCGCGAAGCTCGCCGCACTCCTCGGCCGCATGGGCCTCGATCCCGAGCGCTTCGTGCCCGATTTGATGTCCGGACGGACGACGCTCGCAAATCTGGCGATGACGATCGCCGACGATTCGGTTTGCATCGACGACCCGCAATTCGTTCGCGAGCTGGTCGGAGCGCTTCTCGATCGCGAAGCGGCGGCGCGCGATTTTCAATTGTTCGGAGCGGAGATGCGGAGCGGTGCGAGCCGGCGCACGATCGCGTGGCGGCTCGGCAACTCGGACGAGGTCAGATCCCGGTTACGCGAATGACTTCTTCGAACGTCGTCGTTCCCTCGGCGAGCTTTCGCAGCGCCGACTGACGGAGCGTGCGCATGCCGCGCTTGATCGCCATGTCCTTGATCTTCAGAAAATCTTCGGAGCGGTCGATCAGATCGCGGATCGCGTTGTCGATCGGGAGGATTTCGAAAATTCCGGTACGGCCGAAGTATCCGGTGTTGCGGCAGCGAATGCAGCCCGCACCTTCCTTCACGATGATGCGCTTGCCGGGTGGGGCCTGCAGGTTGAGCATGCCCGCTTCCTCGACCGTCAGCGGCCGGTTGCGCTTGCAGTCCTCGCAGATTTTCCGCAGCAGGCGCTGCGCCATCGCGCCGATCAGCGTCGATGAAATCAGGAATGGCTGGATGTCGAGGTCGATGAGCCGGGTGACGGACGTGGCGGAGTCGTTCGTGTGCAGCGTCGAGAAGACGAGATGACCGGTGAGCGCGGCCTGCACCGCCATCTCGGCGGTCTCGGCGTCGCGGATCTCGCCGACCATGATGATGTCGGGATCCTGGCGAAGGATGGTCCGCAGCGCCGCGCCGAACGAGATGCCGATCTTCGACTGCACGGCCGTCTGGTTGAACTCCTCGTGCACCATTTCGATCGGATCTTCGATCGTGGTGATGTTGATCTCGGGCGACGCGAGCGTTTTCAGCGCCGAGTAGAGCGTGACCGTCTTGCCCGATCCGGTGGGGCCGGTGACGAGGATGATTCCGTGCGGGCGCTGGATCCATTCGTTGAAGACCTTGAGCTCGTCTTCGTAAAAGCCGAGGCCGGTGAGGTCGCGAAGGAGGACGTCGGGGTCGAAGATGCGCATGACGACCTTCTCGCCGAACGCGGTCGGCAGCGTCGAAACGCGCAGCTCGACCTCTTTGCCCTGGTGATCGGTCTTGATGCGGCCGTCCTGGGGGCGGCGCTTCTCGGCGATGTCCATGCGGCACATCGTCTTGAGGCGCGACGTGATCGCGAGGTTGACGAGGCGCGGGACGCGCTGGATCTCATGCAGCACGCCGTCGATGCGGAAGCGGATCACGGCGTGTTCGCGCTTCGGCTCGACGTGAATGTCGGACGCGCGCGAGTCGTACGCGTGCTGCAGCAGGAAATCGACGGCGTTGACGATGTGCGCGTCGCTCGCTTCGATCTCCGCGCCCGATTTCAGCTTGACGTACTGCTCGAGGTTGGAGAGGTCCATCGCGCCGCGCGTGAGGTCGCGCTCCGCTTTCGTCACCGAGGCGCGGAATCCGTACTGCTCGTTGATGACGCTCATCACGTCGGATTCGGCGGAGACCACCACCTCGATCTCCTGCTGCACCATTTGCGCGTAGCTGTTGAAGCCTTCCGTGTCGAACGGATTGACGACCGAGACGATCAGCTTCCCGTCCCGGATGGCGACGGGGACCATCTTGTGTTTGCGCGCGAAGGGACGGGAGATCTTCGCCTCGATCATCTCGACGTCGAGCTTCAGCGGATCGATTTTGAAAAAGTGAAGATGCGCGTCTTCGGCGAGCAGACGGGCGAGAAGAAAATCGTCGATGCGCGTACCGTTGCCGCTCGCATCGGTGAGGTTCATCGCCGCGAGCGCTTTGAACGGACTCCCCTCCTCGTCGCCGCGCGACTTCGACCGCGACTGCGCGCGGAACTGCTTGTCGAGCGCTTCGATCTCGCCGCGTTGCTTCTCGTCGATGAAACCGGCGGCAGAGAGCAGACCGCTCAGGTACGAGAGGGTGATCTCGCGGCCCTTCTTCTGCGAAGCGATTGGGGTGACCGTCATATGGGAATGTTCAATGTCGAATGTTAAACGGTGAATGCGCCGCCGGCATCAGGAATTTCATTCCGCATTCGACATCGACACCCCTCATCAAAGGACCTCGAGCAGGAAGCCTTTGAGATATTCCCCCTCCGGGCAATAGATGGAGACAGGGTGATCGGGCGCGGCGGTCAGACGGCGCACGAACGACACGCGCCGTCCCGCGTCGAGCGCAGCCGCGAAGATCACTTTCTGAAACAGGTCGAGAGTCATGTGTCCCGAGCACGAAAACGTCAGCATCACGCCGCCGCGCTCGAGCAGCCGCATCGCATAGAGATTGATGTCCTTGTAGCCGCGCGCGGCGCGCTCGACCTCGATGCGGCGCTTCGCGAACGCGGGCGGATCGCAGACGACGAGACCGTATCGCTCGTTCTTCGCCGACAGCTCGCGCACGTAGGCGAACGCGTCGGCGACGGTGAATCGCGCGCGATCGTGGGCGCCATTGAGGTCATGATTGCGGCGCGCCTGTGCGATCGCGACATCGGAGCCGTCGACATTCTCGACTTCCGCCGCGCCACCTGCCATCGCGTAGACGCCGAATGCTCCCGTGTACGAAAAGAGATTCAGCACGCGTCTGCCCGACGCGAGCGAGCGCGCGAGCGAGCGGTTGTCGCGCTGATCCAGAAAAAATCCCGTCTTCTGTCCCGACGCAGGATCGACTTCGAATCGCAGACCGTTTTCGACGATCGTCGTCGCGGGCGGTCCCTCGCCGATCGCCTCCGGCTCGGTCGGCAGCTGCTCGAGCGTGCGCGCGGGCAAGTCGTTGCTCAGATAGACGAGTCTCGGCCGGACCTGGCGCTCGAGCGACGCCAGCACGATCGCTTTGATCCGCTCGATCCCGGCGTTCGCCACCTCGGCCACGGCGACATCGTTGTACAGATCGATGACCAGGCCGCTGAGATCGTCGCCTTCAGCGTTGATCAGGCGGACCGCGTTCGTGTTCGCGTCGAGCATGGGCCGGCGCCGCTCGATCGCCGCCTCGATTCGCTTTGCGATGAGATCTTCCGTGAGCTGCTCGTCGCCGAACGTCAGAACGCGAAGGCGAATGTCGGAATGCGGCGAATAGAAGCCCGACGCGACGCGCATTCCGGTCGGATCGTACAGATCGGCGATCGCCGCAGCGGCCGGTCCGCTATCGCTTCCGATCGCGCCGGCGAAGATCCAGGGATGGCGATTGGCGGCGACGCGCTCCTTGCCCCGCTTCAGCGTCAGCCGTTTTCGATTCTTCGGATCGAAAATTTCGTCCATCGGCTCTTATAATGATCGGGATGCCTGAGGTCCGCCAGAAGCGATTTCACACGCGATGTCAGGAAGAAGTGTACCGGCAGGTGAAATCGTATCTCGACGAACTCGTCGACGAGCTGTTCGACGACGCGGAGCACTGCGACTTCTACCTGAAGTACGGATCGACCGTTCTCGAGATCTCGATCGATCCCTACGAGGAAGACGACGCCGTCATCGAAGTCCTCGCGTTCGTGGTGCAGGGCGTCGAGCCGTCGTTCGAATTGATGCGCGAGCTGCTCCGCCTGAACTCCGAAGTTCCGCTCGGCGCGTTCAGTCTCGTGGGCAAGGACATCTTCTTCTCGCATTCGTGCCTCGGACGGCGAATGAGTCCGGAGCAATTCATCGCCTCGCTCGAAAGCGTGGCAACGATCTCGGACGAATACGACGAGAAACTGGTCGACCGGTACGGCGGCGAAACGGCGCTGGAACGGATTCGAAGTCGTGGCATCCGCGTGACGGACGTGGCGACGAAGGCGGAACAAAATTAAACGTTTAGCGGCATATCCCTTGCTGTTTGAAAGTGCGATGAGGATGAGAGAGGGCGCGCAGGCGACGCTCATTGCGGCGGGCTTATCGGCCGCGCTGCTGTGCGGCTGCTACGGCGGTCAGGAGAGTCACGCCGCCGAGGAACAGGTCCCGAAAAAGAATCCGATTACGACGGATGCGGCCGCTCCGCCCGAAGCGGCGGCGGTCGACGCGAAGAACGAGCTGAAGTCGATCAGTGCGGCGATTCCCGTCTACGCCGGCGCGAAGTACCGCGACGATCTCACCCGCCGCGATTCGGTCATGATCAAGGACCAGTACGGCCAGAACGCGCAGGTGATCACGCTCGCCACCGACGATTCGTTCCCGCAGGTCTACCACTACTACACGACGTACCTCGCG
Organism: Thermoanaerobaculia bacterium; assembly: GCA_035516895.1. Lineage (GTDB taxonomy): Bacteria > Acidobacteriota > Thermoanaerobaculia > Gp7-AA8 > Gp7-AA8 > Gp7-AA10. The sequence goes on along the minus strand of DATIZY010000060.1, from coordinate 5,799 downwards.
CAGTTCCGCGCGTACGATCCGCAGCCGCCATTTCCGCCGCAGCAGAACTGGCGGACGCTCGAGGTGCAGCTGAACGAGGCGATGCAGGAACCGTTCATTCCCGGCGACGCATTGAAATCGGGCGATAAACAGGTGACGCTGCAGGTCGCGGAAACCGAGGCAGAGCCGAGGACCGTGATCCGCTACATCATTACTCCCGCGAACGGGCCGGCGGCGGTGGGCGGATCGCAGGCGGTGGCCGCGAAATAGTTGTCTGTTGTCTGTTGCCCGTCGCTGCTGACAACAGAGAACAGACAACAAAATGTATCCCTGGCGCCGAATCCTGATCCCCACCGATTTCTCGACCGCGTCGGAGTGGGCATTCAACGATGCGATTCTGCTCGCCGCGCTGACCGGCGCCGAGCTGCTCATCCTTCACATTCGCATCACCCAGACCGCGAAGCCGACGGCGCTCCGCTTCCCGCTCGACGACTCCGTCTACGACTACGCGGAGCGGCAGGAGCTCGAAGCGCTGCGCGAGCGCGTGCGGCGCGTCAACGCGAACGTGCAGACGCGGCTCATCGTGAAGAAGGCGCCGGTGCCCGGCAACGAAATCTGCACCTCGGCGAAATCGGAAGACGCCGATCTGATCGTCGTCGCAACGCACGCGCGTCACCACGTCGCGCATCTGCTCATCGGATCGACGACGCTCAGCGTGATCAGCGATCCGCCGGCGCCCGTGCTGGCGATCCGCTACGGCATTCCGAAACACGGCCGCTGGAAAAAAATCGTCGTGCCGGTGCACCTCAAGCAGACGTCGGAAGCAGCCGCGGAGCTCGCCAGTCATTTCGCGCGCGACCAGAAATGCGAAGTGCATCTGCTGATCGTCAGCGAAGCGCGCGATCGCACATCGGCCGAGGAGCACATCGAAGACGTGGGCAGGAGGTTGTTCGAAGGCGTGCCGCTGCAGCGCGCCGTCGTAAACGCCGACGATGTCGAAAAAGCGGTGTTGCGCTACACGGCGGATTCGCGCGCCGACGCGCTCTTCATCAACGCCGGCGGCCGGATCGGAACGGTCAAACGCGACATCATCCGGCACGTCGGGACGCCGGTCATGATCGTTCCCGCCACACATTAAACATCGCGGCGCGCGGCACGTAACCTGAGTATGCGGACACTCATCGCGCTGGTCGTCCTCGCGGGGCTGTTTTCGCTGATCGAGCGGCGGTGGGCGCTTCGCTGGACGCGCCGCGTCGACGTCGTCTACTGGTTTTTCAATCCGTTCGTTTCGCGTCCGCTCGCCGCTGCGGGCGCGGCTCTCCTGTTCCTCGCGTTCGGGAGACACATCGGATCGACGTGGTTCTCCTCGCAGCCGCTGCCGCTGCAGTGGATCGAGGTGCTCATCGGCGGCGATTTGAGCGGCTACTGGAGTCATCGCCTCTTTCATCGTCAGCCGCTGTGGCGGTTTCACGCGATTCACCACAGCTCCGAGTCGCTCGACTGGCTCGCCGCGGCGCGCGTCCATCCGCTCAACGAGGCGGCCAGCCGCATTCTCCAGCTGCTTCCGTTTTTCCTGCTCGGCTTCGATCCGCGCGTGATCGCCGCTGCAGTGCCGCTCCTGACGTTCTATGCGGTCTTTCTGCATTCGAACGTGCAGTGGGATTTCGGGCCGTTTCGCTATGTTGTCGCAAGCCCCCGCTTTCACCGCTGGCATCACACCTCGGAGTCGGAAGGTCTCGACAGGAACTTCGCCGGACTTTTCCCGTGGATCGATGTTCTCTTCGGCACGTTCTACATGCCGCCGGGGCGGGAGCCGCAGGTCTTCGGCTCGGGCAGTGACATCATTCCGTCCAATTTTCTCGGCCAGCTGGCTTACCCCTTCCGCCCGCCCGGCGGGTAGCGGGTAGCGGGTGGGCTCCGCAGTTGGACGTTAGGCGGGCGCCCACCAGCAACCCCTACCCGCCACCCGCCACCCGCCTAAATTCAGGGTAGGGTTTTTCCCCGCTGCGTCACTCCTTGAGTGTCGACATGTCTCTAAAGCTCGTTGGGCAGAACCTCAAAGACCTGCAAGCCGGCGATGGCGCGACCGAGACGGTGCTGCTCTCGGACGCACACATCGAGTATCTCGAGCGAATGTCGCCCGAGTCGAGCGCCATCGGATGGTCGCACGCGATCCGTGCGATCCTCGATCGCTTTGAACAGAGCGGGATCGATCTCACTGCGGCGAGCAGCGAGGAAGAGATCGTAGCTCTGGCGGCGGCTGAGCTGCGCTCTAGCGCACGGCTTTCCGCTTCGGAATCGAGCCGGTCAGCAACTCGACGAGAGTATCAATCGAGTCTGCCTGCGACAGGTCGATCCCGCTCTGGAATGCCGCCTCGATCAGGCCGCGGATGATTTCCGCCCGGCTGATCGCCCGTCCGTGCTTCAGACGGATGTCGATCGCCAGCCTGTCGAGATAAGCCACGTGCCTGTCGAGCAGCACCACCGTGATCTTGGCCCACGGTTCGGTGTGCACGATTGGGCGCCCACGATTGGGTTTGGTAGTCGGTCCTGGAGTCAACACGTTTCTCCTCTCTAACGGTAATCGGGGGGGGTAACCAATGCTGGGAAAAGAAAGTCTACCCCCGTGCGGGCGTCAAGTCCATCCGTAAGGATAAGCCGAACGCCATTTGTCGGCTCAAGTGGAATGGATAGAACACTTAGAAGAAATTCCACTCTGCCGCGCAATTAAGGCCAGACGCAACAACGACATGAAAATCGCGTTCGGAGATGCGAATGCGAATTTACATTCACATCCAACCTGTGCCATTCTCCGGCGATGGCAATCCGCGGCAACGAGCCCAGGCAGGAGCGCAGCCGCCACACGCTCTACCGCCTGCTCTCAGCGACCGAGGCCCTGCTGGAGCACGGAGGTCTGGAAGCGGCAACCGTGCCTGCGATCGCCAAAGCGGCCGGCGTTTCGGTTGGCGTCGTCTACCGCCGCTTTCCCGACAAGGACATGCTGTTGCGCGCGATCTACACCCGCTTCTACGAGACCGCGATGCAGCCCGCGGCGATCGCCGGTTCGGCATCGCTTCGCGACGTCGCACGGACCACCATCAACCGCACCATCGAGTCCTACCGCCGCAAGCGCGGCCTGCTGCGCGCGCTGACGCATTACGCCCGCACCCATCGCGACAGTGAGTTTCGCGATGCCGCACGAAAAATGAGCCGTGCGCCGCTGCTGGCGATTCAGACGCTGCTGCTCGCGCACCGCGAGGAGATCGACCATCCCGATCCCGATGCGGCAATCAGCTTCGCCGTCGTTGCGGTGAATTCGATCCTGCAGCATGCGGTGCTCGAGGACCGCATGCCGCACCGTTTCGACGACGAGCTCGTTCGCCTCCTCTTCCGCTACCTCGGCATCGGTTCGTAGGGCAGCGCGTTTTTGAGGCCGCCTGTCGCTTGACCGGCTTCTCTCCGCCCTTCGGATTGCGCATACTTGCGCGCGGTGCAGAACGCATGCATGCGATCGTTTTCCTTTTCGCCGCCGCGATGACCCGCCCGCGTCTGCGTGATCTCGGCGTGGCGATCGGGACGTTTCCAACCGGTGCGCTCAACGCGATCACCGACGTCGAAGGCGTTCGCGTCGGACAGACGACGCTCATCCGCGGCGACAACATCCGCACCGGCGTCACCGCGATCCTGCCGAACGGCGGAAATCTTTTTCAGGAGAAAGTGCCCGGCGCGGTCTTCGTCGGCAACGGCTTCGGAAAGATCATGGGAACGACGCAGATCGACGAGCTCGGCGAAATCGAGACGCCGATTCTGCTCACGTCGACGCTGAACGTGCCGCGCGTCGCCGACGCCCTCATCGACTACATGCTCGCGCTGCCGGGAAATGAAAACGTGCGCTCGATCAACCCGGTCGTCGCCGAAACGAACGACGGAACGCTGAACGACATTCGCTCGCGTCCGGTCGGACGCGACGAGGTTTTCGCGGCGATCCAATCGGCATCGAGCGGTCCGGTCGAGGAAGGCTCGGTCGGCGCCGGCACCGGCACGATCGCACTCGGATTCAAAGGTGGCATCGGCACTTCGTCGCGCCGCGTGAGCGGGTACACGATCGGTGTCCTCGTGCAGACGAACTTCGGCGGAGCGCTCACGATCGCAGGCGTGCCCGTCGGCGCCGCGCTCCAGGAAGCGTCGCGTCCAATCGAGGCCGGCTCGTGCGTCATCGTCATCGCCACCGACGCTCCCGTCGATGCGCGCAATCTCAAGCGGATTGCGGCGCGCGCGATCATGGGCATGGCGCGCACCGGCGCTGCAGGATCGAACGGCAGCGGCGATTACGCGATCGCCTTTTCCACCGCGCGCGGCAAGCCGCTGCTGCCGAACGACGCGATCTCTCCGCTCTTTCTCGCCACCATCGATGCGACCGAGGAGGCGATCGACAACTCGCTGCTGCGGGCGACGACGGTCACGGGCAACGGGCATACGGCTGAGGCGCTTCCGATCGACGCGACGCGCGACATCCTCCGGCGATACGGCGCAATCCGCTGACCTGAACTTTGCACTGAAGCGGCCCGGAGGTTGAACTGATGTTCAAGAAACGTGTCGCATTCATTGTTCCCATTTTATGGATCGCCGCGGGCTGCGGTTCTGGCGGATTGGGCGGTGCGAGCAGCATCTCGCTCGATCAGGAATGGCAGCTCGGAAACCAGATGGCCGCGCAGGTCGCGCAGCAGGTGCACCTGGTCAACGATCCGCAGGCGCTCGCGTACGTGCGCATGGTCGGTGAGCGCATCCATGCGGTGACACCGCTGGCGGACCGCCCGTTCGATTTCGAGATCGTCGCCGATCCGTCGGTAAACGCGTTCAGTATTCCCGGTGGACACGTTTACGTGAATACGGGTCTGATCGCACAGGCCGACAAGGCCGACGAGCTCGCGGCCGTGCTGGCGCACGAGATCAGCCACATCGTTCATCGCGACGTGCTGAAGCAGGTCGAGCAGCAGCAGGAAATCAGCGTCGTCGGCGGCATTCTCCTCGGGCAGAATCCGAACGCGCTGTCACAGATCGTGGCCCAGGTCCTCGCAGGCGGCGTGATGGCGCGATTCAGCCGCGCGGATGAAAAAGCAGCGGACGACGCCGGTCTGGAGTTCATGACGGCGGCCGGATACAACCCGCACGGCATGCTCGATCTTTTCCAGAAGCTTCTCGCGCTCGACCAGGGCGGCAACGGTGCCGTCGCGCAATTCTTCCTGGATCACCCGGGCACGCAGGATCGCATCGACGACATCTCCGGCCGCATCTCGCAGATGGGTGCGCAGGCGAACGCCGGCATCATCGACGATCCGCAGTATCAGGCGATTCGCACTCGCGTCGCATGAAGTCACGGGCGCGCCGGCGGGCGTTCATCGTCCATCGGCGCGTCCATCACCAGATTGCTCGTCTCGCGCTCCGCGGCCGGCATTCCCCTCGGCAACAGCGCGCGGAGCAGCAGCGGCGTCACCACGCAGGTGATCACCACCATGATCGCGACCGAGCTGTAGAGCCCGTGGGACAGCAGGCCGCTCGTCAGGCCGAGCTGCGCGAAGATCAGACTGACTTCGCCGCGCGGAATCATGCCCGCGCCGACGATCGCACGCCGGATTCCGCGCACCGGCGTGCAGATGCCGGCGAGGATCTTTCCGACGATCGCGATCGCGGCCAGCCCGGCCCCGATCGCCACAAAGCGGGGGGTGAACGTGTGGACGTCGATCGCCGCGCCGACGGCGATGAAGAAGATCGGAACGAAGAAATGCGCGATGTCGTGCACCTGCCGCTCGATCTCTTCCG
>DATIZY010000059.1:0-38132 GCA_035516895.1 Thermoanaerobaculia bacterium | reverse complement strand
AGACTTCAACCATCCGCCGGAAATCTGGGCGGGGCCGATTGGACAGTGGGACGCGATCACGCACGTCAACACAGACGTCCGCATGCCGTGGGGAGACGGGCAGTCGGTGCGCTGGCGCAGCGACGACTTCGACGTGCAGGGCTGGCTGCTCGCGCCGGCGAACGTCGATCCGAACAGGAAATATCCGATGATCGTGGCCGTTCACGGGGGCCCCGCGTCGGCGTTCACGGGCGCATGGCCAAGCGAGCGAAACGCGGCGCTCGCGGCCGCCGGATATTTCGTCTTCATGCCGAATCCCCGCGGCAGCTACGGTCAGGGCGAGGCGTTCACCCGCGCGAATGTGAAGGACTTCGGCGGCGGCGACCTTCGCGACATCCTCGCCGGCGTCGATGCCGTGCTGAAACAATCTCCGATCGATCCCGATCGAATCGGGATATGGGGCTGGAGCTACGGCGGCTACATGACGATGTGGACGGTCACGCAGACGAATCGTGTTCGCGCGGCGGTCGCGGGCGCCGGCGTTGCGGACTGGCTGAGCTACTACGGCGAGAACGACATCGACGAGTGGATGATCCCCTACTTCGGCGCGACGGTGTACGACGATCCCGCCGTGTACGCGAAGAGCGCGCCGATCAACTTCATCAAGAATGCGAAGACGCCGACGCTCGTGCTCGTGGGCGAGCGCGACGGCGAATGCCCGGCACCGCAATCGTTCGAGTTCTGGCACGCGCTGAAGACGATCGGCACGGGCACACAGCTCGTCGTCTACGCGGACGAAGGCCACGCGATCCGCAAGCTCGCCGACCGGAAAGACATCACGCGGAGGATGGTGCAGTGGTTCGATGAGCACCTCCGCTAGCGGCGGATTCACCGTTCATCAGCGTGTCGGATGGGGACCGATTCTCGCCGCGCTCCTTCTCGTCATCGCCGCAGAAACCGCCGGCGTGCACGTTCTCGTTCGACATTGGAGCGCCGTCGTCGCGTGGACGCTCACGATTCTCGATCTGTACGGCATCGTCTGGCTCGTTCGCGACTATCGCGCCCTTCGCCTGCGGCCCACAACGATCGACGCGGATGCACTGCACATCCGCTACGGTCTTCGCTGGAGCGCCGACGTCCCGCTGAGCGCGATCGAATCGGTCGAGCCGATTCGAGGCGAATGGAAGCGCGACGGCGTTTTGAAGATCGCGATGTTCGAGGAGCCGAAGCTCCTGATCAGGCTGCGCGAGCCGGTGAATGCGACCGCGTTCGGTGTCCTGACGCGCAAAATCGACGCGATCGCCATTCTTCCCGACGATTCCGTGCGATTCGAAGCGGCGCTCAGCGAAGCGCTTGGTTCACTACTGTAGGGCACGGCTGCGCCGTGCCGAACTCCGGCGTGCCGAGGATTCGGCACGGCGCCGCCGTGCCCTACACCGGATGACGCCTCAAGAACTGCTCGAAATGCGCGAGCGTGATCTCGCGCAGGAACCGGTGCGCCTCGTCCGCTGAGGTGAGCTCCGACATCGGCAGCATCTGCTTCTGAATCTCGGCGAGCTCGGGCGGGACGGGCGCCGTGCGAAAGGTCTCGCGCATCTTTTCGATCTCGTCGACAAAGTGCATGTGATCGGCGCGATGCAGCACAGCCATCCGCTTCCGCTTCGACGGAATGCGATCGAAGATCTCGAACATGCCGTCGAGCGGCAATGACGTGTCGTTTTCCGCCGCGACCAGCAGCGTGGGGATGTCGCGCTTCCATCGGAAGTCGAGCGTCACCGGCAGAATGCCCGGCCTCGGATTCGACGCGCCGCCCGGAACGAACGCGACGACGGCTTTGATTCGCGGCTCGACGTCGGGCGCAGCGAGCGCGGTCCATCCGCCGGCGCTGTGGCCGACAATGCCGATGCGCTCGGCGTCGACGGGCTCGCGTTCGATCACGCGATCGATCAGAAAGCGGACGTCGGGCACTCGGCTGACGATGATTCCCCGCCACCGTGCGTGCTTCTCCTCCTCGGTTTCGCTCGCCGGACGGCGCAGCTCCGGCGCGACGACTTCCGAATGATCGAGCGCCGCGACGAGATAGCCGTGATCGCAGAGATGCGTCGTCAAAAAGGTCGCGGTGCGCCGGTTCTGCAGCGACGCATGCGAATACACGATCAGCGGAAACGGTCCGTCGCCTTCCGGACGCCAGACGGCAATCGGAAAGGTTCGATTGCGAGCGTGATCGTACGACTCGAAGTCAGAAGATGTAGCGCGCGGTCGCATGCACCTGCTGCAGAGCGGAGCTGAGCTCGGGCCCCGGTTGCACGCGGAAGCTGTGATTCAGCCGCAGCCGCACTTCGCGTTTGCCGAACGTCTCCGGCACTTCGACGATCGTGACGGAGACCGGAATCTCGCCGGCGTGATCCTCGAAGATCTCGCGAATCCGCTTCACCGAATCCTCGTCCATCCTCGTGTATGGCACCTCGAGCGCAATCTCCCGAACTTTCTTCTCGCGGATGCCGTCGAGCGGCACGATCTCCAGCGCGTTGAGCTCCGGCGTGACCGGCGCTTCGTGAAACGACGCGGCGTGCGAGGCGAATTCGGGTTCGTTGTCTGCCGCGACTTCCTGGAGCACCGGCTTGAGCCGGTCCGGGCCACCGGCTGAAGCCGCTGCGCCATTTCCGAACAGACTCATGTTGTCCTTGCGATCGCCGTACTTCTCGCGCTCGATCTCCTTCGGATCGCGGTCGTCCTCCAGATTGTCGTCCTCGCGGACCTCGTACGCGGAGATCTGCGCGTACTCGTCGTCGATGCGCTGCGCGTTCTGCTCGGCCGACTGCAGCGCCGCGCTGCGTCCGGCCTGCACGCCGCCGGTGTCCTTGACGCTCGCGGTCAGCAGCACGGCGATTCCGTTGTCGAGCCACCGCACGTACTTCGCATAGAGATCGCTGAACACGACGACATCGACGGAGCCGTGTTGATCGTCGAGGACGAACTTTGCCATCAGCTTGCCCTCGTTCTGCCCTTTCTTGATTTTCGAACGCTTGAGGTTCGAGACGATGCCGCCGATGTGGACGGTTTCGTCGATGTGTTTGTAGAGCGTTTCGGTGGTCGCATTCGCGAAGAGTCTCAGCTCCTCGACGTATTTGTTGAGCGGATGGCCTGTGATGTAGAAGCCGAGCGTCTCCTTCTCGTGGCGCAGCTTCTCCTCCTCGGGCCACTCCTGGATGACCGGCTTCAGCCGCTCCGGACCGCCCGAAGGCGGTGCTCCATTGACGCCTCCAAACAAGCTGCTCTGTCCCCGCTCCCGTTCGTCCTTCACGCGCTGCGCGGAGTCGGCCGTCGATTCGACGGATTCGAACAGCGCGCGGCGCGTCAGGCCGAACGAATCGAACGATCCCGATTTGATGAGCGCCTCGATCACTTTCTTGTTGCACGCGCGAAGATCGACGCTCTCGCAGAACTGGTGCAGCGAGGTAAAACGACCGCTCTTCTGCCGCGCCTCGAGGATCGATTCGATCGCGCTGTGCCCCACGCCTTTGACGGCGCCGAGGCCGAAGCGGATGTTCGGACCGACGACGGTGAATGAGTAATTCGATTCGTTGATGTCCGGCGGCAGGATGCTGATGCCCATCTGCGACGCTTCGTTGATGAACTTCACGACCTGCTCGGTGCGGTCCATCTCCGACGTCATCAGCGCGGCCATGAAGTGCCTCGCATCATGCACTTTGAGCCATGCGGTCTGATATGCAATCAGCGCGTAGGTCACTGCGTGTGCCTTCGGGAAGCCGTAGCGCGCAAACGGCTCGATGAAGTCGAAGATCTCCGTCGCCTTCTGTTCGGGATATCCGTTGGCGACCGCGCCGGCGACGAATTTGTCGCGCTGCTTCTCCATTGTGGCCTTGTCTTTCTTGCCCATGGCCTTGCGAAGGATGTCGGCATCGCCGAGGGAGAATCCGGCGACGACGCGCGCGATCTGCATCACCTGCTCCTGGTAGACGATGACGCCGTAGGTCTCTTCGAGAATTTCCTTCAGCGCGGGGACGAGATACTTCGGCTTCGACACGCCGTTATTGCGGCGCACGTATTCGTCGACCATCCCGGCATCGAGCGCGCCGGGTCGATAGAGAGCGTTGAACGCAACGAGATCTTCGAACTTCGTCGGCTTCGCGCGGCGGAGCACGTCGACCATGCCGCCCGATTCGAACTGGAACACGCCTTTCGTGCGGCCTTCCTGGAAGAGGCGGTAGACCTCCGGATCGTCGAGCGGAATTGCGGTGATATCAATCTTTTCGCCCGTCTCGGCGTGGACCGACTTGATCGCGTCGTCGATGACCGTCAGCGTGCGCAGGCCGAGGAAGTCCATTTTGAGGAGGCCCATCTTTTCGACGACGCGCATGTCGAACTGCGTGACGATCTCGTCGCGCGTCGTGCGATAGAGCGGAACGAAGTTCGTGACCGGCTCGGGCGTGATCACGACGCCCGCGGCGTGCATCCCCGCGTGTCGCGCAAGGCCCTCGAGCCGCGAGCCGATCTCGATCACCTTCGCCACTTCCTTGTCGGTCTTCATCGCGTCGGCGAGGGCCGGCGAGTCCTGCGGCGCGCTCGCCAGCGTCACTTCGGGCCCGGCGGGAATCGTCTTCGCCACCTTGTCGACGAAGCCGTACGGCAGGCCGAGGACGCGGCCGACGTCGCGGACGACGGAGCGCGCGGCCATCGTTCCGAACGTGATGATCTGCGCGACGTTCTCTTCGCCGTACTTGCGGCGAACGTATTCGATGACCTCGCCGCGGCGGTTCATGCAGAAATCGACGTCGATGTCCGGCATCGAGATGCGCTCGGGATTGAGGAAGCGCTCGAAGAGAAGGTCGTAGTCGAGCGGATCGATGTCTGTGATCTCCATCGACCACGCCACGACCGAGCCCGCCGCCGAGCCTCGTCCCGGACCGACCGGGATTCCATGATCTTTCGCGAACTTGATGAAGTCCCAGACCACGAGGAAGTAGCCGGGGAACCCCATCCGCTTGATGATGTCGATCTCGTGTTCGAGCCGGTCGAGGTAGGCCTGCGGCTCGTGCTTGCCCGGTTTCTTTTTGTTCGCGAGGCGCTTTTTCAAACCCTCGCGGGCGATCTTCTCGAAATACGCCGTCGCATCGAAGCCCTGCGGCACAGGAAATTTCGGGAGATGGAGGCCGTTCGTCGCGATTTTCACGTCGATGCGATCGGCGATCCGCATCGTGTTCTCTACAGCCTGTGGATATGCGGCGAAGACCTTCCGCATCTCCTCCGGGCCCTTCACGTAGAAATCGTCCGAGTAAAACTTCATCCGCCGCTCATCGCCGAGCGTCTTGCCGGTGCCGATGCAGAGCAGAACCTCGTGTGCGAACGCGTCCGATTTCTCGAGATAGTGCGAGTCGTTGGTGCCGACGAGCTGCAGCCCGACCTCCTCGCCGAGCCGGGCCATCATCGGCACGATCTTCTGCTGGTCGGGAATGCCGTGGTCCTGGATCTCGAGGAAAAAATTGTCGGCGCCGAGGATCTCTTTGTATTGCAGCGCGGCTTCTTTCGCTTTCGCGTAATTGCCGCCAGCGAGATTCTGCGACACCTCGCCCTTGAGGCACGACGAGAGCACGATGAGCCCTTCGCGGTACTCGCGCAGCAGCTCTTTGTCGATGCGCGGCTTGTAATAGAAGCCGTCGGTGTAGCCGTAGCTGACCAGCTTCACGAGGTTGTGATAGCCCGTGTCATTCGCTGCGAGGACGATGAGGTGATTGTTCGATCCGGCGTCGGCCGCCTGGTCCTCGACGCCCGCCTTGTCGAGCCGCGAACCGTACGCGACGTACATCTCACATCCGATGATCGGCTTGACTCCCTGCGCGTGCATCGCGTTGTAGAACTCGACCGCGCCGAACATGTTGCCGTGGTCGGTAATCGCGCAGGCCGGCATTCCGAGCTGCGCGACCCTTTTCGCGAGCTGGTCCGGGCGGGTGGCGCCGTCGAGAAGTGAGTATTCGGTGTGGAGATGGAGGTGGACGAAGGACACGTCGCGGTAATTTTAATCGATGAGCGATGAACAACTCACCTTACGGCTGCGCCGTGCCGAATCGCCGGGGTTCGGCAGCGCGCAGCGCTGCCCCACAAAATAATGACCGTGAGCACTCATCGTCGGGCACGGCCCTACGCAATGCACAACTCACCTCACTCATCGTAGGGCAGCGCTGCCCTACAAAATAATGACCGTGAGCACTCGTCCGTATGGCACGGCTGCGCCGTGCCGAACCTCCGGGGTTCGGCACCGCGCAGTGCATACACGACGCAGGATCAGGGCAACACGCGCGCGAATTGCACGCTCGGATCGTTGGTGACGTTGTCGGTCGCGGCGCCGTAAGCGATCAGCGAACCGGAGCGGACCGTGATCATGATCGTCTCCCCGCCGTGAAGCGGAGTTCCGACGAAATCGGCTGCGCTCATCTGCACGAAGTAGTCGGCCGGTAGACTCCGCGTCGATTGGAACTGCTGCACTCCGTTGTCATCCAGCACGGCAATGTCAAACGTCGCGCCGCTCTCGAGGCTTCGCACTCCGATGTTGAGCCGGTACGCCTTCAAATCGGCAGGCGCGAACAACACCGCCTGCTTCCCGGACGGAATCGCCTGCGCGGGAATGAGCTCCTGTTCGACAAATCCGCTGGTCCCTTCGGCGCCGCCATCGTTGTAAATGCGGACGTACAGGATCGGGAGGTCGCCAACGTTCGCAGCGACGTCTGCTGAACCGAGCCCGTTGAGACCGAGACTGCCCGGAAGATCCGTCAGAAGCTGCGATTGATGCGAGAGAAGGCTGTACGGCACCGACGGATCGCTGCTCGAGCCCGGCTGTCCCGCCGGATGAACGATGAGCGTGCCGCTGATCGGCTGGTCCGTCGGATTGAACAGCCGGATGGACGTGCGGAAGAACGAACCATGGGCGCCCGGAGTCGCGCCGACCACCGTCAGAAACGCGCGCGCCGGCTGCGGCTGGCTGGAGGTTCCCGTTCCATCGGAGATCGTCGCCGCACCGATGGCGTTCGAGAGCGTGCCGGCCGAGGCGTTGCTCAGCACGAGGAAGAAGGTCTCGTCGCCTTCAGGAACATCGTCGCAGATCGTCTGGACAGGAATCGTTGCGCTGCTCGCGCCGGCAGGAATGTGCAGCACGCCGCTGGTCGCAACGTAGTCCGACCCGGCCACGGCCGTGCCGTCCATCGTCTGATAGTCGACCGTGATCTGCGTGGCCGCGGTTGGCGACACGTGGATCGTGAACAGCGCAGTGCTGCCGGCGCCGTTCGTACATTCCGCCACTTGCACGTTGGCATCGACGGAGAGCCTGGAGGTGTTCGGAGTCGTGGGAGCCGTGTCGTCATCGAGGATCGTTCCGGTTCCGGTCGCAACCGCAAGCGAGGCGTTGACGGGCGCCGACAGCGTGACGGAGAACGTTTCGTTTCCCTCGACGATGACGTCGCCGATCACCGGAACGCTGATCGTCTCCGCGTTCACACCCGGCGGGAACGTCAGCGTTCCCGACGTGGCGGTGTAGTCGGCGCCGGCTGTTGCGGATCCATCCGCCGTCGCGTAGTGCACCGTGACGCCCGCAGCGTTCGTGCCGGAGAGAACGACATTGAACACCGCGTTCGTCGTGCCCGCGTTGCCTTCGGCGACGGTCGCGTCGCCGATCGAGAGTGAGGGCAACTGCGGTGCAGCAACATCATCATCGATGATCGTTCCCAAGCCGAGCGAGTCGCCGATGTTCGCGTTCGTCGCGTTGTTGAGAGTGACGTTGAAGAACTCGTTTCCTTCGACGAGCGTGTCGCCGATGACAGGAACCGACAGGGTCTGCGTCGTCGTTCCCGGCGGGAAGGTCAGCGTGCCGGATGTGGCCGTGTAGTCGCTTCCGGCCGCCGCGGTTCCGTCGGATGTTGCGTAGTTCACCGTAACGGTTTGCGAAGAAGTGCCGCTGAGCGTGACGGTGAAGATCGCGTTCGTCGTGCCGGAGTTTCCTTCCGTGACGCTTGTGTCGCCGATCGACAACGATGCCACGCCGTCGTCGTCTGCAATTGTTCCCGTGCCCTGACTCGTGCCGACAGAGGCGTTCACCGGCGAACTGAGATTCACGACAAACGTCTCGTTGCCCTCGATGACCGTGTCGCCGATGATCGGAACGGAGATCGTCTTCGAGAGCTCGCCCGGCGCGAACGTCAGCGTTCCGGTCTGTGCCGTGTAGTCCGATCCGGCTGTCGCGGTGACGTCCGCCGTCGCGAAGTCGACCGTGACCGTCTGACTGGACGCGGGCGACAGGTGAACGGTGAACGTTGCGTTGGTCGTTCCCGAGTTTCCTTCCGGCACGGTCACGTCGTTGATGGTCAGCGTCGGAGTGCCGTCATCATCGAGAATCGTTCCCGTGCCCTGCGCCTTCGCGAGCGTCGCTCCCGACGGCGAAGTCAGATTGACGGCGAAGTTCTCGGTCGGCTCCGCGGTCGTGTCCGAGAGAATCGGGACGGTGATCGTTTGCGAAGTCGTGTTCGCGGGGAACGTGAGCGTACCGCTGGTCGCGGTGTAGTCGCTTCCGGCATCCGCGGTACCGTCGGCCGTGGCGTAGTCGACCGTGACCGTCGAGCTGCTCGCCGGTGCCAGAACGACCGTGAACGTTGCCGTCCCCGGCGCGCCATTCCCCTCGGTCACAGTGACGTCGTTGATCGTGAGCGCCGGAGATCCTTCGTCATCGACGATCGTTCCCTGGCCGTCGGCAGTGCGGATCGCCGCGTTCGTCGCGTTGCTGAGGTGGACCGAGAAGTTCTCGTTGCCTTCAGCGAGCACGTCTCCCACGATCGGCACCGCAATCGTCTGCGTCGTCGTTCCCGGATCGAATGTGAGCGTGCCGCTGGTCGCGATGTAATCGTCGGGGGCAACCGCGGTGCCGTCGGCCGTGGTGTAGTCCACCGTCACTTGCGATGGGCTGCTCCCCGACAACGTGACCGTGAAGGTCATGTTGCTGGTGCCGCTGTTTCCCTCCGGCGCGATCGCGTCGGCGATGGAAATCGTCGGCTGGAACGTATGCGCCTCGGTGGCTGAGCTGGCCGAGTGCGTGGCCGACCCCGAGTAGGTCGCGGTGATGTTTCGCGAGCCGGTCGCCGTCGCTGTGAGGTTGCAGCTTCCGGTGCCGCCGCTGAGCGTCGCGATGCACGTCGCGCCGGCGCCGTCGTCGACCGTCACGGTTCCGGCGGGCGTGCCGAAACTCGAAGTCACGCTCACGCCGACCGTCAGCGGCGAACCGACAGGCGACGGATCGGGGCTGTCGCTTGTGATCGTTGTGGTTGTCGCCGCCGTCGAGAACGTGTGCGCTTCGCCGGCCGAGCTGCTCTGGTAGTCCGTCGATCCGGCGTAATCGGCGGTGATGTTGCGCGCTCCCGCGACCGTCGGCGTGATCGAACAGCTTCCCGAACCGGCGGCAAGCGTCGCGATGCAACTCGCACCGGCGCCGTCGCTGATGGTCACAGTCCCGGCGGGTGTTCCGAACGACGAGCTGACCGACACAGCGACGCTCAGCGCAGTGCCGATGGTCGACGGATCGGGCGTGTCGGACGTGATGACCGTCGTCGTGGCCGCCGCGCTGAACGTATGTCCCTCCGTCGCGGAGCTCGAGAGGTGCGTGGAATCGCCCGAATAGTTTGCGGTGATGTTGCGAGTTCCGCCGGAAGTCGGAGTCAGATTGCAGTTTCCGGCGCCCGAGACAAGCGAGATCGAGCAGGTCGCACCCGCGCCGTCGCTGACGTCCACCGTTCCGCCGGGCGTGCCGAAGGCCGATGTGACCATGACGGCGACGTTCACCGCGGTCCCGATCACCGACGGATCGGGTGAATCGCTTGTGATCGTCGTCGTCGATGGCGCGGAGTTGATCGTCTGCTGCGCAGTTCCTGCGCTCGAGAGGAAGTCGGTGGTCGCGTTGTACGTCGCGGTGAGCGAGCGCGTTCCGGTGACGGTCGGAGTCAGCGAGCAGGTCCCGATGCCGCTGCTCAGCGTCGCGGTGCAATTCGCGCCAGCGCCATCGTCGATCGTCACGGTCCCGGTCGGCGTCCCCGCGCCCGAGGTGACGCTGGCGGTGACGCTGATCGAAGAGCCGACCGTCGACGGATTCGGCGTGTGGCTGCTGATCGTGGTGAACGTCTGGGCGGCTGAGAACGTGTGGCTCGTGGTGCCGGAGCTCGCCAGATATGTGGATGTCCCCGCATACGAGGCAGTGATCGTGCGCGTTCCCGTGGCAGTCGCGATCAGGTTGCAGCTTCCGCTGCCGGCGGAGAGCAAAAAGTTGCACGTCGCACCGTTGCCGTCATCGATCGTCACCGATCCCGTCGGCGTTCCAAACGTCGAGGTCACCTGCGCCGAGACGGTCAGCGGTGATCCGGCCGGCGACGGATTGGGCGAGGAGCCCGTGATCGAAGTCGTCGTGCCGACGGCATCAAATGTATGCGATGCCGTGGTGGAGCTCGCGAGGTAAGTGCCATCGCCGGCGTATGCAGCGGTGATGTTGCGCGTGCCTCCAGTCGTTGGCGTGAACGAGCAGCTTCCGGAGCCCGCCGACAACGTTGCCGTGCAGCTCGCGCCGGCGTTGTCGGAAATCGACACGGAGCCGCTTGGAGTTCCGGCGAGCGCGGCGACTGTCACCGACACCGACACGGGACTGCCGACCGTCGACGGATTCGGCGTATGCGCCGTGATCGAGGTCGTCGTCGTGTTGTTGACGACGTCGTGCGAGACCGAGCCGCTGCTGCTGCAGAAGAGCGGCGACGAACCCGCGTAGGTCGCCGTCAGCGTTCTCGTTCCAATCGTCGTGAGACTCAGCGTGCATGTTCCGGCCGCGACGGTTGCCGTGCAACTGTTCACACCATCGCTGACCGTCACGTTGCCGGTGGGCGTGGCGTGGGAATTCGTCACGGTGTACGTGACGGTCACAGCCTGTCCGGCGAGCGACGGCGACGGCGAATGCCCTGTGATCGTCGTGACGGTCGTGACGTCGTCGGTGTCGTTGAGATAGCGGACGACTTCGTTGCTGTTGCTGCCCTGCTGCCATCCGGAGACGAGAATGCGGCCATCGCCCTGCACCGTGACGGCGTAGCCGCGATCCAAGTTGAAATCCGTGAGCACCTTGCCGCCGCTCCCGAAGGTCGAATCGAGCGCTCCTGCCGTGGTGGCGCGGTACGCGGCCATCTGGAATCCGAACGATGCGGCGGTGTAAGTGCCGACGAGGATCTTGTCGTCGCTCTGAAGCGCCAAGCCGCCTTCGCCGGCGTCCTGGCCGTTGATGTTGACCTGCAGGATCCCGCTTGTGCCGAATGTGCTGTCGAGCGCGCCGGCGGTCGTGAACCGCGCAAGCGCCTGATCGTTCGGTGAGCTGATCACGCCCAGCATCACGGCGCGGCCGACGGAGTCGACGCGGACTTTGAAGCTGTAGTTATCGGTCCCGCTGCGGCTGAAATCGACCGTGTTGAAGCCCGTGGTGTTGAACCCGGTGTCCGGAACGCCGCTCGCCGTCAGGCGGAAGATGCGCGACATCCGGACGCTGGGCAGCAGCGCTCCCGACGGACCGACCGCGAGCACCTTGCCGTCGGGCTGGACGGCGACTCCGCGCACCTCGCTGTCGACCGAAGCGTTGATCGCATCGTGATAGACGCCTCCGGTTCCGAAGGTCGAGTCGAGCGTTCCCGAAGAGGTGATGCGCGCCACCGCCGCGATCGACGACCCGGTCTGCGGGGTGCTGTCGCTCGTACCGCCGGCGATGACGCGGTCGGACAAATCGACAGCGACATCGTTGACCCGGTCGGTGGCCGGCGTGCCGGTCCACTCCCACGCGAGCCACCCCGTGCCGTTGAACGACGAGTCGAGCGCGCCATCGGGCGTGTAGCGCGCGACGAATGCCTCCTGCACGCCCGCAATCGACGCCAAGCCGCCGACGATGATGCGGTCCTGCGAGTCAACGGCCATCGAGAACGTCGAGGCCGATGCTCCCGTAATCGCAGGATTCGCCACGCCTGCAGTACCGAACGTCGTGTCGAGCGCGCCGGTCGGCGTGAACCGCATGAGCTGCGGCGCGCTGCCGGCGTTTCCGACGATCACGATGTTCTGCGTCGACTGGACGCCGACGCCGAACGCCCCGCCGCCGCTATGGAGTGCGACACCGCCGTTGCCGAACGTGCAGTCGAGATCCCCAGCGTGGGCCAGGATCGGAGTGGCACCCAGCAAAATCAGGACGGCGGCGAATGCAACGGAGAGTCCGCAGGACAGACGGGACATGGCGTTTTCTCCTCCTCGATCTGCATCTGCATGACGAAAAAGAGAAAAGTGTTACAGCGTGCCGTCAATCGCCTTCGATGATGAACGCCGCCCAGTAGTAGGGCTGGTTCCAGCGCGGATCACGGAGCATCGCCAACTGTGCGGTCCGCAGTGCGGCCGCCGGCTTCTGCTTGTCGCGCAGCATCGCCTCGTAGAAACGACGCATCAGATTCGACGTCGCGCGGTCGTCGACGCTCCAGACCGATGCCACCACCCGGTTCGCTCCGGCGTACATGAATCCGCGCGTGAGACCGATCAGCCCCTCCCCGTACATCTCTTTGCCGAGGGCGGTCCGGCATGCGGAAAGAACGACGAGGTCGGCGTGGAGATCGAGTCCGTAGATGTCGGCCGGACGAAGAAATCCGTCGATCTTCCGGCCGCTGCGATCGTACTGCGACAACACCAACCCGGAGAGCTCCGGCACCTCCGAATCGATGACGCCGTGCGTGGCAAAGTGCACGATCCCGAACCGGCGAAGGTCGGCGTTCAGAACCGTGTGCCGCGCAGCATCGAATCCTGTGGCCTCGAGGCTCTCATTTCGATCCGCGTCTTGAAGAATGCCGTCGGCTTCTTCACGCGCGAACAACAGCCTGTGAAAGGAGCCGCTGCGCTGACCGTCCCGGTCGCGCGACTGCGTTGTGCCGGCGGATTCCGCGACCGCGTCGGAGCCGAATCGATCATCGCTTCGCTCGAACACCGGATCGGCGAAAACCGCGACTGCTCTTTCGTCGTGCGGCGCCGGCGGCTGCCGCCGGAACGCATCGAGCGACGTTGCCGAAGGAATCGAAACGATCTCGTGTCGCACGATCATCGGCTCGCCGTCGGGTTCAATCAGCGTCGAGAACGGGACGTAGTAGAGGCCGCCGTCGGGCGCGAGGACGATCTCTCTGCCGGCGATCTGCGTCGAAATCGGGCCGATCACCATTCGCCACAACGCGGCTCCGGTTCGCCGAAGCGCGCGCGCGCCGTTCGCCGCCTGATGCGGCGTCATCGAAAGCGGATCGCGGCTCAGCAGACGATGGTACGTACGGGCGAGATCATCGATTCGATGCTCGCCCGGCAGCACACGCGTCCACAGGCGGTCGTGCGAGATCACCCAGACATAACTGCGTTCCGCACCGAGGTGGTATTCGACCAGCACAGTGCGCGGCGACAGGAGGCGATGCTGCACCTCCGCGACCGTGACCGGCTCTGGAAACTCGAGTGCGGCGTAGCGCGGATCCTTCGCCCGGATGTCCTGCTCGACCGCACGCGAACGGCCGGCGAGCTCGGCGATCTCGTGTTCGGCGGCGGCCAGTTGGGCCCCAGCGACGCCGCGCCGCAGCAACTGAGCGCGGTATGCCTGCTTGGCAAGGAGCTGCTGGCGGATCTCACGAATCGTTCGCAGCAGGGCGGGATCGACGCCGCTGTCGATGTCGCCGCTGCGCGCCAGCGATTCGAGAAGCGTTCGCGCGCGCGACTGTTCGTTGACGCGAAACGCCGCCGCCGCGAATCCGCGGCCGGGAGATCGGGCATCTTTCGTCATCAGAAGATCGATGTAGAGATCGAAATATTCGAGGACCGTTCCGAGGTACGAGGAGCGAAGATCGGGAGTGACGATCCCTTCGCGCAGCGATTCGACGATCGTCACCGCCTGCTCGGCCGCGCTCAGCGCCTCGTCGATGCGACCGGTCGCGCGCAGTGCTTTGGCAATGGTGAGAAGCGAGCGCGCTTCCTGAGCGCGGTCATCGACCTCGCGGCTGAGCGCCAGCGACTCGCGAACGTGGCCGATCGCGGATGCGAATGCGCCACGTTCGATCTCGATCGATGCGAGGTTGCAGAGACTCGCTGCCGCGCCCTTGCGTTCGCCGACGGCGCGCAGCAGCTCGGTCGACTCCTTCGCCGCGGCCCCAGCGGCATCCAGATCTCCTCGAAATTGCTGGATGCGAGAAAGCATGGACATCGACGACCCGTATCCGCTGCGATCGCCGCCAAGCTTCCACAGGCGCAGCGCCTCGTTGATCGTCTCGAGAGCCTTCGCGGCGTCTCCCTGCACGAGGTAGATCCTGGCCATGTTGTTCAACGTGGCCGCGGTGCGCCGCGGAATGTTCATCTTCCGCTTGACTTCGAGCGCGCGTGCGTACGCTTCGAGCGAGCGCGGATAGTCACCCATCGAGCCGTAGGCCTGACCGATGTTGTGATGCAGCGCTGCTTCGACATCGAGCGAACGGACTCGCTGCGCGATCGGAATCGCATCGGTGAACATCGCCACCGCTTCCGCCCACCGCCCGGTCTCGGACAGTGTGAGGCCGTGGTTGTTGAGCACGTCCGCTTCGGTTTCGGGATCGTCCGCGGCGCGCGCCGCCGGCAGCGCCCGCCCAAACCACGCCACCGCCTCGGCCACATTTCCCGTGGCGCGCGCGATCCGTCCGAGGCAGTCCATCGACCGCGCCGAGCGAGCGGCGGGTCCGACCGCGTCGAACATCGCGAGGGCGCGCGTGAAGCGTTCGGTTGCCCTCTCCAGATCGGCGGTTGCTTCGAGTGCCAGCGCGGACTGATACAACGCTTCAGCCACGACGTGGGCGTCACCGGCCGCATCTCCCGCCGCAATCGCTTTGTCCAGGGACGAGACGGCATCGTGCAGTGAAACGGCGTCGCCTTTGCCGCGCAACGTCATGCCGGCCAGCAACGCCCGGCGCGCCTCGATCTCCTGCGCTGCGCGCGGACCGTCATTCTCGTCTTCGCGGCGGAGCGCAAACCATCCGCATTCTGCCGTTGGAAGCGAAGAGCGCACGACGATCCGGTACTCGACCGGATGCGGAGAAGCCGGCGCGACGACTTCTTCCTCGCCCGTGTTGCCGGCGCTGAGGTTCGAGCGGTCGATGACCTCCTCGCCGAGCGTCAATGTCAGCGTGGCGTCGATTCCCTGTTGTTCGAGGCGGACGGTCATCACACGACCGGCGGGGACCGTCGCCGTGAAGACCGCCTCCTCGCCCGATTGAAGTGAATCGACGACCGTCGCTGGAAAGGGCAGATCGCGAGGCTGCGCTCCGAGGAGCGAAGCAGCCGAGAAGGCGATCAGGAAGGGGGCGACACGGATCATGGAGCGCGGACAGGAGACGGACGGCTGACAGCGAAATGAACCTCGCCCAGCAGCTCGCTTGTCGAGTCCGGCGACTCGCCGGAGATCCGAAGGCGGTATTCGCCAGGTGGGCACGCGTTCGGAGGAATCGCGCACCGCAGCACAAGCTCGCCGTTCGCCATCGTCGCCGGCAAATGAGTTCCGCTCCATACGATCCGCCCGTCGGTCCCGCGAACCGTCGCAGCATAGCCGGAATAGCGGTCCGCCGGATTCAGCCGTACCGCCGCTTCGATCGTGTCGCCGGCCTGCGCGGACACGCGCGCGATACCGCGCGCATCGCGCGTCGTCGCGAGTACGAGTGCCAGCGTGATGACCCGCCCGGGCTGTGGCTGCGGCACGACCCGAGCAGATTCGCTCTGGGCGACGGACGGTGCTTTCGTCGGCCCACGGCGCAGCAGAACCGCCGCGGACAACGCAACGAGGACGACCGCCGCTGCGGCAAGCAAGACGCGCTGCGGTGGAGCGAACCGGCGCACGTTCGACGGCCGCTCGCTCTTGCGCGCGAGCAGCACCGCGGCCGACATCCGCGATTTCTCGTCGCCGTAGCGGCGCTGGAATGCCTCGCGATCCTCCGCCGGAAGCGCGCCGCGAACGAAGTCGTCGAAGAGCTCGGCCTCGATCGCTTCGACCTGTTCGAAGAAATCGCGGCTTTCGATCAGCATCTCCTCGATGCGCTCGCTTTCGTCCGCCGACAACTTCCCGAGCACAAAATCCCGAAGCTGAGCCTCATTCCAATCGATCTCCGGTCGCGGCATCACGTCGTACCTCTCGATCTCCAATGACAAAAACCGAAAGAGTGTTTCAACCCGGCCGCAAACGGAGCTCCAGACGCTTCCGCACGCGGAAGGCGCGGATGCGAAGGGCCGCCGGCGACAGCCCGGTCTCCGCGGCCAGCCGTTTTCGTGCTTCGATCGTCGATGGACTCTGCGAGTCGCCGCCGTAGTACGTGAGTACGACGTGCCGGTCAGCGGCGCTCAGCTCCCGCAGAACGTCTTCGAGCGTGCGAAAGGCGTCCTCGTCGCCGTGATCCGGCGTCGCCGCAGCGCTGACGCGGATCGCCGCCTGCTCGCGATCGCTCTCCCGAAGCGATTCGTTGAGGATCATGCGCGCCACCGAGCGCACGTACGCCCCCAGCTTCTCCTCGGGCACCTGTGCGCCCTCCTCGAGCTTTCGCGCGAGGCGATCGAGCGTGCGGTCCGCGAGCTCCGCAGACGGAAACGCAGCTCCCCAGAAGAAAAAGAGCTTCTGGATCCGGCAGCGGAGAGCTTCGTACTCTTCGGCCGCCCGGTCCGGATCGGAAGCAAGCCGGAGCAGCAGGCGGCTCAGTGCCGGTGCCGTGAGCATCCAGGGAGCGGACTCCGTGCGTCTCGGCGATTCTCCGCCGGCAAACGCGTCGTCGCGGCTCTGTCGGGTGGGTGAAGGCATGCGCTGGGATGAGATGGCTGTCGCTCTGCTCAGATTCTCTATACAAGACGAGCGGAGAGGTTGCAAGAAGGATTGATGGAAGGCTCGAGCCTAACAGTCATGCGGGAAGGACTCGTGGCAGATCTTCCAGAAAAGGAAGCCGGAAGCGCATGTTCCTCAATCGGGTTTCGAGCGGGGTGCTTCCGTGAAAGCAAGCCTCATCGCGTCACGGCAGACCCTTGGCGCGTTCGATCAATCGGGCATCGCGGTTCCCCAGAAGTATTTTTCGAAGAACGGAGCATAGTCCTTCCCGGTCATGAACTTCAGCAGGCCGACGACGTCCTTCGTCGTTCCGAATTTAAAGTTGAACGATTTTGTGTACGATTTCATGAACGTCAGAAACTCGGTGTCTCCGAGCTCCTTGTGCAGAGCGAAGAGCAGAAGCGGTCCCTTCGCGTACAGAAGTGCAAAGCGCTCGTCGAACGAGAGGGCGGGATCGCCCTCGATGCGATTCGCGTAAGGAATCGGTGCAACGCTCGCGCCGTCCCGCGCCCGCCCGCGCCACTCCGACACGAGCCGCTGATAGCTCGCCTCCCCTTTCAGCTTCCGCAAGGCCAGCGCGGCCGAGTATTCCGCGAACGACTCGGTCAGCCACTGCTCCTCCTCGCTCGGCATGCGGACAACGTACGCCCAGTACTGGTGCGCGATCTCGTGCGCGAACCGCTCATTGATGCCCTGGGAAAAGATCTTGTCGACTTCGCTCACGCGCGAGAAGGCCTCGTTCGTGATGTACATCGTCGCCGGCGGCGCCTGGCCGAATCCGTAGTCGTTGACCTGAATGATGTTGAACTCCCGGAATGGAAACGGTCCCAGGAAAAACTGGTAGTAGTCGATCAGACCGAAGGCCAGGTCGGTGAGCTGCTTCGCCGCACGATCGTTGCGCATCGCGTAGGTCGCGACGCGAATCGTCAGGTCGCCCTGCTTTTCCTCGTAGACGTCGTACTTGCCCGCCTGCACGGTCGTGAACTGCACCGGCTTGTCGATTCGGTTCTCGACGACATTGAACTCGCCCTCTTCCCGCCTCGCGATCGTGTCTCCTGGTGCGATCGGTAGGAAGGACTTCTTCACCTTCACGACCGAATGCACTCGAAACGCTCTGCCCGCCAGCTGCCTCGGCTGCGGAAACCAGGGCGATCCGAGACGCAGCTGCCAGGCGTTGTCACCACCTTCGCGAACGAGGAAATCGCCATCGATTGCAAACTTCACGATGAGCGGCTGCGCGTGATGACCGCTGACATCGACGACGAGGTCATACCGCTGATGGTCGAACGGCAGCGGCTTCCCCAGCTCGTCCGTGACACTGCGCACGGTGAAGGTGCGAACGGGCGCGCCGAGCTTCACGAACGCTTCGTCCTGCATCGTAAAGCGAAGCACCTGTTCGGACGCATCGCGGCGAACGATTTGTTCGGTCGCCTCCAGCCGCGCGTCGTCGCCGTCGGCGACCAGCGTGTAATCGAGATCGGTCAGCGCGAATGGCGGCGCCGGCGTGACGGCCTTGTCGTGACCGACCGGCTGCAGCGAGAGAAGACCCGCGGCAAGCCGCCGATCGAGCCGCCGGTCGCCTGACTCCATCCGCGGTCCGTGTACGGTCGCCAGCTCTTCGTCGTGATCCTCGCAATCGTCGTACTCGTACAGCAGACGGTCGCGGCCGCCGGAGAATTCGGCCCGGACAAACTTCGCGGCGGGAAATGAGAACTTCTGCACCGCAAGCTCGTGCGACCTGGGCGCGACCGAAAGATCGGCGAACGCTTCTTCGTGTTGGTGGAACGCATCGGGGATCGACGCCTGCGCGCCGCCGAATTGCGGTAGGGCAACGCCGCCGGCCACGACGAGCACATTGGTGAACTCATCGCTGAGAACCGCATGCGTCGCGTCGGCATTCATTCGCAAGTGGCCGATCGCGCGCACATTGTGCATGACCACCGGCAGCTCCGACGCCTCGACAGTCTCGTACTCCAGCTCTCCCTTGCCACTGAAGAAGAATCCGACGCGCTCATCGCCCGCGAACACCGGCGCCGCCGATCCAGAAATCATCCGCAGCTTCAGATGCCCGATTTCGAACGACGAGTGATCGACGACAGCGCCATCGCCAACACGAAGGTGATCGGCGTTCTTGATGAAGTCGGTCACCTCCGAGGGAAAGACAGGCAGAGCGAGAACAAGAACTGCCGCAGCAAACAGCAAGCGAATTCTCATTGGACCCCCGTGATCAGCGTGCAGCGATTCTAGATGATGATCTCCGCGACAGGGACGATTTCCCTCGACGACAGCCGATGGAATCGCGCAAAGACCATGATCGCGACGGAGGTCAGACCGGCGACGAAGCCCCACCAGAATCCGACAACGCCCATGTCGAATTTGAAGCCGAGCAGAAAGCCGATCGGCAGGCCGACGAGCCAGTAGCCGATCACGTTCGTCATGAATGCGAATTTCGTGTCCGCCGCGCCGCGGAGGGCGCCGATACCGGCGGCCTGCAGTCCGTCGGACAGCTGAAAGAGGCCGGCGACGAAAAACAGGGGCAGCGTCGCCGCGATCACATCCTGCTGATTCGTCAGCATTCTCGCGAGCGCGTGCGGGATCGTCATGAACGCGATCGCGCTCACCGACATCACCATCGCCGCGCCGACGAACGTGGCGAGTCCGGCGCGCCGCACGCCTGCCCGGTCGCGTGCGCCGACCGCCAGGCCGACGCGCACCGAGCCGGCCGTCGCAACTCCGAGCGCGACCGTGAACGTGAACGAGGCGAGCGTGATCACGAGCTGATGCGCCGCAAGACCGACCGTGCCCAACCGCCCGGCGATCAACGCAACGAGCGCGAAGATGCCGACCTCGGTCGTGACCTGAAACGCGGTCGGCATGCCGACGCGGAGCGCACGTTTGATCTCCAGCGGATTCCACGCGCGAGAGAAACTGCCGCCGACCTTGACACGCATCACCGCCGCCGCGAGGACGGCCATCGCGAAGAACTGGCAGATCACCGTGGAGATCGCAGGTCCGGCGACGCCGAGCCGCATCGTGAAGACGAGAAAGACATCGCCGGCGAAATTGAGAATGTTGCCCGCCACCATCGAAACGACCATCGGCCGGGTGATGTGATGCGCCTGGAGATACGCGCGCAGCACGAAAAACACCAGCCACGGTGCCAGCCCGATCAGGCGAATCAGCAGATAGATCGTTGCCGGGTGAATGAGCTCCGGGCGGACGCCGATCTCCCTTAGCAAGAACGGACCGCCGCAGAGGACGACGATCAGCGCCGCGGACGAGATCAGCGCGAGCCACACGCCCTGCCACAGCACGTGGCGCGCGCGCAGCGCATCGCCGGCGCCGATCGCCTGCGAGATCAGCGGATCCATCCCCAGCATCAGGCCGAGGCCGAAGACGGAAACGCCGAAGAAGATCGCATTCGCCAGGCCGACCGCGGCGAGCTCGCGCCCCCCGAGCCGCCCGACGACGGCCATGTCGACCACGCTCATGACCTGCGTCCCGGCCTCAGCGATCGCGAGCGGAATCGCGAGCGCGAACAGACGGCGTAGCTCGGATCGCAACTAACTGTCGAACGCGACCCGCCCCACCGCCCGCCCGGCACGCGCCGGATCGACGCGCGGCTCGAGCAGCTCGCGCAGGTTCGTCATCTCGATGAACATGTGGCGGTGGCGGACGCAGTGGACGCCGATCGAAAAGAACAGCATGGCCACGATGCCGAAGAAGACGATGGACGCGGGTGTGGTCGCCGGCAGCGGTGCCGCCGACGCGGTCACGAACAGCTCCTGAAGGACGATCAGGATGAAGAGAGGCAGGGGAAAAAAGACGAGCGCCGAAAGAAAGCGGCTCGCCTGGATGCGGAAGTACGGCCGCAGCGCGAGAAAACTCAGCGCGACGAAATAGCCGAGCATCATCACCGCGGCAAGATGCATCTCGGTGAGAGCAGCGAACGGCGTGTGATGATGCGCGAGAGCGACCATGCGTACCTCGAGCAGCACGACCCACGCAAGCGAGACGACCGCGGCGCTGACCGAGAAGAGCGCGAGGAATGCGCCGAAGAGATTGCGCGCGGCGAGCAGCGCCGCCATCCGCAACAAGATCGCGGAGACGGCAATCGCCGCGAGCAGAGCGACGACGATCGCCCACGACGGCGACGCGCCCGCTGCGATCGCGCCGCCGTGCAGCGCGACGAACGATACCGGCATGCCTTCGACTTCCTGCACGAACGATCCCGCGGCGGCAACCGCGAGAAAAACGCAGCAGACGATGCCGATGTAGAAGAGGGTCTTCGGCATGGCAAAAGTTTAGCGCGATGGCTGCCGCATGGAAATGATGCGGTCGAGCCGGATGTCGACCGGGCCGGCCGGCGACTCGAATTTCACGAATTCGGCACCGTTCTCGGTGAACACGTCGGCGATGGTGCCGCTCTCGCGCTGTGTCACGCCGTCGAGATCGAACTCGAGCTCGACGCGTTTCTTGTGCATGGCCGCCTCCTCGAGCTGATCATGGTAATCGCAGGAAACGGGTCGGTAGTCGCTCATGTTCATCGGATCTACAGGATTTGTGCCGGAAAGGACTGACGACTGTGGACTGAGGAGGAGGGAAGCCGGGGCAGCGGGACTCAGTCCTCAGTCCTCAGTCCTCGATCCTCAATTCTCAGTCCTCAGTCTCTGGGTGGGCGTGTGGTAGGATCACTCGTCACTCCCCCATGACGATCGGCTCGCTGTTCCGCATCTCGTCTCTCGCTGCAGCAATGCCTCTCGCGTTCGCGCTCCTGCTGCTGGCGATTCTGATCATCTCCTTCCGCTCGCGCGCCGTCGTCTTCTGCCAGTACCTGCATACGATGACCGGAATCAAGCTGCGCCCGTCCGACGTCCGCCGCGTTTATCGCGAAGGTGGAGCGGACGGCGTCCGCGCCTTCTTTCTCGACCTCATCATTCGCGAAGACCTCAAGCAGGGACCGCTGGAGATTCCGCCGTCGCAAAGCGACGAGACGGGCATCGGAGTCGCCGCTCAGTCGCGGCAGTAGACGCGCGCCCGCTCGGCGACGTAACCCGCATCGACAGGCCTCAGCAGTGTTTCGTCTGCCACCGCGGCCTCCGAGCGCAGCTGCGGGTCGGGATCGACGATGATGATGACGCCGCTGGCGAGGGCGGCGCGGTTGCGCCGGATGTAATCGAGGACGTCCATCCCGCGGCGGGTGTCGACGCTGATGGCGATGAGAATCACTTTGAAACGCTTCTCCCGCAGAGCCTTCAGCGCGCTCGGACCGTCGGAAGTGAACGTCACGCTGAAGTGACGGCGATCGAGCTCGGCGATCAGCGCCTGCCGAAAGGCATCGTCCTCGTGAACGAGCAGAGCCGGACAGCTCGGCGTGACCGTCATTCGGCGCGAAGCCGCCGCAAAGAATGTTCCACGGCGGCGGCGACATCTTCGCCGAAGCAGACGAGCAGGATGCGCTCGATCGAACGCGGAGCATTCGCGCATTCCACCACGGCGATCTCGGACGCTTCATCGATCGGGTAGCCGTAGATTCCGCAGCTGATCGCCGGAAAGGCGATCGAGCGGATGGCGTGCTCGGCAGCGAGCCGCAGCGCGTTGCGGTAGCACGACGCGAGCAGACCCGCTTCGCCGCGATCGCCGCCCCGCCAAACCGGCCCGACGGTGTGGATGACGTACCGCGCCCGCAGGCGGTAGCCGCACGTGATCCTCGCCTCCCCCGTCGGGCAGCCGCCGATCCTGCGGCATTCTTCGACGAGCTCAGGTCCCGCAGCGCGATGGATCGCGCCGTCCACACCGCCGCCGCCGAGGAGCGACGTGTTCGCGGCATTGACGATGGCGTCGACCTGCAACTTTGTTATATCGCCGCGAATGATTTCGATTGCCAAGTGCCAACCGCCTCAAAGCGTAAATGCAGGGCGCGACTGCGTCGCGCCGCGGCACGGCGCAGCCGTGCCCTACACACGTTTTCGGCCGAGCTTCACCACGATGTCGAATTCTTTTTTCTCGACCGGCTGCACGGAAAGGCGCGTGCCTTTCTTCACGACGACCATCGATTCGAGGCCCCGCGTCTGCTTCAACGTATCGAGAGGGACGATGCCGGGAAACTTCTCCACGAAGCGGATGTCGACCATGGACCACGTCGCGTCCTTCGGCTCCGGACGCGCCTCGCGGCTCACCTCAGCGACGCCGGTGACGCCGGAAGGATCCGCGGTCGAGGCGTAGAAGAGCACTTTGTCGCCGCTCTTCATCTCGCGCATGAAATTCCGCGCCTGGTAATTGCGGACGCCGTCCCAGCTCGTGGTGCCGTCGCGTTTCAGATCGTCGATCGAATACGCGGACGGTTCGGATTTCATGAGCCAGTAGCGCACGAAGGACGAAGGATGAGGGATGAAGGATGAAGATTCAAGAGCGAAGAAAGACGGGCGCTCATCCTTTTTGCGGATACATGGACAGAGCCATTCGAAGGAGCTCAATCGCGGCGCGGAGATCGTGCTCGTTGAGCACGTACGCGATCCGCACCTCGTTGATGCCGAGCGGCGAAGCATAAAACCCGTTCGCCGGCGCAACCATTACCGTCGCGCCATCGTGTTCGAAATCGCTGAGCAGCCATGCGGCGAATTTCTCCGCATCATCGACCGGCAGCTTCGCCACGCAGTAAAACGCGCCCTCCGGCCTCTGCAGAAAAACGCCGGGAATCGACGTGAGGCCTTCGAAGAGAACGTCGCGCCGATGCTGGTACTCGGCGATGACATCGTGCGTATACGCGTCGCCGAGATCGTTCGCGCCGACCGCCATGAATTGCGCGAGTCCCGGCGGCGAGAGTCGGCCCTGCGCCAGCTTTAAACATGCATCATAAATTGTACGATTCCTCGTTGCCAGGGAACCGAGGCGGAGGCCGCAGGCGCTGTAGCGTTTGGAGAGGCTGTCGACGACGATCACCAGCTCCTCGCACTCCGGCAACTCCAGCGCGCTGATCGCGCGAAGACCGTCGTACACGAACTCGCGATAGACCTCGTCCGAGATCAGAAACAACGCGTGGTCGCGGCAGAAGCCGCCGACCATCTCCAGCTCTTCGCGCCGATAGACGGTTCCGGTCGGATTGTTCGGGTTGCAGATCAGCGCCGCTCGCGTGCGCCGGGTCCATGCGCGTTCCCAGACATGACGTTCCGGCAGATGAAATCCGTCGCGGCCGCGGCTCGTCACGGGCACGAGACGGACGCCAGCCATCGCGGCGAACGCGCGGTAATTCGCGTAGAACGGCTCGACCACCAGAATGTCGTCGCCCGCATTGGCGCACGTGATCAGCGAAAACAGGATCGCTTCGCTTCCGCCGGTCGTCGCCAGAATCTGATCGCGGTCGAGTCGGATGCCGAGCCGGCGCTCGTAGTAGTGCTGCAGCGACTGCAGGTACTCCGGCGTGCCCGCCGACGGCGAGTATTCGAGCACGCGCTCGTTCATCTGCTTGAGTCGATCGCGCATGATCGCCGGCGTCTCGATGTCCGGCTGCCCGATGTTCAGGTGATAGACCTTCACGCCGCGGCGGCGGGCAGCGTCGGCGAGCGGAGTCAGTTTTCGGATCGGCGACGCGGGAAAGTCGCGGCCGCGCTCGGAAATCGCGAGTGCTCGATGAAGGTTGACAACGGACATCCTGCCATTTGAGGTGCGAACGGCGTGCCGCGGGCTGAGGGCGCGGCGCGCCCAGCCGCGGCGCGACGCAGTCGTGCTCTACACGGCAACCGCTTGCGAGGTCAGCTGCCGCAGCACGAACGGCAAAATCCCGCCGCTCGCGTAGTACTCGACTTCGATCGGCGTGTCGATGCGCAGGATCAGCGGGAGGTCCTGCGTCTGGCCGTTCCGGCGGCGGATCGTCAGCTTCACTCGCTGCCGCGGCCGAATTTTGTCGAGTCCGGTGATGTCGAACGTCTCCGTGCCGTCGAGGTTGAGCGATTTCGCGTTCGTCCCTTCCTCGAACTGCAGCGGCAGCACGCCCATGCCGACGAGATTCGACCGATGAATGCGCTCGAAGCTCTGCGCGACCACCGCGCGCACGCCTAACAGCTTCGTGCCTTTCGCGGCCCAGTCGCGCGACGAGCCGCTGCCGTACTCCTGACCGGCGATCACGACCAGCGGCGTGCCTTCCTTCTGGTACTTCATCGCGGCGTCGTAGATCGACATCCGCTCGCCGTCGGGCTGATGCACGGTCACGCCGCCTTCGACGCCGGGCACCATGAGGTTCTTGATGCGGATGTTCGCGAACGTGCCGCGCGTCATCACGCGATCGTTTCCCCGGCGCGAGCCGTAGCTGTTGAAGTCCTCCGGCTTGACGCCCTGCTCGATGAGGTAGCGTCCCGCCGGCGAATCTTTTTTGATCGAGCCGGCGGGGCTGATGTGATCGGTCGTCACCGAATCTCCGAAGATCGCCAGCGGCCGCGCGCCGCGGATCTCGCCCGCCGCCGCGCCGTCTTCGAAAAACGGCGGCTCCTGAATGTAGGTCGAGCTCGCATCCCACTTGTAGAGCACGCCGGCGGACGACGGGATCTGATCCCACAGCGGATTCTGCTTCTCGAAATCCTTGTACAGCCGCCGGTACGCCTCGGGATCGACCGAGCGCTGCATCACTTCGCGGATCTCGGCCATGGACGGCCAGATGTCGCGCAGGTAGACGCCATTCGCGATCGGCTCGCGCGTGAGATCGATGTCGACGCGTCCCGCGAGCGCGAACGCGACGACGAGCGGCGGCGACATCAGGAAATTCGCGCGGATCGACTGATGCACGCGCGCCTCGAAGTTGCGGTTGCCGCTCAGCACCGACGCGCCGACGAGATCGTTCTTCGTGATCGCTTCTTCGATCAGCGGATGCAGCGGACCGGAATTGCCGATGCACGTCGTGCAGCCGTAGCCGACTGTGTAGAAGCCGAGCTGGTCGAGATACTTCTGCAGTCCGCTGCGCGCGTAGTAGTCGGTGACGACGCGCGATCCCGGCGCGAGCGATGTCTTGACGACGGGGTTGACGCGCAGTCCTTTCTCGACAGCTTTCTTTGCGAGCAGACCGGCGGCGATCATCACCGAAGGATTCGACGTGTTCGTACACGACGTGATCGCGGCGATGAGCACGTCGCCGTGATGCAGCTCGGCGACGGCGGCGGGAAACTCGCCTTCGACCGCTTTGCCGGAGACGCGATCGGGAGTCGGGCGGTTGTTGACCATCTCCTCTTCGGTCACCGCGCTCGTGTTTCTCTTCGCCGCGACTTGCGGAGTCGGCGCGGCGTCCTGCGATCCGCCGCCATGCACCGTGCCGACCTTGCCGTCGCGCGAAACGCGGACGGTTTCCTGCTGCGGCTTGCCGTAGCCGTCGGGCGGCGGCGCCTGCATCATCTTGATGAACGCGTCCTTGAGCGCGTCGATCTCGATGCGGTCCTGCGGCCGCTTCGGTCCGGCGACGCTCGCGCGAACGGTGGCCAGGTCGAGATCGAGCACCTGCGAGTAGTCGATGGAGCCTTTCTTTGGCATGCCGAAGAGGTTCTGGGCCTTGAAGTAGTTGCGGAACGCGCTGACCTGCTGTTCGCTGCGGCCGGTCATCGCGAAGTAGCGGATCGTTTCGTCATCGACCGGGAAGTAGCCCATCGTCGCACCGTACTCCGGCGACATGTTGGCGATCGTTGCGCGATCGGCGACGGAGAGCGATGCCGCGCCGTCGCCGAAGTACTCGACGAATTTTCCGACGACCTTCGCCTTGCGCAGCATCTGCGTGATCGTCAGAACGAGATCGGTCGCCGTCACGCCCTCGCGCAGCGCGCCGCTCAGATGGACGCCGATGACATCGGGCGTGAGGAAGTAGACCGGCTGGCCGAGCATGCCCGCTTCGGCTTCGATTCCGCCAACACCCCAGCCGACGATGCCGAGTCCATTGATCATCGTGGTGTGCGAGTCCGTGCCGACGAGCGTATCGGGGTAGAAGATCCCGTCCTTCTCGAAGACGCCGCGCGCCAGGTATTCGAGGTTGACCTGATGCACGATGCCGATCCCGGGCGGCACGACGCGGAAGCCGTTGAACGCCTGCATTCCCCACTTGAGGAACTGATAGCGCGACTGATTGCGCTTGAACTCGATGTCCATGTTGAGCTGCAGCGCGTCGGCGCGATTGGCAAAGTCGACCTGCACCGAATGATCGATCACCAGATCGACCGGAACGAGAGGCTCCACGATGCGCGCGTCCTTGTTAGAACGGGCGGCCGCCGATCGCATGGCTGCGAGATCCACGAGCAGCGGCACGCCGGTAAAGTCCTGGAGCAGCACGCGCGCAACCATGAACGGGATCTCCTCGGTGCGCTCGGCGCCGGGCTTCCAGTTCGCCAGCGCGCGCACATCCTCCTCGGAGATCTTCTTGCCGTCGACGTTGCGGAGGACCGATTCGAGAACGATCCGAATGCTGACCGGCAGACGCGAGATCGGTCCGACGCCGGCGGATTCGAGCTTCGGAAGGGAGTAGAAACGGCCGTTTTCGAATGAATCGAGAGCGTTGAAGGCGTTGTGCGGCATTGCCGCGACTATACCACCCGCCCTTCCGCACAGGACTTAGGACTCAGGACTCAGGACTTAGTGCGCCGCAGGCAAAATTCGCGGGCCGGTTTCACTAAGTCCTGAGTCCTAGTCCTAAGTCCTGAGTCCTTATGATTGAATCAGACGAGCGCGAGCAGCCCCGGCTGTTTGTCGCCCTGCAGCGGATCGAACTTGCGCCGCAGCGAATGCAGATCGATGCGCGCCAGATTGTGCGTGCACAGCTGCGCGATCACCTGCCGCAGCAGAGCCTCTTCGCCCTGAATACGCAGTCCGCATTCGAAGCCGTTGCGCCGCTCGGCCGGCTTGCACCAGACCATCTCGGCATAGATATCGACGTGCTTGCGATCGACACGAAACCTCAGCGCAGCGCCGGTCCCCACGGGAACCGGCCGGTCCGTTCCGATGCGCGCGCCGCGGATCGAGAGGTCGAGGATGCGCACCGGCGAGTGCATGCCGAAGCTGCCGGTAAGATGCGTCGTCACTTCGTAGCGCTCGGTCGCGCGCGCGTCCTCGATGCGCATCGCCATCTCGCGTGCGAGCAGTCCGTCGACGATCTTCATCACCGCCGGCTGCTCCTCATCGAACATCACGCCGCAGAGATAGCGGTCGCACTCGACGTCGTCGAGCGCCAGCGCGGCCATGCGGCACCACGAGACCGTCGCCCGCGCGGAGATCGCCGCCGGCTCCGTCGTGAGCGTGAATTGCAGCGTCGCGCCGATACCGATCGGCTGCATCAGCTGCAGGCGCGCGCCTCGCACCGAGAGGTCGACGACGTTGACTTCCGCCTGGCCGAGCTTCGCCGGCAGGGCGGTCATGATGAAGAATCGCGGGACGGTTCGAAAATCGGTCGGCATGGTCGTACTCCGTCAATAGGGCGTCGAAAAATCGTCAAAGCTCAGGAAGCAGCCGCCGCCGCGGTGAACTCGTGCGACGTCTGGCGCAGCGCGTCGAACTTCCGCCGCAGCGAGTGCAGGTCGATCCGCACTTCGTCGCGCATGCAGAGGCGGTGGATCGCGGTGCGCATGCGGTCTTCCTCGTTTTCGATGCGCAGGCCGGCCTCGAAACCCGTCGCCGCCGTGCCGATGCACCAGGCGACGGTACCGAGGACCTCGATGGGACCGGTTTCTTCGTCGATCTGGAAGGCGAAGGGGCTCACAGTGCCGACGCGGATGAAGTACGGCAGCGAGATGCGCGCGCCGCGCGTGGAGAGGTCGAGGACGCCGATCTGCAGAATGCCGAAGATTCCGGTCATCGGCACGCAGACGCGGTAACGATCGGCGCTGCGGGAGTCCTCGATCGGAAGAGCGTTGTGCGAGCTGAGAAGCCGCTCGATCAGCTCACCGACCGCCTCGGGCTGGCCGTCGAATTCGATGCCGGCCATGTAACGGTCGGAACCGCTTTCGACAGGCAGATCATCGATTTGCGACCAAAGCACCGTGACCTGCTCGTCGATGACGCCGTCGTTTGTCATGACCACCAGGCGGTGACGGCTGCCGGCGCGCAGCGGTGCATTCAGCTCCAAACGTGCGCCCTTGAGAGAGAGATCGACGATGCGGACGCTCTCCGCGCCTGCCGTGGCGAAGAGTGGGGGGATGAGAAAGTAGCGAGGGTAGCTTCTGAGTGCCATTCGGTCGTTTCCTCCGACGCCTATGTTTTAAATCGGAGGTCGTGAACCAAACGGCGCGCGAGCGTCGGAAAAACGTAAAAGCAGTGCCCGGCGAGCCGAACGGGCAATGGACGCTAGAGAGCGGGCGCTTTCTCAGGCCATCCGCGCTGCTTCACCTCGTCGAACTCGAGCAGCGAGTTTGCGTAGTAGTCGCGCAGAAGGAGCTCCTCGGGCGACCAGCGCCAGGCCTCCTCGACGACCGGAACGCCCTCGCCTTCGAAGAGATCGGAGCGCCAGCGTTCGACCGGCTCGATCTGGCGGCGCATCTGGAGAATCTGCCTCGCGCTTTTCCACTCCGCGGCGCCCAGTCGCGCGCTCATCTCCGCGTCGGTCACGATCGTTTGCCTCGTGAACGCGCGCGCGGCGAGCGTCACCGGCGTCGCCGGCAGCACGGCGGAGATGCGCTGCATCACGAGCTCGGCGAGCGCGCGCAAGTGCGGTTTTCGAGTCTCGAAATCGGGATCGAGGATCTGCGGATGCTGGCGAATGAAATCGTCAACGACGACCGGCTCACCGAAATTGACGACGGCGGAGCCATACCGTTTGAAGCGGCCCAAGACGCCGCGCCAGAAGTTCTTCAGCAGAAAGTCGACGGTCGTCTTGACGCGGCCTCGCAGCTCTTCGGTCAGGTTGCGGTCCTCGAGCACGCGGTCGTAGTTGAGTGCCGTCGGAATCAGGTAAAGCGGCTGTTTGAAATCGGGATGGCGCTTCGACTGCACGATGTAGTCGAGCATCCCGAGCTTCGGTTTGAGGAACGCACCGTCGCGCGTCAGTCCGCCTTCGAGAAAGATGCCCTGGGTCACGCCGTGGCGGGTGATGGTCTGGACGAAGCTCGACAGAACTGCGTGATAGAGCGGCTCGCGATAACGGCGGCGGATGAAGTACGCGCCGAACCACTTGAAGACATGGTTGAGCGGCCAGACGCGCGCCCACTCGCCCACCGCGTACGAAAGCGAAATCGATTCGAACAGCATGTGCGTGACGAGCACGTAGTCGGCGTTCGATCGATGATTGATCAGATAGACGAGAACGCCGCCCTTCGGCGGAGGAGTGCGCTGGACCACCGGCCGGTACAGGAAATTGATGATCCCGCGCGCGACCGGCGCGCCGAAGCGATAGTACGCGAGCAGGTTGAACTTCGGCACGATCTCGCGCAGGTACGCCCGCGCCTGCTTCGTCGCCTGCTCCGTGGTGACCCGATGCTCTTTCGCGTAGGTCTGCACGGCCTGCACGACCTCGCGCGAGCCGAACACTTCGAGCTCGATGTCCGCGTGGCGGCGCTTCGATATCCCGATTCGTTTCGGCGGCACGTCAGGGAACGTATCACCAGACAGACACAGAGAGCACGGCGCTGTGTATTCTTTGTGCCTCTGTGGCGAACGAATTACGCGGGCGTGGTGCGGTACGCCACGCTTACCGGTTCGATCTCGCGCTCCGGCTCGAACGTCAGCTCTTCGATCGGCTCGCCGCGCACCGGCTGTTCCTCTTTCGGTGTGCGGCGCCACTTGTCGAAGAAGAGGAAGAACACCGGCGTCACGTAGAGCGTCAGCGTCTGCGAGAAGATCAGGCCGCCGACCACCGCCAGTCCGAGCGGCCGGCGCGACTCCGCGCCCGCACCGAAGCCGAGCGCAATCGGCAGCGTGCCCATGAGCGCGGCCATCGTCGTCATCATGATCGGGCGGAAGCGCACCACGCACGCGTCGTAGATCGCCTCCTCGGCCGTCTTTCCCAGCCTCTGCGCTTCGATCGCGAAGTCGACCATCATGATTCCGTTCTTCTTCACGAGGCCGACCAGCATGATGATGCCGACGAACGCGTAGATCGACAGATCGACGTGGAAGAGCATCAGCGTCAGCAGCGCGCCGAATCCCGCGAACGGCAGCGCGGTAAGAATCGTCAGCGGATGGATGAAGCTCTCGTAGAGGATGCCGAGGACCATGTAGATCACGGCGATCGTGAGGATGAGGAGAACGCCGAGACCCTGCAGCGATGACTGGAACGCCTGCGCGGTTCCCTGGAACGACGTGCTGATGCTCGACGGGAGTGTCTGTTTCGCGAGCGCATTGATGTCGTTCACCGCCTGTCCCAGCGAGTATCCCGGCTTCGTGTTGAACGAAATCGTGACCGACGGCGCCTGACCGGAGTGGTTGACGGCCATCGGCCCGAACGTCTTCGTGAATTTCGCGACGGTGCTCAGCGGCACGAGCTGACCGGAGGACGAGCGCACGTAGAGCATGTTGAGCGCGGCCGGATTGTCCATGTACTGCGGCTCGAGCTCGAGAATGACTTCGTACGCGTTGTTCGGCGCGAAAATCGTCGAGACCTGCCGCGTTGCGTACGCGGAGTAGAGCGCATCCTGCACCTGCTGTGCCGAGAGTCCGAGCGCCGCGGCTTTGTCGCGATCGACATCGACGACGAGCATCGGGTTCTTCATCAGCAGGTCGGTCGTGACGTCGACCAGCCCGGGCAAATTGCGCATCTTCGCCAGCAGCTCTTCCGACGACGCGTAGAGCACGGTCGTGTCGGGGCCTTGCAGCGTGTATTGATAGTTCGAGCTCGTGATCCTGCCGCCGAGGCGGATCGGCGGCGGGTTCTGCAGCGCGGCGCGCACGCCGGGGATCGCGTTCAGCTTCGGCCTGAGGCGGGCCATGATCTGATCGATCGTCGCGTGATCTTTGCGCTCGGCCTTCGACGCGAGCCGCAGCGAGACGATGCTCGTGTTGCCGCCGCGCACGAAGCCGAAGAACGCCGCAACGTCAGGGTCGTGATTCACGATGTCCATCGCCACGACCTGGTGGCGGACCATGTCCTCGAACGACGTGCCCTGCAGATACTCGAGCGTGATGCGCACTTCGTTCTGGTCCTCGCTCGGGATGAAGCCTTTCGGCACCGCGATGAAGAGCCAGATCGTTCCGGCAAGGACGGCGAGCGACACGAGAAGCGTGGTGACGCGATGGCGAAGCGCGCTGCGAAGTCCGCGCTGGTAGAACGACAGCATGCCGTCGAAGAAACGCTCCGACACGTTGTAGAAACGGCCGTGTTTTTCGCCCTCGTGCGCGCGAAGGAACCGCGAGCTGAGCAGCGGAGTGAGCGACAGCGACACGAACCCCGAAACGAGAATGGCCGAGGCGATGGTGACCGCAAACTCGTGGAACAGGCGGCCGAGAATGCCGCTCATGAACAGGATCGGAATGAAGACCGCCGTCAGCGAGATCGTCATCGACAGAATCGTGAAGCCGATCTCCTTCGATCCCTTGAACGCCGCTTCCAGCGGCCGCTCGCCCAGTTCCATGTGCCGCACGATGTTCTCGAGCATGACGATCGCGTCGTCGACGACGAACCCGACCGATAGCGTCAACGCCATGAGCGACAAGTTGTCGAGCGAATAGCCGCACAAGTACATGACCGCGAACGTGCCGACGATCGACAGCGGCAGCGCGAGCGACGGGATGACCGTCGCGGACACGTTTCTCAGAAAGAGAAAGATGACCAGAATGACCAGCCCGAGGGTGAGCAGGAGCGTGAACTTCACGTCGTCGACCGACGCGCGGATCGAGTCGGCGCGGTCGCGATGGATCTCCAGCTGAACGCCCGCCGGGAGTTCTTTACGAAACACCGGCAGCAGCGCGCGCACTCGGTTGGAGACCTCGACCGCATTCGTTCCGGGCTGTTTCTGCACCGCGAGAACGAACGCCGGCTTTCCGCGGAACCACGCCGCGGTCTGATTGTTCTCGACATCGTCGAGCACGCGGCCGAGGTCGTCGAGCCGCACAGGACGGCCGTCTCTCCACGTGACGGTGATGTTTCGATAGTCTTTCGCTTTGAACAGCTGTCCGTTTGCCTGCACCGTGTACGCGGTGAACGGTCCGTTCAGCACTCCGCTCGGAAGGTTCACGTTGCTGTTGCTGACCGAGTTGACGACTTCGTCAAGCCCGATCCCGCGCGACGCCAGCTGCCGCGGATCGAGCTGAATGCGCACCGCGTACTTCTGCGATCCATAGACAACGACCTGCGCGACTCCGTCGACGGTCGAGATGCGCTGCGCCATCATCGTCTCGGCGTACTCGTCGAGCTCGTTCATCGGCATCGTGTCGGATGCGAGCGCGAGATAAATGACCGGCGTGTCCGCGGGGTTGACCTTGCTGTACGACGGCGGCGACGGCATGTTCGGCGGAAGCTGGCGCGCGGCGACTGCGATCGCCGCCTGCACGTCCTGCGCGGCCGCATCGAGATTGCGCGAGAGCGCGAACTGAAGCGTGATGCTCGTGCTGCCGAGGGTCGACGCGGATGTCATCGAGTCCAGGCCGGCGATCGTCGAGAACTGACGCTCGAGCGGCGTGGCGATGGCGGCGGCCATCGTCTCCGGGCTCGCGCCGGGCAGCGACGCATTGACGTTGATCGTGGGGAAATCGACGTTCGGCAGGTCGCTGACCGGCAACATCCGGTACGCCATGATGCCGAACAGAAGAATCGCCAGCATGACCAGTGTGGTCATGACGGGCCGCTTGATGAAGACCGATGCGATGTTCATTTACGAGTCCTGGGGCCTGAGTCCTCAGTCCCGGCCGCCCATCGTCGTTGAGGATTAGAGTGCATTCTTCACGTCCACGCGACTCTTCGGTGTCAACCGTAATTGTCCGTCAGTGACGACGGTCTCGCCCGGCCGCACGCCGCTCGCGACCACGGTCTGTTGCTTGACGGAATCCTCCACCGCGACGGGCCGCATCTCCACCGAGTCGTCCGGCTTGACCACATAAACGTACTGTCCGCGCTGGCCGGTCTGGATGGCCTGCGTCGGAACGACGATGGCATCGGGCCGGTTGGCGAGCGTCATGGCAACGGTGACGAACTCCCCGGGCCACAGAGCGCGGCTTTGATTCGCGAACAAAGCCTTGAGCGCGATCGTTCCTGTCGTCGTATCGACGGCATTGTCGATGAAGCTGAGCTTGCCGGTCGCGAGGATCGTGCCGCCACCCTGAAGCGACGCGGCGACCGGAACGCCCACGCCTCCCTTCGCCCGGACTCGATCCAGCTGTGCCTCCGGAATCGAGAACTGAACGTAGACCGGCGTGATCTGATTGATGACGACGAGCGGGGTCGTCGCGTTCGCCTGCACGAGGTTGCCGGCGTGCACCATGAGACTGCCGGTGCGTCCATCGATCGGAGAAGCGATGCTGCAGTACGCGAGCTGCAGCTGCGCAGTTTCAACAGCCGCGCGATCGGCCGCCACGGTCGCCTTTGCCGCCTCGGCGGTCGCGGTCATCTTTTCGTAATCCTCTTTGGTGACGTAGTCCTTCTGCACCAGGCCCGCGTAGCGCTGCGCCTCCGACTCGGCGTTTTTCTGATTCGCTTCGTCGCGTGCGAGATTCGCCTGCGCCTGCTGCAGCGACGCCTCGTACGGGCGCGGATCGATCGTGAAGAGCATCTGCCCTTTGCGGACATCCTCGCCTTCGCGGAACCACACGCGCGTCAGCTCACCGTTGACCTGCGCGCGAACGGACACCGTCGACACCGGCAGCACGCTGCCGATCGCCTGAATCTGCAGCGGCATATTCCTCTGCTCGACTTTGGCGACCGTGACCGGCACCTTCTCATCGACGGGCTTCTGCTTCGCGCCGGTGCAGGCGACGAAAAGCGCCGCGAGGATTGCGAATGATTTCTTCAACGTGTCAACTCCTGCTGCGACGTGAGCGAACCGGTGTCGTGCGCCAGCTGCGCGACGGCGATGAACCAGTCGGCGCGCGCCTGAATCTCCTCGGCCCGCGCGCTCTCGAGCGCCGCTTCGGCAGTCAGCACGTCGAGAATGCTCCCGACGCCGCTTCGGTAGCGGCCCTGGGCCACGTCGACGGCCTGCTGTGCGCTGCTGAGAAAATCACGACTGGTACGAACGCGCTGGGTGGCCGTTGAAAGTCCGTAGTAGCTGTTCCAGACTTCCAGATCGATCTGCTCCTGCAGACTGCGTGCGTCTTCGCGAGCGATGTCCACGCCAGCCTGGGCCGCACGCACGTCGTACTGGGTTCTGAATCCTGTAAATAAGGGAAATCGCATTGCGATTCCGATCGAGTAGGGATTTGCGGTCCCGCTCGCAAAACCGCGGAACGTCGTCCGGTTCGCCGTCGCCGTCAACCCGATCGTCGGCAGCCCCTCGGCCCGCGCTTCGCGGACCCGCGCGCGAGCGGCCTCGACCTGGGCTCGCGACGCCGCAAAGTCCGGCCGCTGCGTCTCCGCCTGCGCGATGAGCGATTCCACGGCCGTGGTCACTTCCTGCATCGGCACATCGGTGGGAAGCGTGCCGACGTCGAACTTCGTCGTGACCGCGAGACCGATCGTCGTCGTGAGCGTCCCCTGAAACACGCGAAGATTTTGATCGAGCGTCTCGTACGTCAGCTGCGCCTGCGAGAGCGCCGTCTGCGCCTGCAGCACATCGTTGATGGTTGCGACGCCGGCGCGATGCCGCTCCTTCGCCGCGTCGAGCTCCGTCTGCCGCTCCTTGATCGTCGCCGATTGCGCGTCGAGGAGCGCCTTCGCGTCGAGATATCCGAAGTACGCCTGCTCCGTCTGCAGGATCGTGGTCTGAATCTGCGCGTTGTGCGTGTAGTCGGCGGCGATGAGCAGCTGCCTCGCCTCTTCGACCTGCGCCGTGCGGCCGCCGGAGTCGAACAAAAGATATGTGATCGTCAGCGACGGGCCGAACGTCGTCGAGTTGAAGATCGTGCGGCCGCCCTGCGTCGCCTGACGCGCCGTGTTGTACGAGGCGCCGAGGTCGAGCTCCGGGTAGAACGCGGATCGGCGGCTGCCGACGACGTCCTGCGCCTGGCGCGCCTGGAGCCACGCGACGCGCGTCGCCGGATTGTTCTGCAAGGCGAGATCGATCGCTTTCGCCATCGAGAGTGTGCCGAGGTCCGACTGCCGAGCGGCGGGCATCGACGGGGGAACCGCCGAGGGCGGCGCAGTCCACGGCGTGACGGGCGCGCCGCTCGTGCCGGGATCGCGCGTGGTGCTGCACGCCACCAGCGCGCAACACGCCAGCAAGATGACCGCTCGTTTCATCGCTTCTTTTTCTCCAGGCCGCCGACGAAGAGATCGGTGATCAGATCGGCATCCTGCTCGACGGGCGAGAGCTTCTCGCTCCGCAGGCGCTGATGCATGAGCGCGTACATCGATTCGACGAACATCGCCGCGACGTTGTTCGCATCGACATCGCGGAATGCGCCGCTGCGAATTCCTTCATCGATGACGCGCGCCGTCTCGTTCACCATGTGGCGGTATCGCTCGCTTCGATAACGGCTCCCCTGCACGCGGACGACTTCGCGCTCGTACATCAGCACCCGAAAGAGATCGCGGCGCTCGGCGAAATACGAGAAGTATTTTGCCGCGGCGTTGCGAAGCTTCTGCTCCGGCGTGTCGCCCTCGTGCAGCGCTTCGTCGAACTTGCGGATGACCGGCGCGAGCGACGACTCCTTGACCGAGTCGAGCAGCTCCTGCTTGTCGCGATAGTGAAGGTAGACCGTCCCCTTGGCGATTCCGGTCTCGTGCGCGACCCGCTCCATCGTGACGCTTGCCAGCCCTTCGCGGCAGATGAGACGAATCACCGCGTCCTGAATGCTCTGACGCTTGTACGATTCCCACGGCGTGCGAACGCGAACCTGACGGGCAGCCATGACCGAGCGGTCAGTTTATGACCTTTGGAGTCACTTCTGAAGTCACAGAAGCGTTACTCCTCGTCTCGGGTCCCGAATGCCGCGTCTTGCACCCTCCATTGGCGATCCCGGGACGCGGGACGCCGGAGCAGGGACCGATGAAGGTCATCTGGATCATCGACAGCGAACAGTGGCCGCGCGCGCTCCTGCGCGCCGAGCTCATCGAGCGCGGATTCGACGCCGTCGGCTATGTCTCGGTCGCCGATGCCTCGCCCACGATCGGCGAACGATTTCCCGATGTGATCGTGATCGACCTTCGCGGCGCGTCGCGGGAAGAAGCCGCCGAGCTCTTTCAAATCGGCGTGCCGGTGATCGCGATCGCCGGAATCCCCGAGCCGGAGTGGATCGGCGAATTCCCGTGGGCGACTCTGCTGCGGCGCCCGGTCTCGATCGGCGACATCGCCGATGCGGTCAGCTCTCAAGAATGATGCTGCAACACGTCACTCCCGCCTCCGCTTTCT
Source organism: Thermoanaerobaculia bacterium (assembly GCA_035516895.1). Classification (GTDB taxonomy): domain Bacteria; phylum Acidobacteriota; class Thermoanaerobaculia; order Gp7-AA8; family Gp7-AA8; genus Gp7-AA10. The sequence continues at coordinate 860 of DATIZY010000059.1, read as the reverse complement.
CGAGCTCGGAAACGTCGATCGCATCCACGGCAAAGCCGCGCGCTTCGAGGCGCCGCCGCGTGCGCGGGTACGACGCGCTGTAAATCAGCACATCTCCGATGTTCAGGGCGTTCGCAGCGAACGGCTCCGACGGATCGACGTCGATGGTCTCGAACCCGCGAAACTGGCGCGCATCGACCCAATCGGGATTCACGAGCAGCGTCTGCCCCCCGACCTGCGTTACGGCCGATTTGAGGTGCAGGCACCCGCGAAAGCGCACGGGAATCGGAAGTCGGTGGTCGGGAGACGTCCCTGCAGGATTTGACGCTCGGCTCCCGAGTTCCCACTCCCGACTCCCGATCTGCGCGATCGCCGCTTCGTTCGTCCGCGCCGACAGACCGACAAACAGCGCGCCATCCGTCGCGAGCACATCGCCGCCATCGAGCGTTCCGGGAGCCTCGATCCATTTCAGCGTCCGGCACTGCCCGAGGACCCTGGCGATCGACTCCGTCTCGCCGCGCCGCGACTCCGCGCCCGGCCGGGCGATCACAGCTATATCATCTAGTACTATAGCTGCGTCTTCGACGAAAACGCCGTCCGGCATTTCGGGCGCGTCGGCGGCACGCACGATCGTGCAGCCGTGCGCAACGAGCCGCTGCTCGTAGACGTCGTGCTGCTCCGCGGCTCGGGCGAAGTCGATCGGCTCCCGCTCGATGTAGCTGAGCTCGCAATCGCCGATTCGAGGACTCAGAGCGCGCGTGATCGCGATCCGCACGCGGGGTATTATCGTCGGGTGTCAGGTGTCGGGCGTCAGGTGTCGGGCGTCAGGTGTCGGGCGTCGGGCGTCAGGCGTCGGAGCAACGAACACCTGAGACCCGAGA
>DATIZY010000058.1:0-2534 GCA_035516895.1 Thermoanaerobaculia bacterium | reverse complement strand
TCGCCCTCGGCAAGATCGAAAATCCCGACGCGTTCATCGGACAGTCGTTCGAGTTTCGCGTCACCGAGCTCTCCGATGACGGCCGCCGCATCGTCGTTTCGCGCGCCGCGCTCATGAAAGAGCAGGCCGCCGCGCGCGCCGAGGAGACTCGCAAAGCAATCGTCGCCGGCGCCGAGCTCACCGGCAGCGTCAAGACCCTCACTCCCTTCGGCGCTTTCATCGACCTCGGCGGCGTGGATGGGCTGCTGCACGTCTCGGAGATGAGCCGCCGCCGCGTCACCGATCCGAAGGAAGTCGTTCAGGTCGGCCAGCAGGTGCGCGTGAAGGTGATCAAAGTCGAAAACGACGGCAAGCGCATCTCGCTGTCGATGAAAGACCAGGAGCCCGACCCATGGGCCGACGTCGCCGACCGCTATCCGGCCGGCGCGCAGTTCACCGGAACGATTGCCCGAGCGACCGACTTCGGTCTGTTCGTGGAGCTCGAGCCGGGCGTCGACGGACTGGTGCACTATTCTCAGCTTCCGTTCGGAGTGAAGCAGGGCGATCCGTCGATCGCGATCGGCACCACGGTCAGCGGCTGGGTCCGCGAAGTCGATCCGTCGAAGAAGCGCCTCTCGCTCTCGCTTCGCGAAGTCGCCACCACCGATCCGTGGGAGAACGTCGGCGATCGCTACCCGATCGGCAAAGTCATCGAAGCGACGGTCGATCACGGCGGCGCGCCCGGCGTCTTCGTTCAGATCGAACCCGGCCTGACGGGCCTCATTCCGAACTCGGAGATCACGGTGGCCCCCGGCGCCGATCCGTCGCGCGCGTTCGAGGCCGGCGAGAAGATCCTCGTCCGCGTCATGAGCGTCGACCCGCAGCGCAAACGGATGTCGCTCAGCCACGACGCGGCGAAGGCGGCGCTCGAGCGCGACGAATTCACGAAATTCGCCGAGGAGCGCGGCGAGACCACGGAAGGGGAGAGCGCGATGGCGCTCGCATTCCGCCGCGCGATGGAGAAGAAAAAATAGTTGTCAGTTGTCGGTTGTCAGTTGTCGTCAAGTGGTCTCAGCGTTCCCCCACTGACAACTGACAACCGACAACGCGCGGCGCAGCCGCGCCAGGGTTATGCGTGTTTTTCTCACAGGAGCCACCGGATACGTCGGCAGCGCGGTCGCGCTGGAGTTGCTGGCCCGCGGACATGAAGTCGCGGCGCTCGTCCGTCCCGAATCCGACGCGACGCCGCTGCGCGACCGCGGCGCGTTCATCGTCGCCGGCGATCTGTCGACCCTTCCGCAGCTCGCGAGCACGTTAGGCGCATACGACGCGCTCGTGCACACGGCCTTCTCGATGCAGGACCCCGTCGCGCAGGACCGCATCGCGGTCGAGACGCTGTCGAAGCAGAAAGGCTTCTTCCTCTTCACCTCCGGCGTGTGGGTCCTCGGCAACAGCGACGGGAAACCGCTCGACGAATCGAGCCGCGTGAATCCGCTGCCGCTCGTCGCGTGGCGTCCGGCGCACGAGACGATGACGCTCGCGAACGGACGGGGCGCGGTGATTCGTCCCGGCTGCGTGTACGGCGGCCGTCAGAGCCTGCTCGCCGATTGGTTCGCGTCCGCCGATCAGAAGCGCCCGCTGAAGATCGTCGGAGACGGCAACAACCGCTGGGCGATGGTCGATCTGCACGATCTCGCCGGCTGCTACGCGCGCATCGTGGAGCAGCGCGCCACCGGCATCTTTCACGCGGTCGACGACACGCGCTCGACGATGAACGAATGCGCGCGGGCGATCGCGCCGAACGGCAAACTCGAGCACGTGCCGGCCGAAGGGATGCTCGCGCCCGCGCTGACCGCGAATCAGATCGTGTCGAGCGAAGCGACGCGGCGAAAGCTCGGATGGACGCCGCGCCGCACGTTCGCCGGCTCGATCGAGGAACAGTGGCGCGAGTGGCGCGCCACCGTTCAGAAGTAATCTCAGAAGCCGAGGACCATGAGGATGCGGCTGCCGATGCGAACGTGCGAGCCGGCGGGATCGACGTCGAGCTCGATCTCGTGATCCCCAGCCGATAGTTTTTCCGTCGCGAGCAGCGGGAGGTTCGTCCACTCGTTCGTGGTGCTCGTGTAGAACGGCGGACCCGCCTGTTTTCCGTCGATCTCGAGGTAGAGGAACGCGGAGCCGTCCGTGATCACGTTCGCGTTGCCCATGAGGATCACGGTGCTGTCGTGGTCGAGATGCATCGTCGTGGTCATGGTGCCGACAAGCGTCAGGCCGTGACCGCTGAACGGAATCGAGTTCGTCTCCTGCAGCGTCGCTGAGTTGTTGAGGACGGCGGGCGAGCCGGGAGGTCCCTGCGGCCCGGGAGGACCTTGCAGACCTTGCGGACCGCGCGCGCCGGGGAGCCCCGCCGGACCGGCGTCGCCTTTCGCTCCTTGCGATCCGGTTGCGCCTTGCGGCCCCGGAGGTCCGGCAGGTCCCGCGGCGCCGGCGGCGCCGGTGACACCTTGCGGTCCTTGCGGTCCGGTCGCGCCTTGAGCTCCGGCGGGTCCCTGCGG
>DATIZY010000057.1:0-2288 GCA_035516895.1 Thermoanaerobaculia bacterium | reverse complement strand
CTGCTGATCGGCGATCCCGCCGCGCGCGAGCGCCTGTTTGTCGTCAAAGAGTCCGGCAGCAGTGTGACGCTGCAGCCGAAGAGTGCGACGAGCGCCATTCGCAGCGTTGCGATGACGATCGCGCCCGACACCCATCTCATTCAGCGCCTCGAGTACTCCGATCGCGAAGGCAATCGCACGGAGTTCGATTTCTCGAATTACCAGAGGCGAAGCATTTCGCCGGAGACGTTCCGCTTCACGCCGCCGCCCGGCGTGCAGGTCGTGAACGCGCAGTAGGAGCCGCAATGCCGCAGGAGTTCTCGTTCGACATCGTTTCGAAAACCGAGATGCAGGAAGTCGCCAACGCGATTCAGCAGGCGCAGAAAGAGCTCGCCCAGCGCTTTGACTTCAAAGGCAGCAAGAGCTCGATCGAGCTCGCGACCGACGAGATCGTGCTGACGTCCGACGACGAAGGAAAGCTGCGCAGCGTGAAGGACATCGTCGAGTCGAAGCTCGTGAAGCGCAAGGTTTCGCTCAAGGCGCTCGATTACGCCAAGGTCGAGCCCGCGGCCGGCGCCACGGTGCGCCAGCGCGCGAAGATCGTGCAGGGAATCGAGACCGAGAAGGCGAAAGCGATCGTCCGGACGATCAAGGACGCGAAGCTGAAAGTGCAGGCTTCGATTCAGAGCGACCAGGTTCGCGTCGTCGGGCGGAGCAAGGACGATCTGCAGAAGGCGATGGCGCTCGTGCGCGAGCAGGACTACGGCATTCCGCTGCAGTTCACGAACTACCGCGGCTAGGATCCCGTTCGAGCGAGCGCCGTGGGCGAGCCGCGCCCCGCGCGGATGACACCACTCCCTGTCATCGATTAAGCTTCCCGCGTGAGCGCTCCGAACCCGACATTTGAGCAGACTTCGCGCGCCGAGCGTCTGATCGACGTCATCGCGCCGAAGCTGCAATTGGTCGAGGAGGAGCTGCGCCGCAATTTTCAGTCGAAAATCCAAACCATCAGCGACGTCGGCGAGCACATCCTCGGCGGCGGCGGGAAACGCCTCCGCCCTGCCCTCCTTCTGCTCGTCTCGAAAATGCTCCGCTACGACGGCTATCGCGACGTCGTTTACGCCGCGGTCGTCGAGTTCATTCACACGGCGACGCTGGTGCACGACGACATCATCGACGAAGCGGACGTCCGCCGCGGGCGCACCTCGATCAACTATCGGTGGGGCAATAACCTCACGGTGCTGGTCGGCGACTACCTCTACACGCACTCGATGAATCTCGCGCTCGCGGAGGGGAATCTCGAGATTCTGCGGCTGCTGTCGAATGTCACCATCCGCATGATCGAGGGCGAGATCCTCGGCCTCGAGCAGAACGGCCGCTCCGATCTGACGATCGACGATTACTTCGAAATCGTCGGCCGCAAAACCGCGGCGCTGTTCGGTGCCTGCTGCCGGATTCCGGCGTACCTCGTCGATCTGCCGGAATCGTCCGCCGCATCGCTCTTCAACTACGGATCGAATCTCGGCATCTGTTTTCAGCTGATCGACGACCTTCTCGACTTCACCTCGAGCACCGAAGTCCTCGGCAAACCGGCGCTGTCGGATCTGAAGGAAGGCAAGGCCACCCTGCCGCTGCTGCTCGCGCTGCCGCGCGCGACGGAGGGAGAGCGCGCGAAAGTGGCCCGCATCGCGGCGACGAAGGCGTTCGACGAGGTCGATCCGGCAGAGATCGTCGAGCTGGTCACGCGCTACGACGCGCTCGACGAGACGCGTGCGATCGCCCGCGACTACGCGGCCCGCGCGCGCGCGGCGCTCGAGCCGTTTGCCGATTCCGCGGCGAAAGAGGCCCTCGATCTGGCGCTGGATTTCGTGTTGGAGCGCGACCGCTAGGAGAGCAGCTCCATCAGCTCCGCCATCGCGGCGCGCGCGCGGCGGTGGATCGCGTCGCCGTCCTTCCCGTTCGTCAGCTTGATCACCTTACTGTACTGCTCGATCGCTTTCGGGTAATCGCGGAGGCAGCGATGGTAAATCTCGGCTTTCGCGAGCTTGGCTTCGAGATCGACGGCATCGAGCTCGATGATCTTGTTGAGGAAAATCAGGGCGGTGTCGAACTTCTGCTCCTCCATCGCCATCCTGTATCGAAGGCGATAGAGCGGAATCAGCTCATTGTGTCTCGGATCGACCCACGCCCCGGGCAGGTGGCGCAACAAGGTCGAGATCAGCCGGTCCCGCATCGCTCCCCACACCCTCCCTGTTGCGATCATCTTAAGTGCGCCGCCTCCGATCGTCAAGACGTTGACCATATAAAAC
>DATIZY010000056.1:0-19045 GCA_035516895.1 Thermoanaerobaculia bacterium | reverse complement strand
GACGTGCAGCGCGGCGTCGTAGAGCTCGAGCGCGTGATCGATCTCGCCCGCGCGGACTTTCGCGAGCGCTTCGCGGCGGATCGTTTCGGCGCGGGCCGTCATCTCAGACATCCTCACCTTCGCTCTCTCCCTCGTCTGATTCGAAGCCTTCCTGCACGCGCTTGAACTCGATGAAGCTCTCCACTTCTTTCTGGGCCGCGGGGCTGAGTGTTTTCAGCTTGTCGAACACCGACTGCACTCGATTGCCCTCTTCGAAGAAGTCGCCGATGCTCAGATCGAACGTCTGCAGGATTTTGAGCAGCGTATCGAGGCCGACCTTGTACTCGCCCTGCTCCATACGCGAGAGGTCGGACTGGTGGATCCCGATGCGATCGGCCAGCTCGACCTGCGTGAGCTTCCGCTGACGGCGCAGCTGCCGGATTTTTCTTCCGACGAGTTCGAGCTGGACTGGCTTGTTCATGAGGCTCTAATTGACTTTTATGCTATGGAAAAATAAACTTCGACCCCTCAAATCTACGGACTCGGCCGCTCTTCTGTCAAGTCCGGAGGCCTCCTCACGTACAAGAACGTCCACCTCCTTCGCGAGCTCATCAAGCGCGATTTCACTGCCCGTTTCACCGGCTCGGTCCTCGGCCTCTTCTGGGCGGTGCTGCAGCCGCTGACGTTCGTCATCCTTTATTGGTTCGTTTTCACGTACATGTTCAGCCGCGGCCCGGGGCGCGACAGCGACTACATCCTCTTTCTCATCTCGGGACTTCTGCCCTGGCTGGGCATCAACGAGGGCGTCATCCGTTCCACGACGACGATCGTCGAGAACGCGCCGATGGTCCGCCGGCTCGCGTTCAAGAGCGAGCTGCTCGTCGTGGTGCCGAACGCGTCGGCGCTGATCTTCGAGGCGATCGGCCTCGCGCTCTTCATCTCGTTTTTGATGTTGCGCGGGGCGACGCCGCGGCTGATCTGGGTCCTGCCGTTCGCGCTCCTGCTGCAGTTCGCTCTGCAGGTCGGCATCGGCTGGTTTCTCGCCGCCGCCTACGTCGTCTTCCGCGATCTGCTGCCGATCCTCGGCTTCGGATTGTCGGTGGTGTTCTACCTGAGTCCGATTCTTTATCCGGTCGCCGGGCGCTTCGAAACTTTTTTCCGCTGGAATCCCATGACGCCGCTCCTCGGTTTGTTCCGCAGCGCAATGCTGTCGTCCGCGTTACCTCAAATCGGGTCGCTCGTATTTCTACTGGTGATTGCAAGCGTGTGCTTCATCGGCGGCCTCACATTTTTTCGCCGCGCGCAGCCGACGCTCGCGGACTTGATTTGAACTCGGTCAGGAGATCTCAACGAATGCTCTTCCGGAAAGTCCTTGTGTTGTGCGCAGTCCTGCTGTCCGCCTCGGCGCTCTTCGCGCAGGAGCCTGCTCAGAAAACGTTTGCCACGCCGCCGACGTTCGTTCCGCCGCGGATCCCGTTCGGAGCGCCGCCGCAGTACATCCGTCCCGAGACGCCGGAGCAGCGGCAAGCGAGACTCGGCACTCCTGACGACCCCGGCCCGAATCCCGATCCGAGCAAGCACTACTTTCGTTTCGGCCGCTCCTATCACATCGAGAAATTCGACCGTCGTTGGGAAAACTGGGAGGAATGTCCGGACGGACTCGTGCGGCCCTTCGGGTATCTCAACGTGCAGCGCGAGGTCTATCAGCTCGACAATCAATGGATCTGGGTATGGATGCCCGATCCCATTCCGCAGGACGAAGCCGCCGCGGCCGAACCTCCGTCCCGCTACAACGACCAGCAGATCAACTATCTCCAGGATCTCCGCCCCGAGTTCTCGCCGCTCGAGCCGAACGCCAGCAACAAAGTCGTTCGTTTCGAGAAGAGCTCCGAGGGTCTTCCGACCACCGGATCGTGGCGGAATTCGCTCGCCGTCGCCGACATGAACGGCGATGGTTGCCCCGACATCATCGCTCCTGCGGAACGCAAAGGAAACGAACAGCCGGCGATCTTCCTCGGTGATTGCAAAGGGCACTGGAAGTTATGGACCGCCGTGAAGTGGCCGCGACTCCTGGATTACGGCAGCGTCGTCGCATCCGATTTCAACAAAGACGGCGTGATGGATCTCGCGTTCGCCTCGCACCTCGATAGCGTCTACGTCCTGCTCGGCGATGGCAAAGGGGACTTCAAGCAGGTGTCGTCGGGACTGCCGCAGCGGTTCGGCAGCCGAAAGCTCGTTGTGAGTGACGTCGATGGCGATGGCAATCCCGACATCATCGCGATCAGCGAAGGGCCTTCGGGCCTGATGGCAAGTCAAACACCGGAGGGGCGTGTTCGCGTGTATCTGAATCGAAATCACGGTCAGCAGTGGCAGGAGGTCGATGTCGCCGCCGCGGACAAACCGACCGCGGGCGACTGGCTCTCCGTCGGACATCTGACCGCGAGCCGCGTTCCCGATGTCGTCGCAGCGACGATCTATCAGAACAGCAACAGCATCGTGTACGTCAGCGAGGGCCCGAAGAAATGGAAGCCCGTGAGCGATCCGTATCTCATTCCGTTCCTGTCGTACTACACGGCGAATGCGACGGGAAGGTTCACGTCAAAAAAATTCGATGATGCGATCGTCTCCTACACGCGCACGTGGCCGGACGATGTTCCATCGAATCTCGTTCCCAATCCGGTGATCAAGAATGTGATCGGCATCGACCGAATCAGTCTCTACGGGAAGAAGGCGACGCGCACGCCGATCGTTCGCTGGGAAGGCACCCGAGGAATCTACGGCGTCGCTGCAGGCGACTTCGATGGCGATGGAAATCTCGACATCATCTATACGCGCTACGACCCGCGCGAGGCCGTCGTTCTGCTGGGGGACGGCAAAGGAGGATTCACGCGCGCGACCGTCGAAGGTCTGACGCTGAGGCCGAACTCGAACTACGACGTTCGCGTTGCGGATGTGAATGGCGACGGCCGTCCCGACGTGATCCTCATGTACGAGTCCTCGGGTCGCTTCGCCTTCGGCGAGCAGAACGGCGCGATCGACGTCTTCCTCAATCAGGGGAGCGCATCGGCTCCCGCGCAAGCGAAGAAGTAGCGCGAGCCGGGCATCGAGCTTGCGGCGCGTTTCAGCCGCCGATGACACAATTAGTGGTTGTGTCACGGCGGCTGTTCGTTATAATGCGCGCGTTTTTGGCGCTCGGGACGTATGGCGTAGCGCCATAAAATCGCGTCTTGGGTATTGACTTCTCGCATTTGAGGCAATACTGTTACGACAATTGAATTCGAATTTGTATTTAACGTTTGTCGCGGGAGGTGATCGTAGCGTCGACAGGTTTGACGACAGTCCATTCGTAAGAAGCGACTCAAACATTTGATGTGTAGGAGAAAGAAATGAGAAAACTAACGGTTCTGGCCATGCTGGCCGCCGTCCTGATCGCGGCGCCGATGTTCGCCGTGCAGCGTCACCTGACGCCCGCACCGAACGCGACGTTTGCGTTTGGCGTTGGTGGTGCGGCATTCGGCCCGACAACCACGAACAACGATGATAGTTGCGACATCGGCAATGCTCCGGCGGCGACCCTGCTGCTGCCGTATTTCGATGTCGACATCAAGTCGCCGCAGACCACCGCGCGGACGACGCTGTTCACGATCACGAACGTCAGCGCGGAGCCGCAGATCGCGCACGTGGTGATCTGGACCGACTGGTCGTTCCCGGTCATGGACTTCAACATTTTCCTGACGGGCTACGACGTCCAGGCGATCAATCTGTACGACATTCTGGAGCGTGGCGTCATCGCGCCGACGTCCGGAACGTCGAGCCTGACGGACGTGCCGGTGAACCCGACTCCGGGATCGACGCCGTTCTCGAATATCGCGGGCACGAGCGTGGGTGTGAACCCGAACCTCGACCCGACGCTGGCGGGCTGCACCAACCTGCCGGGCGCGATTCCTCCGGGCCTGCTCACGGATGCTCAGCTGATGCTCACCACGGGCGTCGGCTCGGGCGCGGGCAACGCCTGCACCTCGCGCGTCGGTGGAACTCACAACGATGCGATCGGCTACATCACGGTCGACGTCAACGCAAACTGCAACACCACGCTGCCGACGACGCCGTCCTACTACACGGCGAACCTTCTGTTCGACAACGTGCTGATCGGCGACTATGAGAACGTGCAGCCCAACACGGCGACTGCGAACGCCGCTGGCGGCGCGAACATGGTTTCGATCCGTGCGGTGCCGGAAGGTGGTTTCGCGGGTTCGGTTCTGACCCCGCCGACCAACCTGCCGTTCACGTTCTATGATCGCTACACCACCACGCTGGCGGACCGTCGCACCGACCGCCGTCAGCCGCTGCCGGCGACCTTCGCCGCGCGCTATATCAATGCTGGAACGGGCAGCTTCAACACCAATTACCAGATCTGGCGTGAAGGCACGGTCGTCAATGCGTGCACGACCGCGACCTCGACCCCGAACTCCAGCATCGCGTTCACCGAATTCGTGAAGTTCGACGAGCACGAGAACGCGAACATCGCAGGCGGTGGCGTCATCATTTCGCCGGCGCCTCCTGGATCGGGTCTGCCGGAAACCTCCTCGACGCCGGTGAGCGGCGCCGTCTTCCCGGCGCAGCCCTCGGCCGCTGGTGACGTTGCAGGCTGGACGTACCTCAACCTCGACAACAACCAGGCCACGACTGCTGTCGCCGGTTACTCGCGTGACAACGTCGCGGGCGCCCGTCGTCCGAGCCAGAACTGGGTCACCGTCAATATGCAGGCTGAGAGCCGCTTCTCGGTTCTCTTCGATGCGAATTGGCTTGGCAACGGTTGCTCGGCGCAGGTTCCTGCCGGCGCTCAGATCGGACCCTCTGGCGGCATCTTCGTTTGCCCGCCGCCGCTGGCTCCGGGTGCTGGATGCGCGTCTTCGCCCATTGGAACCAACATCACACCTCCGTAGTTTCGGTTCATCGATCGCTGTACACATGGCGGGCCGGAGACATCCGGCCCGCTTTTTTCTTTTCAGCGCATTTTTTCGTGACGACGACCTTTGTTTGAGTGTTAAAATAATTCGTCGGATGGCAACGTCCTGACAACCAATACTGAACAAAATTCCGCGGCCGCGGCGTGGGCGCCGCGTCCGGCTCCTGGTCGGAAAGGGGACAGAGCGTGAGGGTGATCCGAAATATCGCGCTGTTTGTTGCGACGAGTCTGTTGACCGTCGTTTCGGCTTTTGCGCAGGTCTATTGGCCGAAACCGGCGTCGACTCCCGGCGTTGACGTGCCGTGCGTCGGATGCGTGAAAAATGAGTCGCTCCTGACGATCGGATATCCGCCGACGATTACGAAGTTCGTCGGACGCTACCTCGACTCACAGGCCACGCAGGACTTTCAGCAGCCGTTCCGCACGGCCCGCGCCTTTCACATCGTCCCCGCCGCATCGGTCGGGCGGGTCTACATGATCATCGGCAGCGCCGCGGTTGCCTACGACTACAACACGTTCTTCTCGCGCATCGCCAGCGGCGAAGCGCTGATCGCCGGCGCGACACGCTACAACGGAAGCCTCAACGACCTCTATCTCGATCCCGGCGAAAACTTTTACGCCGAGGCGTCCGAAAGCGGCTGGCACATGGCCGTACCCGATGGTCAGGACCGCCTCTTCGGTCTCGATTTCGATGATCAGAAGTACGTGTATCTCGCGTACTCGTACTACGGCTGGGGCATCGTAAAGGACGACGGTCTCAACGTCGGCGGAACGATGCAGAACCAGGTCCAGTGGTACGCGCAGGCGACATCGGACGACGTCTCTTCGCCGACGAAGATCGCGGCCCTCAAAGGATCCAACGGTCGCTACTACGCCGTCATCAGCAATCAGGGGATCGGCCTCAACATCTTCGATGTCACCGACCGCACCAATCCGCAGCGCGTCCGGAATCTGACGACTCGCTCGCTGTTCAACTTCGCTCGCACTCCCGCCGCGGATCGCATCGGCCTCGCCACTGCCGACGGGAAGCTTCAGATTTTCACGACGGATTCGCTGGTCAACGGCGGCAACCCTGCATTCGAGTACACCGGTGCGGGACCGATCAAAGGCGTTGCCTGCGACGGAACGAATTTCTACGCGTCTTCCGACACACCGAGCGGGCTCGTCATCTCGGTCTTCGCGCCCTCGGGCAGCACGTACACGAAAGTCGGCGATTACCCCGGCCTCGACGCTTCCGCTACCGCCACACAGTCGCTCTCCTACGGCGACGGATATATCGTCTGGGCCGGTACGGAAGGCGTCGGATCGAATCTCCGCGTCTTCAAGCTGCAGAACGGCGTCCCGGTCGAGATCAACTTCAACGGGTACTTCCAGCACTACTACGTCTCCGCGATGAGTGCGGCCTACGCCGTCCCGAAGTTTCACTACTTCTGGGACAGCGCGGTCATCAAACAAAGCAATCACGTCTACCTCGTCGTGACGGCCTACAGCCTCGGCGACGTTTACGAGCTGCCGTCGACCGACTCCGTCGCCGTGACCGGCGGCAATGTCAACGGCACTCCGAACGCGAACATCCCCGCGGGCGCGGCGAGTGGTCCATTCCCCGGCGATCCGGTGAGTTTCACCGCGACGACCGGAGCATCGTCGAACATGACGATCAACTGGGACTTCGGCGACGGCGTCATCACGCCGGGCGTCGCAACGCCGGCGGGCGCAGGCACCGCACCCGCCGTGCATCAGTTCGCGCAATCCGTGTTAGGCGGCGCCGCGTCGCGGTCGCTGACCGTGCGGGCGACGAACGTCAACGACAGCTCGATCACCTCATCGATTCCGGTTACGGTGACGGCGCCGGTGGCGCGCTTCGGCTTCGGCAACTCGAAGCTCCTCTTCCTGCAGCCCGACGCATCCTCTCCCGCGCCGATCGTCGCGGGCGACTCGTTCTTCGATGCTTCGGACGGCACGGTTCAGAGCCACTACGACACCTGGAGTCTCGACGGAGGTGCACTGCAGAGCACGATCCCGCCGGCGGGAATCGCGGCCGGCGCGTGCGGGCAGCACACGATCAATTTCGCCGCGAACTACGGCGCGTACACGGTGCCGCCTCCGGCATCGAACGGCGCCTCGCCGCTCGCAATCGCGGTCACGTACGGCGTGCGCCCGTTTGCCGCGGCGATTGACACGCCGACCACCAGCTCGTGCTCGGATCCGGCAGGATGCGTCGTCTTCGCGAGTATTTCGCGCGCAACGTCGGATACCTCGGTCCTTTCGTCGACGTCCGTCAGCTATCGCTGGGAGCTTCTCAATTCCTCCGGCGCCGTCGTGGGCCAGCCGATGAGTGGCACCTCCGCGGCGAACGCGATTCCCTCGTTCTCGGCGCCGAAATCATGGTTCACCGGCGCAGGATTCCGAGCGCACCTCGTTCTGACGTCATCGAACGCCCTCGGATCATGCGCTGGTTACACGAGCGCCGAGGCGTTTACGTCTCCGCTCAGCGCTCCGTCGGGAGTGCAGATCAGCGGCGGTTGCGGAGCCAGCGGAGCGCCGCCGTGCTCGTTCACCGCCGTCATTCCGAACGGCACCGACACCAGCGGCTGGACGTACAGCTGGTCGGCGTCCGGCGCGCCTTATACCGCCTCGAGCTCGAACACGCAGACGTTCTCGCCGGCGTTCTCCGCTTCGGGCACCGTGACCGTGACTCTCACCGTCACGAACTCGATCGGCTCGACCCCCTTCCACACGCAGCCCTTCGCCGTCGAGGGGCAGGTCTGCCAGACGATGACCACCAACAACATCGTCATTGGCTGGGTCGGTCAGCAGAGCGGCTGCACGCAGTCGAGCATCCAACAGTGCTATGCCGGCGAGAACCTCAACCTGAGCGTGACCGGTTTCAACTACGACTTCAACTGCGCGACGCACACATTCACCTGGAGTTGGGGAGCCACGGGGCGAAGTGTCACGCACGCGTTCAGCGGCACGACCCCGATCACGGTGACGATCACGAACCCGTCGCAGACATACGTCGCGAATGCAACCGTCACAGTCGGCGGTGTCTCTCCGACTCCAACGCCGACTCCGACGCCCACGCCGACGCCGACTCCGACGCCGACGCCGACCGGAGCGTGCAACCAGATGAACGCCAACACGATCTTCATCGCGTTCTTCGGGGCAAACGGCGACTGCAACCAATACAGCGGATCGTGCGCGGCGGGTGAGCAGGTGACCCTGACAGTGACCGGCTTCGGCTATGACTTTGGCTGCGCCAATCACTCGTTCTCGTGGAATGTCGGCGGCAACACGCAGAGCATCACGCATACATTCAGCGCCACGCAGGTGGTGACGGTCAACATCAGCAATGGATCGCAGTCGTACCAGGCCAGTGTCACGGTCCCGGTCTCGGGAAGCTCGCCGACCCCGACTCCGACGCCGACTCCAACGCCCACTCCGACGCCAACGCCGACTCCGAGCGGCAGTTGCTCTGCGATCATCCCCGGCCAGACGTTCTTCGTGACCTACCTCGGTCCGCTGTCCGGCTGCACGTACCTGGCTGGAGACTGCTCGACCGACGAGACGATTCCGTTCACCGCGAATGCCTATCTCTACGATTTCAATTGCGCGACGCACTCCTTCCAATGGGACTTCGGCGACGGCGCGCCGACCGCGACCGGAATCACCTCCTCGCATCGCTACGTCAACGCCGGTTCGTACAACCTCAAGCTGACGATCGGCGTGAATGGACAGTCGTACCTCGTCACGCAGAAGGTCTCGGTTTCCGGCTCGTCGCACGCCGCGCCGGCGACCGGCGCGTTCGATTTCATTTCGAAGCCGAGCACGGATGTTCCCAACGCGTACGTCTTCACCGTCTCACCCCTCGGCAAGACGAGTCTGGCGAATCAGTCGTACACGTGGGACTTCGGCGACGGCAGCGAGCCGTTCACGACGCCGTTGACGACGGCACTTCACCTCTATCCCGATTCGAAGAACTATACGGTGACGCTGACCGTTGCCGGCTTCAGCGGGGTCATTCAGCATCCCGCGCAGGGTGATACGACGACGCGCCACCGGCCCGCCCATCACTGACGCATGATCGACGGGTGGCGCAGCTCGACTGCGCCGCCCGCTTCTCCCTATGTCCCGGAAATCTCGCCGTAAAGAGCGTGTGTCCGAGCGCGCGGTGCCGGCGCCTCTGCCTCAGCGCGAGCGCGCGGCCGCTCTGCTGTTCGCTGTCAGCGCCGCTCTCGTCGTGCTCGTCTTCGCGATCTACGCGCAGGTCCGCACGCACGGCTTCATCAACTACGACGATCCCGATTACGTCTACAACAACGCGCACGTGCGCGCCGGACTCTCATGGGCGGGTGTGAAGTGGGCCTTCACGACGACGGCCGCGTCGAACTGGCACCCTCTGACCTGGCTCTCGCACATGGCGGACGTGCAGATATTCGGCGTCATCGCCGGTCCGCAACTGCTCGTCAACGCCGCGCTGCACGCGTGCAACGCAATTCTGCTGCTCCTCTTCCTGTGGATCGCGACCGATACCTTGTGGCGCAGCGCCACTGTTGCGGCGCTCTTCGCGATCCATCCTCTCCACGTTGAATCGGTCGCCTGGATCTCGGAGCGCAAGGACACGCTGAGCGGGTTCTTTTTTCTCTGTTGCCTCCTCGCGTACGCGCGGTACGTGAAGAAGAACTCGCGCCCCGACTACGCCGTCGCCGTCGTCGCGCTTCTCTTCGGCATCCTCTCGAAACCGATGGTCGTCACGACGCCGTTCGTTCTTCTGCTGCTCGACTTCTGGCCGTTCGAGCGGCTGCAGAAGGAAGTCGTCGTCAGGCGGCTCGTCGAAAAGATCCCGTTTCTCGCATGCATCGTTCCGTCGATCGTCGCCACACTCATCGCGCAGAGAAACGCGATGCCGACGATCTCGGCAATCCCGCCACTCGCGCGTGTGGCCAACGCCGCCATTGCCTGCGTGAAATACGTCGGCAAGACACTCTGGCCGTCGCGGCTCTCGATCATGTATCCGTTCCCGACGCGGATCGATCCGAGGATTGCGATTCTGTGCGGAGCGCTGGTGGTGGCCGCGTCGATCGCCGCGTGGCTCGTCCGTAAGTCGTACCCCTGGATCTTCTCCGGCTGGTTCTGGTTCCTCGGCATGCTCGTTCCGGTGATCGGCATCGTGCAGGTCGGAATCCAGCAAATGGCCGACCGCTACACGTACTTGCCGGACATCGGACTCTTCATCGCCATCGTCTGGAGCGCGGCGTACGCCGTCGAGCGCATGCCGCAGATGCGATTCGGCGCCGCCATCGTCGGCGGTCTCGCAATTCTCGGCCTGACAGCGGCGGCGCACGCTCAGGCCGGCTACTGGTCCGGCAGCGTTCCGCTGTTTCGGCACGCGCTCGATGCGACGTCGCCGGACAACAAGCTCGCGCACGTGAACCTCGCAAGCGGTCTTCTCGATCAGGGCCAGTACGCCGAGGCCGAGCGCGAATACCGCCTCGGCGAAGGATTCAAACCGGCGGACATCGTCGACCTCGGCCAAGCGCTTTCGCTGTCCGCGCAGGGAAAGCTCGACGCTGCCGCGGATGCCGCGCGGCGTGCGATGCAGGAGAATCCCAGGAACGCCGACGCGGCGGGCGCTCTCGGGTCGATCGAGCTTGCGCGCGGCGATATGGCCGGCGCGGAGCGCGCGCTCACGAGCTCGTTGCGATTGGAGCCGAACCCCGCCGTCGCCGCGAATCTCGCCCGTGTGCGCGGCGACATGCCCGCCGCTCGCGACCACCTCATGGAAGCGATCGCGCAGCAGCCGGACAAGGCCGACCTGCACAGCGGATTGGGCGCCGTCCTCGCGCGCCTCGGCGATACCGACGGTGCCGCGCGTGAATACGTGACGGCGCTCGATCTGAATCCTTCGTTGTACGACGCGCACATGGATTACGGCGCGCTCCTGAGCCGCATGGGTCGCAATGACGACGCCGCCGAGCACTTCGAGGCAGCCGCGCGGCTGCGCCCGCGATCGGCGGAGCCGCACATCTATCTCGCCCTCCTCGAGGCGAATCAGCACCAGTTCGATGCGGCGCAGAAGAACGTGGAGCAGGCGATCGCGATCGATCACGACGCGAGCAACCGCATGCTCATCGACGCGATCCGCATTCCGCCGCGCCCGACCGTGATCGACGAATATCTCGCCTTTCTGCGGCGGCAGGGCGGCGGACATTAGAATAAGGTGATGGTGGAGATCGTCGTCCGCTCCGTCGAGCTGACGAAGCAGTACGAGATCTACGCGCGGCCGGCCGACCGTATCCTCGAATTTCTAATGAGAAAACCGAGGCACACGGTGTTTCCGGCGCTGCAGGATGTGACGTTCGAAGTCGAGCGCGGCGAAGCCGTCGGCGTCATCGGACAGAACGGCGCCGGGAAAAGCACGCTGCTCAAGCTTCTGTGCAGCGTGACGCGCCCGACGAGCGGCACGATCGAATCCGTCGGCACGATCGCCTCGATTCTGGAGCTGGGCACCGGCTTTCATCCGGAGTTTTCCGGCCGCGACAACGCCGCGCTCAATGCCGCGCTCCTCGGCCTGTCGCCGTCGGAAGTGAAACGAAAACTTCCGGCGATCCTCGAATTCTCGGAGCTCGGCACGTTTCTCGACCGGCCGGTGAAAACGTATTCGTCGGGCATGTACATGCGCCTCGCGTTTTCCGTCGCGGTGAACGTCGATCCCGAGATTCTCGTGATCGACGAAGCGCTCGCGGTCGGCGACGGACATTTTCAGAAGAAATGCGTCGACCGCATCCGCGAGTTCCAGCAGGCCGGCCGCACGATTCTCTTCTGCTCGCACGCGATGTATCTCGTGACGTCGATCTGCCGCCGCACGCTGTGGCTCGATCACGGTTCGGTCATGCGATACGGCCCGTCGCTCGACGTCGTGCACGACTACGAATCGTTCCTGCTGCAGCGTGACCGCGCGATGCCGGCGAGTGAAGGCGAGCCGCTGCGCGAGCGTCCGTTCTCGCCGGTGCGATTCCGGGACATCGTCGTTTGCGACAGCAGCGGCGGCCCGCGCGACCTCTTCGAACGCGGCGACAACATTCATCTGCGCGTGCGCGTGCACTCCGACCGCCCCGAGCAGCCGGTGCACGTGATCATCGGCGTCCATCGCTCCGCCGACGATCTGCAATGCTTCGCCGTCGGCACGCACGCGGACGGCGTCGAGCCGCTCTGCGGACGCAGCGACTACGAAATCACGGTAGAGCTCGAACGCGTCCCGCTCAACCGCGGTGAGTACTCGATCATCGCGTTCGTCGGCGACGAGAACGCGATCACCGTCTTCGACCGGCAGGACGTCCGTCCCGCCTTTTCCATCACCGGCGATCGCTACGAGGTCGGTCTGGTCTCCGTCGATCATCGCTGGTCGATGGAACGCATCGGCGCCGCGGTGGCCGGCCGTTCGCGCTGATGCCGCCCGCTTCGCTCGTCATCGTCAACTATCGTTCCGCGCCGCTGGCGATCGAGGCGATCCGCAGCGCGCGCGCGACGACGCAATCGCCGCTGCAGGTGATCGTCGTCGACAACAGCGATGAAGCGGATGTGCTCCGCCCGCACGCCGACATCCTCATCGCGCCGAACGCGAACCTCGGTTACGGCGCGGCGATCAATCGTGCGCGACGACATTGCGATGGCGAGTTTCTGATTGCCGCCAATGCCGATGTTCGATTCGGCGACGGCGCGATCGGTCGCCTCATCGAGAGCGGTGCGGACCTCGCCGGTCCGGCGCTTTTCTGGGACGACGCATTCAGCTGGATTCTTCCGCCAAGCGACCTGCACACGACGGCGGAAACGTTCGATGCCGCGATCGCGAGCCGCTCGGCGCGATGGGCTCGCAGCCGCGATCGTCATCGAGTTCGAAACCGCATCGCGTTCTGGTCGCTGACGCGGACGACCGAAGTGCCGGCGGTGTCGGGTGCGATCCTGGCGATCCGCACGTCTGCCTTCGATCGCGCCGGCGGATTCGACGAGCGTTTTCATCTCTACTTCGAAGAGATCGATTTGCAGCGGCGGCTGCGGCACGGAATCGCGTATGTGCCCGCGGCGAAGTGCCGTCACGTTTACAACCAGAGCGCGGCGGCGTCGCAGGCCGCGGCGGCCGAGTACGCGCGATCGGAAATGCAGTACCTGTCAAAGTGGAGCGGGGCGCGTGTCGCGCGGATGATCAAATCGATTGAGAGGCCGCGGAACGCTCCGACGGCCGAACAACTTGCGGGCGACATCCCGATCGATCGGGAGGGCCTGCTCGTCGAGGCGTCGCCGCTGCCGTCGTTCGACACGGCCGCCGGGCACTTTCCAAATGCGCACCGTGTGGCAATTCCCGAGGAGGTCTGGCGGGCGTATCAAAGCGAGGTGCTGTACCTCCGCGTCGTGGAAGCGGAGACAGCACGCGTAATGCATATGTACGCCAAGACTAAAATGGTGTCATGAGCTCGACGAGCGTATCGATTCTGATTCCGCTCAGCGGGCCGGCGCCCGAGCTGCCGGCGACGCTCGAAACGATCGATCAGTATCTGCAGACGACCGGCTTCGAGTTCGACGTGCGCGTGCTCGACTCGCGCGACGGGGCGGGCTACGGCGCGATGCTGCGGCGCGGCGCGTCGGACGCGAAGGGCAGCGTGATCGTCGTCGTCGATCCCGACCTGCCGTATCCGGTGAGCGCGATCGGCGACGCGGTCGCCCTGATCGAATCGGGATCGGCGGAAGTCGTCTTCGGAAATTTTGCATCGGCGAGCTATGCGCTCGTCCGATGGTTTCTCGTGCCGATCCTTCCGGATCCGAGGCGGAAGCTGAAGGCGTTTTCATCCGATGCGGGGCGGCTGCTCGTCGGTGAATCGAAACAGATCGACCGCGGCTTCGATCTCGAGCTCGCGTACCTCGCGAGCAAGTACGGCTTTCGCATCGAATCGCTCAACCTCAAAGCGTCGGCGCATGCGTCGCCGTCGTTCGGCCCGATCAGCGGACTGCGCGCGGCGATCGCGATCCGCCTGACCGACCGCAACAACGGCTATCGCGCGCCGCGCCGATGCCCGGTGTGCTTCTCATCGGAAGTGTGGAGCTGGGCGCAGATTCCGGGCAATGTCGTGCGCGCCTGCAGCCGCTGTAAGTGCCGCTATCTCAATCACTTCGATGCGGCCGAGGACGAGCAGCCGGTCCGCCGCGAGCTGCGCCCGAACATGCCCGCCGCGGAGCCCGGCGACGAGACGTCGCACGCGCGGACCGCGCGCGAGAAGACGAGCGTCGGCCGCATGTCGGCGCTGCGAAAGCAGGTCGCCGCGCGCGGACGCGTGCTCGAGATCGGAGTTCGCGACGGAAGCTTCGGCCTCGCCGCGTCGCGCGAATTCGAATACGTCGGCATCGATCGCGCGGTCGCCACGGCACGCGCCGCCCGTGCGCGCGGACTCGAAGTCTACTGCTCGACGCTCACCGGATTCGTGAACACCGGTCCGCCGTTCGATGCGATCACGCTCTTTCACGTCCTCGAGAACATGCCCGATCCGCATGACGCGCTCGCGCGGATGAAAGACCTCCTGAAACCCGGCGGCGCGCTGCTGCTCACGACGTTCGACACGGAAGGATTCCTGTATTTGATCAGCGAGCGGACGAGGATGGCGCACAACTTCCGCACGCATCTGATTCTGTATTCGCGATCGGCGCTCATCGAGCTGCTCGAGCACTCCGGCTTCGAGATCGTCGCGGTCGCGCCGGCGTTCGAATATCGCGATCACAAATTCCTGCGGCTCTGGGTATCGACGCGCTATCCCGCGCTCGCGCCGGTCGCCAACGCGATCCTGCGCATCCTGCCCGATCCGCTGCTCGTGAGCTCCGGCTCGATTCGCATCACAGCGAAGCGGCGTGCCGGGTCGCCGGTCGACGTGCGCGCGATCCGTTCGGTCGAGCCGACACATGCCCGATGAACGATTCGTCACCCGCGCGTACGAGCGGGGCGACGAAACGAAGATCCTCGATCTCTTCGCGCGCTCGTTTCACGCGCCGCGCACGATCGAGCACTTTCGCTGGAAATATCTCGACAGTCCTTTCGGCACCGCGCGCATCAGCCTGACGTTCGAAAGCGGCGGCAAACTCGTCGCCCACTACGCCGGTTACCCGGTCCCGTTTTGGGATCACGGCAGCGATTTGATGGCGCACCAGATCGGCGACACGATGACCGATCCGTCGGTGCGCCACATCGGCCGCGGGCCGACCAGTATCCTCGGCCGCACGGCTCTGCACTTTTATGCAACATTTTGCGATAACAAAATCGCATTCAATTATGGCTTCAACGTGGCCAATATCCAGCGTTTTTCGCTGCGGTTCCTCCGCAGCGACCGCGTCGAGCCGGTCTCGTACCGGCGGCGCGAGCTGCCGCTGAAACGCATCGCGAGGCCCGGCCGCTGGATCCGTGGATATCAACTCGAATTGGCGCGCGACTTCGGCGGGGAGTTCGACCGCTTCTTCGATCGCGTCGCGCCGCCGCACGAGTTCCTCGTTCGCCGCGACGCGCGGTATCTCCGCTGGCGGTATCGCGATTGCCCCGATCGCGGGGCGTTCGTCGTCGCGATTCGAAAGTGGCGGCGCCTCGTCGGCTGGAGCGTCTTCCGAATTCGCGAGCGCAGCATCGTTTGGGGCGATGCGCTCTTCGATCCGAATCATCGGGACGCCGCCGGCGTTCTTCTGCGCCACGTCGTGCCGAGCTATCCCGTCGATCGCATCGAAGCGTGGTTTGCGCCGAGGCCGCGGTGGATTGCGACGGTGCTGGACGAAACCGGGTTCGTTTCCGAACCCGAGCCGCGGGACCTGTCGCTGATGTGCGTTCCGTTCGTGATGGCCGACGCGACCGATCGGATGCGCCGATCGCTCTACTCGACGATGGGCGATTCCGACCTGTTTTGATTGGCGAGCCTTCTGCATGCGGTCTCATCCGCCGGTAGAATGAGGGCCTCATGACCGAGATGCACGCGCACAACCCCGCCGGCGGCAAGCGCCTCGGCGACGTCGGGCGGAAGCGCGTGCTGGTCATCGATGACGATTTGCCGCTGCGCGGAATGCTCGCTGCGGCGCTGCGTCATCACGGATTTCAGGTGCTGCTCGCCGGTGACGGAGAAGAGGGTCATCGCGCGCTGAAGCTGCACGCGCCGAACGTGATTCTTCTCGATCTGGCGATGCCGAAGGTCAACGGCTGGGACTTCCTCCAGCGATGTCAGGAAACCGGGCACCTCGGCCGCGTGCCGATCATCGTGTTGTCGGCGCATCTGCATTCCGATCCGCAAGCTGTGCTGCAGATGGGCGTCGCGGCAATCCTGCCGAAGCCGTTCAATGTGCCGGAGCTCATCGATCTGATCGAGCATCTGTCGCCGTGAATCAGCTCGCGGCACGCTATCCGCGCGGGTTTGTGCGCGCATACGTCCGGGCGAAGCTCGCCACCGATCCCGTGTACGAAGCGGTCTTCGAGAGGCTGCGCGGATCGGCGGCGCCGGTGATGGACGTCGGCTGCGGCATCGGTCTGCTCGCGGCGTACCTTCGCGAGCGCGGATTCGACGCGCCGATCGCCGGGATCGATCACGATGCGCGCAAGGTGCGCATCGCGCGGCAGGTCGTCACCGAGCATGACGTGACGTTCGACGTCGGCGATGCGCGCGCGCCGCTCGGCTTTCGCGGCAACGTGGTGCTCCTCGATGTGCTGCACTACTTCACGACGGACGATCAGAAAACGATTCTGCGCAATGCGGCGGAGAGCGGCGGGATGATTCTGATTCGCGACGGCGTGCGCGACGGCTCGTTCCGTTATCGAGCAACGTATGTGCAGGAAACGCTCGCGCGCGCTGGCGGGTGGCTCAAAGCGGAGCGGCTCAATTTTCCGACGCGTCCGTTCCTCGAGCAGTCGTTCGACGGCGCGTATTCGACCGAGGTCGTTCCGATGTACGGCAAGAGTCCGTTCAACAACTATCTGTTCGTTTTCAGGCGATCGTCGGCCGGGATCACGAAGGAGTAGCCGTCCGCCCGGAGCGTGTCGATCACGCGCTCGATGCAGGCGAGCGACTGCGGACGGCCCTGATGCATGACCACGATCGCGCCGGGCCGGACGCGCGGCACGATCCGTGAGGCGACGCGCTGCGGGTCCGCTCGGACGCCGTCGAATCCGCGCGCGGTCCAGCCGATGAGCCGCATCCCTCGCGCGGAGAGCAGCGGATGCACCGACGGGTTTTTCATTCCGACGGGTGCGCGAAACCACTTCCGGGCGCCTAACACTCCGTTGCACCGGTCGATCTCTTCCGCGATCCACGACGACGGGTAGCACCAGAACCATGCCGACGGATGCGAGAACGAGTGGTTGCCGATCGAATGGCCGCGATCGAGGATGGCGCCGACGAGCACCGGATCGGCGATCCTGCCTTTGAGAAAAAACGTCGCCGGAGTGTTTGTCTTCGCGAGTAGGTCGAGCAGCGCCGGCGTGTCCGCCGTCGGGCCGTCGTCGATCGTCAGCCACACTTCGCGCGCATGGGTCTCGAAGCGCGTGATCACGGGGCCGAGCCACTGCACGTTCGGCCGCAGCGTCGGATAGAGAATGAGCGCATGCGACAGTGCAACCACCGCGATCGCCGCGGCGGGCGACCACGGCCAGGCGACGATTGCGACGAACGGTGCGAGCCAGCCGAAGGCGACGATCAGATTCCGCATATCGCGTTGACCAGGCGCGCGGTCCAATTCGTAACAAATAGTGTTAATGAAAACAATGCAATATAAAACGCCGGACCGCTGGTCGTCACGAAATACAGCGACGCGGCGAAGAGCAGAAGCATCAACACGAAGGAGTTGCCGAGGAGGTAAATGGGGATCTCGATCGCGAGGGCGGCGAGCGGAATGGCGAGGAAAATCGCGAGCCGGAACGGGACCGGCAGAACGGCGGCGATGTACAGGATGGTCGTTGCGCAAAACCAGATGCAGACCGAATACGTTTCGAGCGCGCTCTGATCGCGGTCGATCGCGAGCAGAAGGCGATCGATGCCTGGCGCGCGAGGCGCTTCGCGCTCTGTGCGGCTCAGGACGAAACGCGCGACGAGTTTGGCGAGCGCAAAGCGATGGCGCGATGGCAGCCAGCGCGCGTTCGGATCGTCGCGGACGATCTCCATCACGCGAGCTCCGCCGAATAGGGCTCGAACGTGAACCACTGGTACCACCATCGTCGAATCACGTCTTCGAGATCGCGCGTCCAGGCCTCGACTGCCGCCGCGAACGCGGCCTCGCGATCGCGCGAGTGGGGCACGAGAATCGGCGGAAGCGAGACGACGCGGTAGCGCCGGCGCCCGACGCGGACGATGAAAATCGGATGGATCGGCGCGCGCGACGCCATCGCCAGCGCGAACGGACCGGCGGGCAGCCGCGCCGCCTTGCCGAAGAGCGCGGCCGGCAGCTCGGCGATTCCGGCGGTGACGCGGTCGCCCTGAATGGCCACGATGCCGCCGTCGCGAATCGCATGCAGCAGATCGAGCGCGAGATCGCTCGCTTTCACGTTGAACTCGACCTCGAGCTCCTGCGCGCGATGTTTCTCCTCGAACGCGCGCGTGTCGGGATCGATCTCCGGCGCGCGGACCATGATGATGCGATGCCCGGACGTCTCGGCGAAGAGATGCGCGCCGAGGTCATAGGAGCCCATGTGCGCGGTGAGCAGGATCGCTCCGCCGCTGGCCTGCATCGCCTCCAAATGTTGATATCCATTGAATTCCCAGTCCGGAATCGTGCGCGTCTCCTTGAAGCGCACGTTGTCGGCGATCGTCCAGGCGAAATTCCAGAACACGCGGTAGCAGCGGAAGAAGTTTGCGATCGCCGTCGAGCCCGGCTTGATCGCGCTGAGGTTGCGCATGACGCCGCGCCGCCCCGGACCCCACAGCAGAAAGACCGCCGACCACGTGGCGATGACCGCCGGCTCGATCCAGACCGGAACATGGATCACCGCGAACCGGAGAAACTGCCGCCAGAAGACGCCACGGACGTTGAAGCGGGCGGCGAACGGCGAGCGGCGAGCGGAGGAGTCGCGCTCCCCCTCGCTGCTCGCCGCTC
>DATIZY010000055.1:0-11443 GCA_035516895.1 Thermoanaerobaculia bacterium | reverse complement strand
CGACTTCACCACGATGTCTTTGAGGATTTTGTTCAGCGCGTGGCCGGTGTGGATTTTTCCGTTCGCGTACGGCGGACCGTCGTGCAGGACGAACTTCGGCCGGCCGGCGGACTTCTCGCGAATGCGCTGGTAGAGGTCCATCTCGTTCCAGCGCTCGAGCCGCTTGGGCTCGTTCTGCGGCAGATTGCCTTTCATCGGAAAGGTGGTCTGCGGCAGGTTCAGCGTTTTCTTGTAGTCGCTGCTTTCCGCCATCGTGAACCGGCGAAACTAACAATGTGGAATGGACATTTCAAGGTCAATGCGCGGCGGCGCGCCTGCGAAGGCGGCGCGTCACCCGCTCGATGACGAATCGGCCGCCGCGATTCGCGTGGTAGTAAAGCGCGTTTCCGCCGGGCGCGATCGCCGGCGCTTCGACGAATCCGCTGATCGCAGCAAGCCGTCGCGGCGGGCGCCACGGAGACGAAGAATCGCTTCGCGTGCTTCGGAAAATCTGCGGCACGCCGCCGACGATCCGGGTGAAGAAAAGCTCGAGGCGGTCGGACGAGATGCACGCTGCGTATTCGAGGGCCGCCGTATTGATGTCTGCAAATTCGCCGTCGTCGATTCGCTGCAATCCTCCGCCGGCCGTGCGCACGGCAATCGCCAAATCGGCTGACGCCGGGACGGCGCCGCCGTTGAAGACTCCGTCGCTCAGGTACAGCGTTGACCCATCCTCGCTGACGCCGGCATCGAAGATGAGATGACCGGGCGCGGTGAGAGCGGGGAGCGGCACCACATCGCGGACGACTCCGTTCTCAAACGTCGCGCGGTAAACCGTCGCGAGTGCCGGATCGCGCGTGCTGATGAAGTACATCGCTCCGTCCGAATCGATGCTGGCGACGGCGTCGAGCGCGGTCGAGTTCGCGCCGGACAACGTGCCGCGATACGCGAACGTGACGTCATCGATCCGCTCCGCCCACTGCAGATCGGTCCGTGCCGGGTCGGCGTTGGAGTTGTTGAAGAGCAGATCGCGGCCGTCCGGCGTGAGGAACGGCTCCATCGCGTCGCCGGAATAGCCGGTAATCGTGACCGGCCGAGGGTCGACGAATGTGAAGTCGTCGGACGCGAGCTGGAAAAGAAAGAGGAGAATCGCCGGCACTCCGGCGAATGTACACCGCGCCATGATGGAACGGACATTTCAAGAGAAGGGCGCGTGAAGCGGCACATCTTCTTCGGCGACGTTCACGGCTGCTTCGACGAAGTGAGTGAGTTGTTGTCGCGGCTGCGCGTCACGGATGACGACGTCGTGGTCGCCACCGGCGATCTGACGCGCAAGGGTCCGGCGGCCGATCGCTGCGTCGAGCTCTGGCGCGACCGCGGCTACCTCACGGTCCTCGGCAACAACGATCTGAAGATGATCGAACGCGCCGGCCGCTGGCGCTCGATGCTGGCCCGCCGTTCCGATCGTGTCGTTTTGCGGCGCGGGGATCTGATCGACGAGATCGCGCGATGGCCGCTGGTGCTCGACTTCGCGGAGCCGGGCGTAACGGTTGTGCATGGCGGCGTCATGCCGGACGGGTCGTGTCCGCGCGAGGCCGCGCTCGAGCTGCGCTTCGTCCGCCGCGACGGCGACGGCTGGCGCATGGTGCCGAAAGGCAAGGAGAAGGACGGCGATCGTTTCTGGTCGGAAGTCTGGGACGGCGAGAGGATCGTGATTTACGGCCACACGCCGCGCGAACGGCCGAAGCTCGACCGGCGCGCGATCGGCCTCGACACCGGCTGTGTGTACGGCGGGAGCCTGACCGCGGCGGTGTTCGAATCGCCGGGCGCGTGGACGCTAACCAGCGTTCGCGCGCGCCGCGCGTACGCGCGTTAGGCGGCGCGGCGATTTCTTCGGACCGATCCGGATGCGATCGGCGAAGAGCTCGCCGCCGGCGCGTTCGGCGTTTTCGAACAGCTCGGCGAGAGCGCGCTCGACAAACGTGCGGAATCGATGCACGTACCGTCGGCTGCCGAGCAGCTCCGAATGGTGGCGGCAGAGATCATCGATCAGTGCGAGGTCGTGATAGCGGCCGAGCGTCCGCGACAGCTCCCAAAGAGCGTCGAGATCGGCATCGCGCGGCATGACGCCGACGTCGGTCAGAAACTGCAGGTCGTAGGCGTAGCGCTTCACGCGCTTGCGCCACTCGTGGACCGCCGCGGCGCTTCTCGCTTCGAGCGCGCGACGCATTCCGCGCCGCGCGCGGCGGTCGCTTCGCGCGAGAGCCGAGCAAAGATCATTGCGCCGCATGTCGTCGACATCCCACGCTGCGATGCGCCCGCGTTCGACGAGGAGTGCGCTCCGCAGATTCTCGAGCGTCACCGCGTCGGTCGCCGCTCCGAGGCGCGCTTTCAGCCCGCGCCGGATCTTCTGATACTGCCGTGGAGTCCACTCCGACGCGAAGCGCTCGCGCAGCCGGTCGAACGCTTCCACGGCGGCTTTCGCGTCGCGCGCGGCCGACAGCTGCCGTCCCGCGTCGCGGAAGAAGCGGCGCTCGTCCTTGCCGGCGCCGACGAGCGAAGCGAGCGCGCGGAGCTCTTTCAGACGGCGCCGGGCGTCGTGAACGGCTCGCGGCTCGTTTCGCGCGACGGCATCGAGGACGCCGAGCAGCGAATCCGCTGCGTCGAGCGCTTTGCGGCGCAGTCGCTGCGGTGCGCGTTCGCCGGCTTCGACAAAGAGAAGCGGTTGCATGGACCGACCGGGGCGCCAACGCTATCGCGCGCTCATCGCGAACGCAAGTGACGCGGCACACCATTCATCGAATCGACGTTCGCGGTGAACGGCGCGACGTCGGTCCACGTGCGGATCAGCAGATAGGCGCCGATGATCAGCACCGAGTCGCGCTCGGCGCCGAGCGGGAAATCGTTCTCGATCTGAATGAGGGACTGGCCTTCTCGGGCGGGCGCGTATCGCACGACGAGCAGACCTTCGCCGTTCATCCACGAGTAGGTCGCCGCCGGACCGGGCAGCGCGTGCCAGTACAGCGTCCCCGAGTCGAGATCGACGGCGAAGCGGCCGTGGGAGGACGAGCGGGCCACGGTCTGAGTGCGCGCGCCATGACGCACGACGCGTTTGCGGACGCCTTCGAGCGCTTCGAGCTCGTACCGCGTCCCCACCGTGCTCACGTTCGCATGGCCGCTGTTGCGCATCGCAATTTCGGCGATGATGCCCGCCTCGTCGCGCAGCTCGTATACGTGACGCCGGACCTGCAGCAGCCGAAGCGTGATCATGAACGCGGCGGACCATATCACCGGAATCGCGAAATGCTGTGATCTTCACACCGAATTTACGCGAGGCGACCGAGTGTGTGCCGCCCGGCTTCTTCGCATTCGAGCTCGCGGGGAAGGAAATCGTTTTACGCGATCTTTTCGCAGACTTCTCATTCCCAGATGGCGGCGCGGCCGGCGCAGCGCATAACGTTCCGAGCACGCCGGGGGCGATGTTTCACGAAGACTCCTCTCTACTGGGACTGCGCGAGGACTGGACAGCGCGCAATCGCCCCCGGCGCTCCGGCTTTTGACAGCAACTTCACTCGTCGCGATATTGACCGGCCCGCTCCCTCGCTACTCTTTCGCTGCCGCCCGAGCGACTGACGAATTGTCGATGAGACTCCCGCCGGCAGAAGCTGTTTCGTTCAGCGGTCGGGCGGCACCCTTCACAACACCGCGGCGATGATTGCCCCGATTGCGCCGCCGATCGTCGAGCCGATCACGATGTCCGACCAGTAGTGATGGCCGAGCGCCACGCGCGAACCGCTCACGAGCAGCCAGCCGGCGACGACGATCGGCGCCGCTGCTGCCGGTGCCAGAATGATGATCGGCACTCCGAATGCGGCCGCGGTCATCGCGTGGCCGCTCGGGCACGAGTAGCGGTCGAGAGGCAGGCAGACGTCGGCGAGCGCCGGATCGAGATCGCACGGACGCGTTCGCGCGAGGATGCGCTTGAGCCTCGGATAAAGCAGATGGGCGATGCCGATGCTCGCCGCGGCCGCGACGACGTAGCGAAGCGCGTGCGCCGCCGAGACGAGCAGCAGCGCCGACGCAATCGGATACAGCCAGCCGTTGCCGAGGCGGGAGAAGAAGCGGGCGAGGCGAGTGAGGCGCGCGCGGCGGGCGAAGCCCACGCATGCAGCGACCGCGTCGAGCTCTCCGCGATCGAGCGCCGCCACCCATGTTTCGGATCGTGCGAGGTCCATGTGCAACCGTAACAGTGCACAAGGTTCAGTGCATCGCGACGGCGGCAAAGATCGTGTGAAGTCAGAGTAAAAAACGGGCGGCGCGCCGCGTCATTCGATCGTCTCGGCGTGCAGGTCGGGCTCGGGGTATTTCATGTCGAAGCTCTCGAGCGTATCGACGATCGTCTTCGCCACGAACCAGTTGCGGAACCATTTCTTGTCGGACGGCACGACGAACCAGGGCGCCCATTCGGTCGACGTCTTCTCGATCGCGTCTTCGTACGCGTTCTGATAGTGGTTCCAGAGCTTCCGCTCCTCGAGATCGCCGTGCTCGAACTTCCAGCGCTTGGTGGGATCGTCGAGGCGCGCCTGCAGCCGCTCGCGCTGCTCGTCTTTGCTGATGTGCAGGAAGAATTTGAGGATGGTCGTTCCGCTCTCGCAAAGCAGACGCTCGAAGTCGTTGATCTCTCCGTAGCGCTTCCGCCAGATCTTTTCGTGAACGAGCTGGTGAACGCGAACGACTAATACATCCTCATAATGACTACGGTTAAATATTACGATGTCGCCGGAGGACGGCACCCACATGTGCACGCGCCAGAGAAAGTCGTGATCGAGCTCGAGCTGCGACGGCTTCTTGAACGACACCGCGCGCACCGACTGCGGGCTCACGCCGCGCATCACGTGCCGGACCGTGCCGTCTTTTCCGGACGTGTCCATGCCCTGCAGCACGACGAGCAGCTTGTGTTTGTGTTCGGCGAAGAGCAGCTCCTGCAGGTCGCCGATTTTCTCCGCCAGCTTGTCGCTTTTCTCGTTCGTCTCGTCTTTCTTGCCGGGCGCGAGACGGGTGTCGGCCGGATCGAAATCGTGGAGGTCGACCTTCTGTCCGGGTTTGATCTTCAGCTTTTCCATTTCGTCGGTGGATGCTATAACGCATCGATGTCACCGCTGCCGCGATTGTGGGGCACCGCTGTGTCGCACTACCAGGTCGAGGGCGATGATCTTTGCGACTGGAGCGAGTGGGAGCGCGCCGGCCGGACGCGCGGCGGGGCGTGCGGGCGGGCGGTCGATTCATGGACGCGGTACGAGGAGGACGCCGATCTCGCGCGCGACGCCGGCGCGAACGCGTTTCGCTTCTCGGTTTCGTGGAGCCGCGTCGAGCCGAAGCCGGGACAATTCGACGATCGCGCGCTCGCGCGCTACCGCCGTCTGATCGACCATCTGAACGCCGTCGGGGTCGAGCCCGTCGTCACGCTCTTTCACTACACCCATCCACTCTGGTTTCACGATCGCGCGCCGTGGACCTCCCCGAAGTCCGTCGAAGCCTTCGCCCGCTTCGCTCGGTACGTCGCCGGCGCCTTCGGCGATTCGGTGCGGGTCTGGATTCCGCTCAACGAGCCGCTCGTCTTTCTGCTCGCCGCGTTTTATGACGCGCAGATTCCGCCCGGGATCGCGAACGGCCGCCTCCTTCCGAAGGTCCTCGACCATCTGCTCGCCGCTCACTGTGAAGCGGCGGCTGCGATTCGCGAGCGCGCGCCCGACGCTTCGATCGGCATCGCGCACAACATGGTGGCGTTCGCGCCGGAGCGGCCCGACAGCTTTCTCGACCGGCTGCTGACCCGCATCGCGCACCGCTGCTACAACCGCGGGATCATCGAAGCATTTGCGAGCGGGCGGTGGGATTTCCTTCTGCCGCCGACCACGCGGGTCCGCGGCCGCCGCGACGATCTCGTGCGCAGCCTCGATTTCTTCGGCGTCAACTTCTATTCGCGACTGCATCTGCGCTGCCCCGGGAAGGAGCGCTTCGTCGGCGAGTTTCGATACGCCGACCGGAGCGGACGCGGACTGACCGACAACGGCTGGGAGATCGTTCCCGATGCGCTGGAATCGTTGTTGGGCGAAGCGTCGGCGATCGGCCTGCCGCTCCTGATTTCCGAGAACGGCGTCGCCGATGCCGAAGACCACGTGCGCGGCGCGTTCATCGCCGATCACGCCGCGGCGATCGAGCGCGCGGAGGAGCGCGGCATTCCGGTCGCAGGGTATCTCTACTGGTCGCTCGTCGATAATTACGAATGGCTCGAGGGCTTCGGGCCGAAGTTCGGCCTCTACGAGGTCGATCGGCTCACGATGGCACGTCGTCCGCGACCGTCGGTGGCGACGTTTCGAACTTCCGGTCGGGATTTTCTGCGCCGACCACACGCGCGACGCAGTGGCGCAGCAGGGCCCGGCTCCCTTTGACCACGTAGCCGCGCGCGCCGAAGCGTCTCGCCGACGCTCGAAGAGAATCCTCGCCGCCGGCGGACCAGAACACGACCGGAATGTCGCGCGTCTCGTCGCTCGCGCGCAGAACCGCATGCAGCTTCTCCCCGGCGAGCCCGCCGCGATCGACGTCGAGCAGAATCAGATCCGGGCGGAGCTGCCGTGCGATGACCGTGGCGTCGAACGTCCGCGTGTGGCTGAACACTTCGTAGCCGTCACTCTCGAGGATCCGCCGCGCGCGCGCAAGCTCCGCGACGTCGTTGTCGATGATGAGGATGCGTTTGCTTTCCATGGCGAGACCACGGTAGCCGGACCGCTGTGCAGAGCACATGCGGAGGCAGCAAATCCCGAGTAAAAGTCGAAACTCAGAACGAGGACCTAGGACTGAGGACTGAGGACTTAGGACTTAGGACTTAGGACTTAGGACTTGGGACCGAGGACTGAGGCAACCCTTCCGGTCGCAATCGGATGACGCGTGAACTGAAGGCTGGGTCATGAGGAATTTCAAATTTCAAATTTCAAATGAAAAATTGAAAATTGAAAAGCGACCAGTCACGATAGCGAACCCATTTTTCATTTTTCATTTGCAATTTGAAATTTGAATTGGACACTGCTCAGTCCTCAGTCCTCAGTCCTCAGTCCTCAGTCCTCAGTCCTGAGTCCTCAGTCCTCAGTCCTGAGTCCTGAGTCCTGAGTGTGGTTCTTCACAAGAAATCTACACACAAATTGCGCACGCTCCTCGCCCGCGGCATTCGTGCGGCCATCCAATTTGCAATGATCGAAGCGCGAAAGGAGGGTGGGTGCGATGTTAGTGGCAGACCTGCACATCCATACGACGTGGTCTGACGGTCGCCTTTCGATTCCGGAGGTTGTCGATCTGTTCGGACGAAGCGGCCACGACGTCATTGCGATCACGGATCACATCGTGAATCGCGACAGCGCGATTGGGAAAGTGACCCATCGCTTCGGGCTGAGCGTCACCCGCGAGAACTTCGACGCGTACCGCGCGGAAATCGAATCGGAGGCCCGCCGCGCGTGGGACGAGTACCGGATGCTCGTCATCGCCGGTGCGGAGCTTACGCAGAACCGTCTGCGGCGCGTCAGCTCGGCGCACGTACTCGCGCTCGACATCGATGATTTCGTCCCGGCCGACGGATCGGTCGAAGACATGCTCGCCCGCGCCAACGACGCCGGCGCCGTCGTCGTCGCCTGCCATCCCAACGAGATGTCGGATTGGTTTGCAAACACGTTTTATCTCTGGAACCGGCGCAACGAAGTGGCCGAGTCGATTCATCTGTGGGAGCTGGCGTGCCGCTGGGATCTCTTTCCTCCGGTCGGACGTGCGCGGCTGCCGTTCGTCGGCAACAGCGACTTTCACGATCGCCCGCATCTGTTCGCGTGGAAGACGCTGGTGCCGTGCGAGAAAAACAAGGCCGCGGTCGTGCGCGCGCTGAAGCGAGGCGCAGGACTGGGCGTGACGCGCCTGGAGCCGCATGGCGACCTGGTCGCGCGGCCGCTGATCGATTTTCCGGCCGCGGTATCCGCGTGAGGTGCTCATGACCATCGTTCTGATGTTTCTGACCGCAATCGGCGTCGTGCTCACGACGCTGCAGACGATTCTGACGGCAGTGTTCCGGCGCCGACGTTTTTTCGTCCGCGGCCGGCGTTTCCAGCCGGCCGTTTCCATCCTCAAGCCGGTGTGCGGGCTGGAGGATGAACTCGAGGAGAACCTCGAATCGTTCGCGCGGCTGCAAGGCATCGATTACGAAGTCCTCGTCTCGGTCGCCGATCCGAACGATCCCGCCCTGACGGTCGTTCGCCGTTTTCCCCAATTTCGCGTCATCGTCGGCGGCGATCCGGAACTGGAAACAGGAAACCGCAAAGTTGCCCGCCTCATCGCCGCGGCCAAGCATGCGCGCGGGGACGTTCTGCTCATTTCCGACGCGAACGTCCGGGTCGAAGCGGACGATCTCGCGCGCACGCTCGAGATGTTTCACGATCCGAAGGTCGGCTGCGTGTCGAATCTCTTCACCGGCGCCGGGGCGCGCTCGTTCGGCGCGACCATCGAATCGCTGCACCTGCTCAGCTTCGTGGTATCGGGCAATGTCCTCGCGTCATTCGCAGGAGTGCCGTGCGTCGTCGGAAAATCGATGGCGATTTCGCGCGCGGCGCTCGACGCTGCCGGCGGATTCGAGCGGTTCGCCCGCGTGCTGGCCGAGGATCAGGCGATCGGGCTGGCGGTGAAGGAGGCGGGATTCGAGGTGGTGCTCTCGCCGACCGTCGTCCGCAATGTCGTCGTCAGGCGAACGTTGCGGCGTGCGCTCGACCGGCAGATCCGCTGGAACAAGATCCGGTATGCATTTTCACGAGGCATGTACTCGGCGGAGTTCCTTCTGCATCCTTTCGCCTGGGCAGTTCTGGTCGCCGTATGCGGAGGTCCGGCGCTGCTCTTTCTGCTTGTTGCGGGGCTTCGAATGGGGCAGATCGCAATGCTGGCGGTGGTCACGGATGCGCGGCTTCTTCCGCGGGATGTGCTCCTCGTGCCGCTGCTCGATCTGCTGCAGTTCGGGGCGCAATTCGTGCCGTATGTCGATAACCGCGTCACGTGGCGCGGGTACACGGCGCGGATCGGCCGCAATACGGAGCTGATCGAGATCGCGGAAGCGGCCTGACGTTTTTACACGATTTCCACGCGGAATTTACACGCGCGCGATACGATTCGCGTCCACATGACGGTCCCGGAGGACGTCTCAGGGGCTGCGGCCGTGTTGTCCGAAGCCGCTCCAGCGGCGGTCGTGCCGCCGTATCCGATGGCGGAGCGGCTGCCGCTGTTCGACCGCGAGCTCAGCTGGCTCGAGTTCAACCGCCGCGTCCTCGGCGAGGCGCAGAATGCCGACGTCCCGCTTCTCGAGCGCGTGAAGTTTCTCGCGATCGCGTCGAACAATCTCGACGAGTTCCTGATGATCCGCGTCGGCGAGGTGCGCGACCTCATCGCCGCGATGGTCGGGGAGGCCGGGACGATTCGCCGTCAGAGCGAGAAGCTCGACGAGGTCCGCAAACGTACGCGCCAGCTGCTCGACCAGATGTACTCGTGCCTCACCGATGAGGTGCTGCCGCAGGTGAAAAAGGCAGGCATCCGCCTCGAGCGCGTCGCCGATCTCGGAAAGAAGGACCGCAGTGCGGTCGATGAGTACTTCATGATCAATCTCGAGCCGATCCTGACGCCGCTCGCGATCGATCCCGGCCATCCCTTCCCGTTTCTGGCGAATCTCGCCCTGAATCTGGCGCTGCAGCTCGAATCGGAGCGCGGCGACACGTACGACGTGGTGGTGAAGATCCCGGAGCAGTCGCCGCGCCTGATTCCGCTCGGCGAGAGCGACAGCTACGTTCTCATCGAAGACGTGATCTCGTCGCACGTGCTGCGCTTCTTTCCCGGGATGAAGGTCCGCAAATCGGCGGTGTTCCGCGTCATCCGCAACTCCGACATCTCGATCAAAGAGGAAGACGTTCAGGACCTGCTGAAGAGCGTCGAGAGCGAGCTGCGCCGCCGCGAGCGGCGCGAGGTCGTTTGGATCGAGGTCGAGGCGGGCTCGGACGACCACCTCGTGAAGATGCTCGTCAATGCGACGGGATCCTCGAAAGACGATCTTTTTTTCGCCCCGGGGCCGCTCAAGCTCGGCGATCTCATGCAGCTCTACGCGGAAGCGAATCACGGCGCGCTGAGAGATCCACCGTTCAATCCGCGCATCCCTGCGCAGCTGGCGACGAGCGAAGACATTTTCTCGATCATTCGCCGCGGCGACATTCTCCTGCACCGTCCGTACGACTCCTTCACGACCGTCGTGGAGTTCGTGCAGACCGCAGCCGACGATCCGGACGTGAAGGCGATCAAGCAGACGCTGTATCGCACCGACGAAGGCTCGCCGATTGTCGAGGCGCTGGCGCTTGCCGCACAAAACGGCAAGCAGGTGACCGCCGTTGTCGAGCTGCAGGCGCGCTTCGACGAGAAAAAGAACATCACGTGGGCGCGCCGGCTCGAAGAAGCGGGCGTGCAGGTCGTCTATGGCCTGGTGGGAATCAAGACGCACTGCAAGGTATGCCTCGTGGTGCGCCGGGAGGGCGCGGCGCTGCGGCGTTACGTTCACCTGTCGACCGGCAACTACAACGCGGTCACGGCGAGGACCTACACCGATCTCGATCTGTTCACGTGCGATGCAGCCGTCGGTGCCGATGCCGCGCAGCTCATGAATCTGCTGACGGGCTACAGCGTCGCCGGAGTGCACGAGCTCATCGACCGCGGCGACGCATCGCTGCGGTGGCGGCAGCTCATCGTTGCGCCGATGGATTACCAGCAGTGGGCGCTGAAGATGATCGACCGCGAGGCGAAAAACGCCCGCGAGGGAAAGCCGGCGCGCATCACGGCGAAGATGAACGCGCTCGTCGAGCCGATGGTCATCGAGGCGCTCTACAAAGCCAGCAGCGCCGGGGTCAAGATTGATTTGCTCGTGCGGGGCATCTGCTGTCTCGTTCCGGGGATTCCCGGCCTGAGCGAGAACGTGCAGGTGGTGTCGGTCATCGATCGTTTTCTCGAGCACTCGCGCGTGTTCCGTTTCGAGAACGGCGGCGCTCCTGAGTTCTACATCTCGAGCGGCGACTGGATGCCGCGCAATTTCATTCGCCGCGTCGAAGTGACGTTTCCGGTTCGCGCCGAGGCGCTGGTGCGGCGGATCGATCAGCAGATTCTGCCGGTGTCGCTCGCCGATAACGTCAAGGCGTGGACGCTCGATCGCGACGGCAAATACCACCGCCGCAAGCCTGAAGGCGCTCCGGTGCGGAGTCAGGAGACGTTCATCGCCATCGCGCGCCTCGAGGCGGTGCGCATCGCCCCGTACGAAGAGACCATACGGCAGCCCGGAAGCTTTCGCCGCAAGGCGAAGAAGAAAAAAGACAAACACAAATAAGTGGGGTCAGAGCTGTACTTGTGATTTTTCTAC
>DATIZY010000054.1:0-5547 GCA_035516895.1 Thermoanaerobaculia bacterium | reverse complement strand
CGCTGACGCGGACGTCGTCGCGTTGACGACCAAAGGTGTACTAGCGAGTGTGTGCACGTACCTCCTGCTTTCCTACAGGAAAGCGTACCGACTGTTCGGTTTCTTGAACCCTCCGCGCAGCAAATGTTTCAGAGAGTTGTGCTAACTCTCGACATTTAGTATGGTTCGCCGCCGCAGAGAAGATGACGGATCAGGCAGCCTCCGTGCAGCCTGATGCGCGCTCGGCAGTCGCTACAAATTGAGATCAAGCCAATGGAGGTGCCCTCAGCCCACGCTTTTTTGTATTGAAATTTCCGCGAAGAAACGATCAACAACAAAACCAGGAGAAAAGACGAAATGCTTGTGAAAAAGTTTCGAGTCACACTCCTGCTCCTGATGTGCATCCTCGTTGCCGCCGGTGCGTTCGCGCAGACGGCGACCACGGGCGCCATCGAGGGCACGGTCAAAACAGGCGGGTCCCCGCTGCCCGGAGTCACGGTCGAAGTTCGTTCGCCTTCACTGCAGGGCGTGCGCACCGAGGTGAGCGACGCGCAGGGGCTCTTCCGCTTTACGCTGCTGCCTGCAGGCACCTACACGGTGACCGCAACGCTGCAGGGCTTCAACGTCGTTCGTCAGCAGAACGTCAGGGTTGACCTGAACAAGACGCTGACTCTCGACGTCACGATGAGCGCCGCGGCATCGGAGACGATCACCGTCACCGGCGCAGCGCCGGTCGTCGATGTTACGTCCACTCAGCAGGGCGTGAACATCACATCGCAGACGCTGCAGGCGCTGCCGCTGGCGCGCAACTTCACGGCGGCCGCGGGCGTCGCGCCCGGCGTGACGTACGAGCAGACGGGACAGGGCGCGGGTAACCCGACCGTGTACGGAAGCTCGGGCGCCGAGAATGAGTACATCGTCGACGGCCTCAACCTCACCGGCATCCGCAGCGGAACCAACGTGAAATCCATCAACATGGACTTCATCGCCGAAGAGCAGGTTCTGACCGGCGGTCTGCCGGCGGAGTATGGCCGCCTGACTGGCGGCGCAATCATCGCCACGACCAAGAGCGGCTCGAACGAGTTCCACGGCGATGTCTACGGCTTCGATGCCGGCGGCAGCCTGCTCGCGAATCCGAGTTATCAGAGCAAGCTTCCAACAACCGCGACGACGATCGGCGACATCAGCAAGCAGTACGATCTCGGCGCGAACCTTGGCGGTTACATTCTGAAGGACCGCCTCTGGTTCTTCGGCGCGTATGACCGCACGAAGGAAACCGACCAGAGCATCCGTGTCAACACGGCTCTTTCGGTTCCGGGCTTCAACGTGCCGGTGGGCGGGGAGCTTCCGACGGACGTCACTCGCGACCTCTACTCCGGCAAGCTGACCTTCGCCATCACCTCGAACCACCTCCTCAACCTTTCGGTCCTCGGTGATCCTTCCACGAGCAACGGCGCACAGTTCACGATCGCAGGACCGCCGAGCACGTTCGAGGGCACCAACAAGACCGGCGGTAACGACTACAACGCGCTCTACACCGGCGTCTTCGGCACCCGCTGGAACGTGAACGCGGTCGTCGGACGCCACAAAGAAAAGAACATCCTGGCCGGCCCCGGCACAACGACCTCGCAGCTTCAGGATCGAACTGTCTCGCCGACGGTCGCCACCGGCGGGTTCGTCAGCTTCGACAATACAAATTACACCCGCGACAACATGAAGCTCGACATCAGCTCGTTCTGGGGGAACCACACCGTCAAGTTCGGCGGTGACAGCGAGAAGGTGAAAACCGTCGACAACCGCTTCTACGGCGGCGGCGACTGGATCCGAAAGTTCAACTGCACGGCGACCTCTGTCTGCAGCGGTGGACAGCAGTTCTATTACACCCACGAAGTGTTCCTGAACGATCAGGCGCCCGGATTCAGCCTCGACGATCCCGCGACTTGGCTTACTGCGGTCGCGAACCCGCTACTGGTCGTCCCGAAGACGCAGAACACCGGGCTCTATCTGCAGGACTCGTGGAAAGCGATGCCGAATCTGACGGTCAACGCCGGCGTTCGGTACGAAACCCAGAAAGTCGGCGACCGCTTCGGCGCGTGGCAGATCAATCTCACCGACAACTGGGCGCCGCGCATCGGCGTGATCTGGGATCCGCAAAACAACGGCCGCAGCAAGGCGTACGTGAACTTCGGCCGCTTCTACGAGTCGATCCCGATGGACATCAACATCCGCGAGTTCGGCGGCGAGATTTCGCTCGACGTCAACAACTTCGACCCGGCCTCGCAGCACCTGACTCCCGATCCGCAGGCACCGATCGTCGCCTCGACACAACTTCCCTACCGCATCCTCGGCGGCGGCACCGTTCCGGTCGATCCGAACCTCAAGGGACAGTATCTCGATGAGTACCTGATCGGCTACGACTACGAGATTTCGTCGAACTTCGAGCTCGGCATCAAGGGCAGCTACCGCAACCTCGGCCGCGTGATCGAGGACATGCTTGTTCCGGCCGGCGCCGACTATTTCGTCGCCAATCCGGGCACCGGTCTTGGGGCGGAAGGCGGAACGATCAATGGCGAAACCGTTCCGGTTCCGAAGCCGACGCGCCGCTACAAGGGCGTCGAGCTCCACGCGACGAAGCGGTTCAGCAACAACTACCAGTTCTACGCCAGCTATGTCTGGTCGCGCCTGACCGGCAACTACGACGGCACGTTCCAGTCGTCGACCGGCCAGCTCGACCCGAACATCAACTCGGCATACGACTACGCTGACTTCGAAGTCAACAACAGCGGCGGCGGCCTGCTGAGCAACGACCGCACGCACATGCTGAAGCTCGACGGCAGCTACACCGTTGGCAGCGGTCCGGCGCACGGCCTGGAGATCGGGCTGTCGACGCACTACTACTCGGGTACGCCACTGACGGCATACGGCTATGCCTCGAGCTATCGCAACTGGGAGTACTACCTGACGCCGCGCGGTGCTCTCGGCCGCGGACCGGCGGACTACGAGGCTTCCGTCCACCTCGGCTTCCCGATCGCGGTTGGCGCAGGGCATGTCAATCTGCTGCTCGACGTCTTCAACATCTTCAACCGCCAGTCGATCACCGAGCTCGACCAGCGGTACAACCTGAGTTCCGATCCGATCTGCGCCGGCGTTCCGGATGCGATCTGCAACGGCGATGGCGGCATCCTCAATGTTCCAGGCACCGTGCAGCCCTCCGGCAACATTGCGAATGCGCGCGCGTCGGCGACGAACCCGAGCTTCCTCAAAGCTGCTGCGACCTTCGGGACGACGGGAGTCGCAGTCACGAGCCCCCGCAGCGTCCGTCTCGGCGTTCGCTACTCCTTCTAATCTTCAGCAAATCGCGTTGTATGCTGAGGGCCCCGCGAGGGGCCCTCAGTGTTTTTGCGCCGAGTCATCATCGCTGTCGCAGTTTTCGTCATCGTCGCCGCGGCGGCGATGCTGTTCCGCTGGCAGCCGTCGGGCAGCGCGACGATCTACCGCGGCGGCTCGCGCGTCATCGCGCGCACGACGCCGCTTTACGTTCGCGAAATCGGCGCATCGAAGTGCCACGTCCCGATGATCGGCGACCGCTTCTCGTTCGAGGGCGAGGCGCCCGGCGACGGCTTCACGGTTCACGTCCGCTTCACGTACACGATTCCGCCGCTGCTGCCCGCGAACTGGCCGGCCGGCGACTGGTGCACATCGCTCGCACACCGCATCGCGATCCCGTCCGTGCCGCTTCTCGATCTTCTCGATCATCGCCGCGGCAGCGGCGACCGCATCGCCGAGACGATCGAACGCGATCTGCGCAACGACGGCGTGCTGGCCACGAACGTGTCGGCGCGCATCGACGTTCCGCCGGGATTCGAGCGCCTCCGTCCCGTGGCCGAGGTGGCGAAGCGGGCGCGGAAAGAACGGCCGGTGATCTTCATCGGCCTGGACGGCGCCGACTGGAAGCTTCTCGATGGCTACATGGCGGGCGGCGTGATGCCGAACCTGAAAAAGCTCGTCGACAAGGGAACGCGCGGCACCCTGCAGACGGAGATGCCTCCACTCTCCCCGATTGTCTGGACGACGATGATGACCGGCGTCAGTCCGCTCGATCACCAGATCCTGGACTTCACCCGTTTCAATCCGACCACGCACGAGAAGGAGCCGATCACCAGCGACGAGCGGCGCGCGCCGGCGATCTGGAACGAAGAAACATACGCGGGAAAAACGTGCGCGCAGTTTGGATTGTGGGCGACGTACGCGGCCGAGCCGCTGCACGGAGTCAACGTGTCCGACCGCCTCTTCACGTTCCTCTACTCGAATCCCGGCTCCGGCGTCGTTTATCCTCCGAACGACCAGGCGTGGGCCGAACGCATCGCGCGCGACGCGGAGAGGTCGGTCACTCTGCAGCGCGTGCGCGAATTCATTCCGACGGCGGCCGACGCCGATTTCGCGATTCGCGACAATCCGTATGCGAACCCCGTCTCCGCGCTGCGAAGAATCCTCGCCGACACCGAGATCTACCGACGCCTTTCGCTCGATTTCCTGCGCAAGCATGCGCTGCCGGATCTGACGATCGTCTACTTCGAAGGCACGGACTCGATTGGCCACGAATTCGCGCCGTTCGCGCCGCCGAAGCAGCCGCAGATCTCGCAAAGCGACTACGACCGCTACAGCGGCGTCCCGGAAAAATACTTCCGGTACATGGACACGATCATTGGTGACTACATGAAGTTCGACGCGACGATCGTCATCGCGTCGGACCACGGTTTCCACTGGACCGACAACCGTCCAGCCGAGGTCTCGAGCACGGCGACGGCGACGGCGGCGAAGTGGCACGCGCCGCAGGGCATCATCGTCCTCAGCGAACATCGCGCGGTTCCGGACAAGATTCGCGGCATCTGCGAATTTCTGCGCCAGCTCACCGGCCTCCCCGATCGCGACTACAGGCATTTCTTCCTCCGTGCCGCGCCGCCGCCGCCCGCGAGCAGCCGCGCCGCCGACGAGACCCTCGCGAAGCTTCGCGCCCTCGGCTACATCGGGACGGGAGAGTCTTCGACGCCTGCGACGCCGCAGAGCGACACGAAAACCGCGGGCGCGTACAACAACGCGGGGCTCATCCTGCGCAACGATCACCGCATCGACGAAGCGATCGCGTCGTTCGAGCACGCATTGCAAATCGATCCTCATTACGCATCGGCGATGTGGAACCTGAGCGAGACGCTCTTCGACGCGAAACGCGATCTCGACCGCTCCGATGCACTGCTGATGTCCGCGATGCAATACGGCCTTGCCGATGCGGACAAGTTCGTGATCACGCGGTCGATCGCCTACAAGAACGAGAAACAGGAAGACCGCAGCCTCAATCTGCTGCAGCAGGCCGTCGCGCTCCAGCCGCAGAATCCCGATCTGCACATGTTCCGCGGACGCTACCTCCTCGATCACAGACAGTGTCCGGAGGCGCTTCAGGATTTCGTGGCGGTCGAGCAGGCGCAGCCGGCGAACGCGCTCGCGTTCGCATCCGCGGGCCTCGCGCAGATGTGCACGGGCGACAAGGCCGGGGCGAGGGCGAGCTTCGAT
>DATIZY010000053.1:0-26452 GCA_035516895.1 Thermoanaerobaculia bacterium | reverse complement strand
CCGCTCGGAGCGTCGCCGCTCGCGGCCGGAGGCCATGGTTCATTTTAGCTGGTTTGATTCACCGTAGCGGCACAGAGAACACTTCGAGTTCACCACAGAGGCACAGAGCGCACAGAGGTTCTCCCTGCTCTCCGCTGAACTAAAGCCGCGGCTTCAACGCGAGCAGAAAATCGTGCGCGATCTTCGCCCCGGCGAACTCCGCGGGCCCGGCGCCCTGCGCGATGACGCCGAACGCGATCTTGGGGTTCTCCACCGGCGCGAACGCCAGGATGATCGCGTCGAGACCTTCCTGACGCTCGCCCGCTGTTCCGGTTTTCATCGCCAGCGAGATTCCTCCCACCGGCGCGCGATGCCCCGTACCGCGCGACTCGGTCGCCACCGCCTGCATCGCTTCGATCATTCGCTCGGCCGCCGCGACCGGCGCGATGCGCGTCGAGCCTTGTTGCTGCGGCCCGGCGACGACCTCGCCGAGGATCGAGCGGCGCTCGCGAAAGAGTCGCGGAGTGGTGAGCACGCCGCGATTGGCGACCATCGACGCGAGCATCGCCAAGTGAATCGCGTTCATCTGCTCGTGCTTCAACCCGATCGCCAGAAAGCCCGTCTCGAAGTTGTCGGACACGTCCACGGGTTCCATCCGGCCGAGGGGCACTTGAAAAAGGCCGAGGTTGATCTGGCCGTTGAAGCCGGCCGAGGCCATGTAACGCTCGAGCTGATCGCGGCCGATGCGGAGGCCGAGGTCGGCGAAGTAAACGTTGCAGGAGACGGCCAGCGCGTCGTCGATCGAATGAAGCTCGCCGTGTCCCTGCGGCATCCAGTCGCCGAATCGGCGGCCGTCAATGTCGAGAAAGCCCCTGCAGTCGTACGGAAACATCGACTGCACGTCGACGCCGTTCGTGAACGCATTGAGTCCGGTCAGCACTTTGACGACCGAGCCGGGCTCGTATTCGTGATCGAACGCGAGGTTCTCGTCGGTGCCGCTGTTCGCGACGGCGAGGATCTCGTTGGTCTGCGGATCGATCGCCACGAGCGCGCCGCGAAATTTTCCGAGAGCCGCGAGCGCGGCCTTCTGCACGGCCGGATCGAGCGTCGTTTCGATCGTCTCGTTCGGGTTCGCGTGCGCGTCGATCGTCGCAACCAGCGGCGCATAGTCCGGGTCCGCCGAAATCGAGCCGTTCGCACGATCGAGGACCAGCGGCAGTCGCA
This sequence comes from Thermoanaerobaculia bacterium, assembly GCA_035516895.1. Lineage (GTDB taxonomy): Bacteria > Acidobacteriota > Thermoanaerobaculia > Gp7-AA8 > Gp7-AA8 > Gp7-AA10. Next base: position 25,249 of record DATIZY010000053.1, on the reverse strand, counting down.
CGCCGCTTTTTCGCACGGCGATCGCCGTCTGCAGCGCGGCAAATTTTCCTTGCGGCACTTTCGACCGGTCGATCGGCACCTTTTCGGCGGCGGCAACCTGATTCGTGGCGACGAGCGCCGCCGCCCGATCGAGGCGGACGTCATCGGAGTCGCTGCGCTCCTGCGACGCGGCGTCGTACGCGAGAAACTCGGCATAGCGCTCGTGCGCGAACAGCTTCTCCGCGACTTCGTTTTTGGCAATCACGGGAATCAGGATGCGGCCGATCGCAGCGAGGTGCGGCCGCGCGGCGGCGTCGTTTCCGGCGCACAACAACGCCGCGGCGAGGACCTGGTGATACTGCTGAGGCCACAGATACAGCTGCGACCACCGCTCGGCGATCTCGATCGCCGCTGTGTTTTCCCCGGCGCGCCACGCGTCGCGGGCCTGCACCAGAGGAATCCAGGCGAGCGCGAAGAGCGCCGCGACGAGAATCGCGAGCGCGATCAGAAGAGGTGCGAGGAGGCGTCTCAACTTGCCGGCGCGACCGTCACGCGATCGCCCCGGCCGAGCTGCAAGAGCGCTGCCGCGCTCGATTGCGGCGCCGAGATTTCCACGCACCCTGTCGAGCCGATGATCAGAAATGGGCCATCTCCCGTGTAGCTCCTCGCGATGCGCGTCACGCTCATCTGCCGCGCCTGCAGGACGAAACTCTTGAACGGCAGCCGCGCCGCCTCAATGTCGGTGATCAGATTTCCGAACCGATCGACGGAGACGATCGTCCCCTCGGCGCGCCTGCGATCGTAAATCGGCGGCTCGTAGTCGAGCCGCACGAGATCCTCGACGCGCGGCCCGAGCTGCTCGATTGCGAGGCCGTTGGCCAGCGCCGCGGCAACCGGCGCGAAGCGGTCGCGGCCGTGAAACGTCGTGCTGCCGTCGGGCAGAAACAGCGATTCGTTTTCGACCGAATGCGCGATGCCGATGATGAAGCTCAGCGCGCCGTTGTCGGGCGCGAGAAAGATTTTTCCCGCGGAGTCGATCGCGATGATCCGCCGCGAGGTGCCGACGCCGGGATCGATCACCACCGTGAAGATCGTGCCGTCGGGCCAGTAGCGCGCGATCGATCGGAGATAAAACGCGGCTTCCCAGACGTCGAACGGCGCGATGTCGTGCGTGCAGTCGAGGATTGGCGCGTCGCTCCGCGCGGCGATGACACCCTTCACTGCCGCGACATACGGATCGCGCGTGCCGAAGTCTGTGACGAGAGCAATGCGTCTCATCGTTCGCCGATGGCCGTTGCCCGAGCGTAACACGGCCGTCGAGCGTGAATGCCGATGCGCGGAGCGCTTCCCCGTCTACCGATACCGCGCAGCGGGAGAAGGATGACATGCTCTCGTCCGGCCAACAGTCGGCGGCGAACTGCGAACCGCGAACTATACTTTCGCCGTGTTTCCCACCATCCACCCGCCCGCCCGGCGGCTGCTCGTGTTCGCGCGAGTGCCGGAGCCGGGGCGCGTGAAGACTCGGCTCGCGGAAGCGATCGGCGCGGAGCGAGCACTCGCTGCGTACGAGGCGATGCTCGGCGATCTGCTCGCGTCGATCGGCGGCGCGGACCGGCAGATCGAGATCGAGATTTTGTGGGCGCCGACCGCAACGGCAAACGGAGCGATGCTGCGTCGCGCATTCGGCGAACGCTCTCTGGCAATGCAAACCGGCTCTGACCTCGGCGACCGCCTGGCGATGGCGTTCTCCGAGCGATTCTTTTTTCACCGCACGCAGAAAATCGTGGCGATCGGCGTCGACGATCCGCTGCTTCCGCGCGCGATCATCGACGACGCATTCGCGCTGCTCGAATCGTGCGATTGGGTCCTCGGTCCGGCCGATGACGGAGGCTATTACCTCATCGGTTGCCGCGCAGCCGTCTTCAACGCGGAGATTTTTCGACACGTGCCGTGGGGCTCGAACCACGTTCTCCAGCTGACGCTGACGCGCATTCGCGAAATGCGGAACACCGTTTCGATGCTGCCGCAGCGTTACGACATCGACGTCGTCGACGACCTCCGGCGTTTCGCCCGCGAGCACGCGAACGACGAGAGCGAGCTCGCGCGTCTCCTGCGGGATTGGGGAATGGCCGCGTGAATGTGAATTTCAATCTTCGAATTTCGAATGAAGAATTCAGAATCGAGCCATTCTTCATTCGAGATTCTTCGTTCGACATTCGAAAGTCAGCTTCGTCATGAAGATCGTCACTGCCGATCAAATGCGCAACATCGATCGCCGCGCGACGGAGCGCTTCGGCATTCCTTCGCTCGTGCTGATGGAGAACGCTGCGATCGCGGTCGTCGACGCGATCTTCGAGCACCACCCGAATTGCGAGCGCGCCTCGATCTTCTGCGGCCCCGGCGCGAACGGCGGCGACGGATTCGCGGTGGCGCGCCATCTCGAGAATCGCGGCGTCGTGCCGGCGGTCTTCATCTGCGGCGAGCGGAAGTACAGCGGCGACGCGGCGATCAACCTCGCGATCTGCGAGCGGCTCGCGCTGCCGACGTACGAGATCACGAGCGTCGATACGCTCGACGCTGCCCTCGTGCACGCGTCCGATGCCGACGTCATCGTCGATGCCGTCTTCGGCACCGGGCTCAATCGCGCCCCCGAGGGCATCTACGCCGAAGTGATTCGATCGATGAACGAGCTCGCGCTGCCGGTCGTCGCAGTCGATATGCCGAGCGGCGCGAACGCTTCATCGATCGAGCCGTTCGATCCCTGCGTGCAGGCGAACGTCACGGTCACGTTCGCAGCGCCCAAGATGTGCCACATCTTCGAGCCGGCGGCAACTGCCTGCGGCGAGGTGGTCGTCGCCGACATCTCGATTCCCGACGCTGCGATTCAGGACGAGAACGTCACACTCGCGCTGACGACGCCCGCCGGCGTGCGCCCGTTCATCGCGCCGCGCCTCGCGAACACGCACAAGGGGACGTACGGCCACGTCGGCATCGTCGCAGGCTCGCCCGGCCGCACCGGTGCGGCGGTGATGTGCGCGCGCGGCGCGATCCGCAGCGGCGCGGGGCTCGTCAGCGTTGCGATCGATCGCGAAGTGGCGCCGCTGGTCAACAGTGGATCGATCGAATCGATGACCGTTCCGATCGAAATGAAATGGTGGCTGCCGGAGACGATGAAGTTTCTCGGCGGCAAAGACGCCGTGCTCGTCGGTCCCGGACTTCGCGACGACGAGGAGAGCTACGCGCGCGTCCGCGACCTCGTCGCGTCGATCGAGCAGCCGCTCGTCATCGACGCGTCGGGGCTCAACGCCTTCGCCGGACGCGCGCGGGAGGTCAATCCGGGCGGCCGTCCGCGCGTGATCACTCCTCACCCCGGTGAAATGGCCCGCCTCCTCGGCCTGACAACGAACGACGTGGTGGCGGCGCGCATCGAGATCGCCCGCGAAGCGGCGAAGCGCTGCAACTGCGTCGTCGTGCTCAAAGGATTCCAAACGTTGATCGCCGATCCGGAAGGCCATGTCAACGTGAATCCGACCGGCAATCCCGGCATGGCCAGCGGCGGAATGGGCGACGTGTTAGGCGGAATGGCCGCGGCGTTTCTCGCGCGCGGAGTCGATCCGTTCGACGCCGCGTGCGCCGCGGTCTACATCCACGGCTTCGCCGGCGATCTGCTGAAGGAGGAGATGGGCGACACCGGCCTTGCGGCGATGGACCTGGCGGAACGGATCCCGGCTGCGATTCAGAAGCTGCGCAATGCATAGCCATGTGATCCGAGCGTAGCGAGGAACCTGGGCGCTCGGATGGCAAAATGATCGCGCCACACCATCACAAAGGTCCCTCGCTACGTTCGGATGACGAAAAAGTGGATCGCTCACACGGAAGACGAGACCGCCGCCGCGGCGCGCGAGATCGGGCGCTCGCTCTCGCCGAACGCCGTCGTGCACCTCGTCGGTGATCTCGGCGCCGGCAAGACGTTCATGGCGCGCGTGATCGCCGCGGAGCTCGGCGCCGATCCGCGCGAGGTCGCCTCACCGTCGTTCGCCATCGTGCACGAATACCCGCGGCCGAACGAGCCGCCGATCATTCACATCGACGGCTATCGCCTCTCCGAACATCGCCGGGAGTGGCTGGAGATCGGCATCCCCGAAATGCTCGCGCAGCCGGGCGTGAAGCTGATCGAATGGCCGAAGCCCGAGTTCGAGGAGTTCGAAGACGAGCACGTCGAGGTGACGATTCGAGTCCTCGATGACGGCTCGCGCGAGATCAGCGTTCGCTGACGCGCAGCTCGGCAATCTGGCTTCGGTAGTTTTTCGCGTCCGCCGATCTGCCGGATTTTTCCGCCGCCACGGCCGCGAGACGCAAACCGTTGTAGCGATTCGGCGCGTCGCGCAGCGCACGCTGCGCCTCGGTCAACGCGTCTTGCGCGTTCCCGGCTTCGAGGAGCATCTCCGCAAGGAGCTCGCGCGCCGGCACGATCGCGCCCGGCGTCACGGGATGCTTGTCAGTCGACGCTTCCAGAGCGGCCGCTTCCTGCGCGAGCTTGAGATCGCGATCGAGCCACGCCGCCGCGCTGAGCCGCTGGATCTCGACCTGACCGGCCCAGTAGCGATCGTTGCGATCGACGAGCGTTTGATGAATCGCCGCCAGACGGTCCAGCGCTTTCTTCGCGAGCTCCGGCTCATTCGACCGCGCCGCCCCGAGCGCCACCGCGAAGTGAATGTTCGCCTCGGCCCATGGAAACCGGGTCCAGTCCGCGTTCTGCGGCACGGTCAGCGCCGCGGCTTCCTTCCATTCTCGCCGCTCGATTGAATAGCGTGCGAGCACCGCGGCGACGGCGTACGCCGCCTGGAATGTTTCGTCTTTCGTCATTTCCGGAACGCGTTTCACGAGCTCGTACGCCTTCGCGTTTTCACCGCGCTGCAGGTAGGCGTATTCGAGATAGTCGATCGCGTGCAGCTCGTCAGAGACGAGCCCGTGTTCGTGTGCCTTTGCCGCCGAGGCGAGGTTCGACGCGATCGATTCGTCCCACAAACCGAGGCGCGTAAAAATGTGCGCCGGCATGTGAAGCGCGTGCGGCGATCCCGGCGCGAGCTTCGCGTACGCGCGCGCGGCGGGCAGCGCGAGACTCGCGAGCGACGGATAGTCGTAGCAATGGATGATGTAGTGCGCGATCCCGGGGTGTTCCGGCTCGAGCGGCAGGATCCGGGCCAGAATCGCTCCTGCCTTCTTCTGCTTCGCATACGTTTTGTCGCGGTCATCGACGTTCGCTCGAATCGCCAGCGCGTAGAAGATCGCCGCCTCGTGATCGTCGGGATTGGCCGCTGCAACGCTCTCCATCGCGTTCTCGTACGCGTCCAATCGCTGCGGGTGCGTACGTTTATCTGCATCCGCGTAGAAGATGCCGATCGCGTCGATGTACGCCCGCTCGCGGCCGGTTTTCGCGCCAATGATCTCCGCTTTCCGCGCGGCTTCGGAACCATTCTTCAGCTCTGCAGGTGTCGGCGGCGCCCAGATCTGATGGAAGTTGGACATCGCCACGCCCCACCACGCCATGCCGCATTGCGGATCGGCGTCCGCCGCGCGGCGGAACGACGTCTCCGCCTCGCCGTACCAGAACGAGTGCAGCAGAGCATCGGCGAGATCGATTTCCTTCTGCGCGGCGGCGTTGCACGACGTCGCGAGATGCACGTGACCGACGTTGCCGAGATCGGCCGGCCCGCCGTGCTTGTGCTCCTGCGCGACGAGCGCGAGCGGCATCGCTGCCGCGACAAAAAACAGGAGTTGTCGCATGCGCGCATTTTACAATCGCGCGTAGTGCACGGTCAGCTGATCCTCGACTCCAGCACTCTCACTTCCCAGTCGTCGCCGTTCTTCGTCAGCAGATACGAGGTCTCCGATGTGGACTCGTCGACGACAGCGAGGGCTTTCGTTCCGTCTGCGCTGACGAACACGAACGGAAAAGTCAGCAGCCGTACGGTGCCGAGGTTCTGTTGGTATTTCTTCCATTCGTCTGGAGTACGCACGATCAGGATTGCCTTCGTCGCAACGCCGGCAAAATCGTGCCGCGTTCCCGAAATGAAGACGAAGCCGGAATCGCGCTTGCGGTACTTCAGGATCGCCGCGATGACCTGCCCCTGTAACGACGATTGTTGCGGCGCGGGCGGATGTGGAAACGAAGTCGGATCGTTCCAATCGGTCACGAAGAGCTGCTCGGCGAGATCGGTGAAACCGTCGCCGTCGGAATCGCGCGTGAGCGTCGCCCACGGAATCTCGAGCGCGATGCCGCTCTCCTTTGGCGTGATGCTGAGAGGCGGATTGTGTTCCGTCGCTGTGACTTCGACATCGAGATGGTCGCCGGCGTTCATCCGCTGCTTTGGTGTCTCCACGATTCGATACGGCGAGCCCGGAAAGAGTCCGGTGAACAGCGGCTTGTCCCACGTGCGCCCGCCGTCGCCGGAACGAAGCACCCAATAGCCGCTGTCGTTTCGCTGATCGGCGCCGATCGCGATCATGGAATCGCCGTCGCGTTCAGCGCGGATCAGATAAAAACCATCCGGAAGCCGCGGCGTCACCGCATCGACTTCCGTCGCACCAACGTCGAGAGGCTTCTCGCGATAATGCGCGAGCGGCGGTTGCGAAATGAGTCGCTCGATCGTCGCCGAGGCGCCGTCGGGAGCGCTGCATTGGACTGGCTCCCGATCCTGCTTTAACGAAGCGTGCAGCTCGTCGCGCATCGATTGCGGCAGATAGTCGAGCGCGTTGCCATGGAACGTCAGCGAAAACGGCGAGCCGGCGCGGTTGCGTATCTCACACGCCAGCCGCGAATAGCCACCGCCTTCTGCGATTCGGGCGACGGCGTCCGCCCACAGCCCCGCCCACGGCCTCGAGCCGGCGTGGCCGATGACGTCGGCGAGAAAATCGAACGGATCCGCGTGCTCGGGCCGCTGCAGCATCTCGAGAATCTTCACCCGTCCGGCGCGACGCGAGTCGCGGACCGGACCGGCGAGCTGCACATCGATGTGCTCTCCGGTGACGAGAGCGGCGAGGGCGATGTCGAAACGGACGTCATCCGCGAGAACGCGGTCGCGAACCGGTTCCGGCAGGGCGCGAAGAACGATGAGCAGATCGCGCGCGCGTCCGAGCTGCGACAGCGCATCGATCTGCTTGGCCGCCGAAAGAGCCATGCCCTCCTCGCCCACCGATTTCCACTCGTCGCGCAGCGAGCCTTCATCGCCGGCGATGCGCACCGGACCGAACGTCGCCGTCACCGGAGCCTGCCAGTAATCATCGACGAGCTCCTGCCACAAGGCCGTATCGTGAGGACGCTGCGCCAGTGCGTCGGCGAGGAGAATCTCCCTGTCGTTGACATCCATCAGGTTCGCGGTGTGGCGTACAGCGTCGGGATCGTCCGCCGCTCGGACCACCGGCAACACGGTGCGCGCGAACGCATCGAGATCGGTCGTCGTTTCGCGCGCGGTCCACTCCGCGAATCGCGTGATGACCAGCGTGTCATGCGGCGCTGCGCCGACCGCCTCGTGGAGCAGGCGCGTAACTTGCGCGCGCTCTTCGACGTGGGGCGCGGGAGTTTTCTGAATCTCCGCGATCAGCGCGTCCGCTTGGGCGATTTTTTCCGCCGCGATTTGCGCGGCGAACAGCAGAGCGATGGCCAACATCGCAGATAATGATAGTCAGCTGCGATGCACGAGCCCGCCATCAATTCCGAAACAATCGCTGCGCACGGCCTAACGAACGCCGAGTACACCTCTATCCTACAAATCCTCGGCCGCGCGCCGAACTACACCGAGCTCGGGATTTTCTCCGTGATGTGGTCGGAGCACTGCTCGTACAAATCGAGCCGCGTGCATCTCAGGAAATTTCCGACGAGCGGGCCGCGCGTGATCCAGGGCCCGGGTGAGAACGCGGGCGTCATCGACATCGGCGACGGCTGGGTGGCGGCGTTCAAGATGGAATCGCACAACCATCCGTCGTTCATCGAGCCGTATCAGGGCGCGGCGACCGGCGTCGGCGGAATCCTGCGCGATATTTTCACGATGGGCGCGCGGCCGATTGCCTGCCTCGACTCGCTTCGCTTCGGCGATCTCGACGCGCCGCGCATGCGCTACCTCGTCGACGGCGTCGTGCGCGGCATCGGCGGCTACGGCAATTGCATCGGCATCCCGACCGTCGGCGGCGAGACGTCCTTTCACTCGTGCTACAACGGCAACATCCTCGTCAACGCGTTTGCGCTGGGCGTGACGACGCGCGACAAAATTTTCAAGGGCACCGCGAGCGGCGTCGGAAATCCGGTGATCTACGTCGGATCGAAAACCGGCCGCGACGGCATCCACGGCGCGACGATGGCCTCCGCGGAGTTCGATCAGGCGTCGGAAGAGAAGCGGCCGACGGTGCAGGTCGGCGATCCGTTCACGGAAAAACTCCTGCTCGAGGCCTGCCTCGAAGTGATGGAGAGCGACGCGATCGTCGGCATTCAGGACATGGGCGCCGCCGGCCTGACATCGTCGTCTTTCGAGATGGCGGGCCGCGCAGGCACCGGCGTCCGGCTCGTGCTCGACGACGTGCCGGTGCGCGAAAGCGGCATGACGCCGTACGAGATCATGCTCTCCGAATCGCAGGAGCGGATGCTGATCGTTGCGAAGCGCGGGCGCGAGGCGGATGTCGTTCGCATTTTCGAAAAATGGGACTTGAACGCGTCGGTGATCGGCGAAGTGACCGACGACGGATTCGTGCGCATCTTCTGGCGCGGCGATGAAGTGGCGGCGATCCCTGTCGATCCGATCTCGACCGAGGCGCCGGTTTACGAGCGGCCGATGCGGCGGCCCGCCGGAGCCGCGGTATCTGAAGCCGCGGACGACAGGCTGAGAGCGCGTCGCACCACCGGCGATCAGACGGACACGCTGTTTCGCCTCCTCGCTTCGCCGAATCTCTGCTCGAAGCACTGGATCTTCGAGCAGTACGACACGACCGTGCGCACGAACACGATCGCGGGGCCGGAGCGGCGCGACGCCGCCATCGTTCGCGTGAAAGGCAGCGGGCGTGCTCTCGCGATCACGTCCGATGTCAATCCGGTCTACTGCCATCTCGATCCCTACGAAGGCGGCAAGCAGGCCGTCGCCGAAGCCGCGCGCAACGTCGCCGTGAGCGGCGGCAGACCCGTCGCGATCACCGATTGCCTCAACTTCGGCTCGCCCGAGCGGCCGGAGATCATGTGGCAGTTCTCGGAGTGCATCCGCGGCATCAGCGACGCCTGCAACGCGCTCGGCACGCCGGTCGTCTCCGGCAATGTGTCGTTCTACAACGAGACCGAAGGGCGTGCGATTTATCCGACGCCGACCGTCGGCATGGTCGGGATTCTCGATCGCGAAGACATCGGCTGCGGGCTGTCCTTCCCCGACGCCTCGCTCGACATCGTCCTCCTCGGCACCACGAGCGACGAGTTGGGCGGATCGGAATGGCAGCAGATGTTCGCGCCCGGCGCGATCGTGCCGCCGCCGCGCGTCGATCTCGATCGCGAGAAGGCGCTCGTCGATTGTTTCCTTGCCGCGCACGAGAGGCGGCTGTTGCGGAGCGCGCACGATCTGTCGAACGGCGGGCTCGCGGTCGCGCTCGCCGAATCGTCGATGGAGGGCATCGGCTGTCATGTCGATCTCGCCGGCCACGCGGACGATCTCGACGCGATCGCACTGCTGTTCGGCGAGTCGCAGGCGCGCGCGATCGTTTCGACGCGCCACCTCGACGAGGTGCTCACACTGGCGAAAACGCACGGCGTGACGGCGATGCGGATCGGCCGGACGGAGCCGGCCGTGTTTCTCATCGAGCGCAATGGAACGCCGCTCGTGCGAACGACGACGCCGGAGCTCGCGCGCATCTGGCGCTCCGCATTCGGCCTGCTGTTAGGCGGCGATTCGATCGACGACGTGATCCGCGGTGTCGGCGAAGATGTGCCGGAAGTGCTCGCCCATTGATCGAGATCCGCTCGCTCGAAGGAGTCTCGTTCGAGAGAATGACGAAGGCGTTCAATGAAGCATTCAGCGACTACGACATTCCCGCGCGATACACCGTCGACTATCTGACGAACCTGGTCACGCGGCGAGGATACCGGCCGGACCTCGCGGTGGGCGCGTTCGACGGCGAACGTCTCGTCGGCTTCGTCTTCAATTGCCTCGACGGCGACGAGGCGTACAACAGCGGCACGGGCGTCGTGATCTCGCACCGGCGGCGCGGCATCGCGCGAGTGCTGATGCAGCGATCGATCGACACGCTGCCCGCCCGGCGCTACATCCTCGAGGTCATCGATACGAATCGCCGAGCGGAAACGCTGTACCGGAAGCTCGGATTCATCGAAACGCAGCGATTGCAATCGTGGACGCTGGCGGGTGGCGGATGGGGCGTCGCGGGTGCGTTGCGCTCCGGAAGCATCGACGAATCGTGGTTCGACCAGAAGCCGTCGTGGCAAAACTCGCTCGCGTCGCTTCGCCGCGCTCGCGAGCCGTTCGACATCCTCGGCGAGCCCGCGGGGCGGGACGGTTACGTCGTCGTGTTTCCGTCGAACGGCGACGTGCCGTTGCTCGCCGTTCGCCGCGAGGCGCGGCGGCAGGGCATCGGCCGGTCGCTCCTCGCCGCGGCAGGACGTCACGTCCGCAAGCCGCTGCGCATCATGAACGCCGACGATCAGTTCGAGCCGTTTCTCGTGCACTGCGGCGCGGAGAAACTCGTCCGGCAGATCGAGATGGTTCGGCATCTATAATCCGCGCCGCACAGAACGCCGGTTCTCAACGGCGCATGAGCCGGCTGAGAGCCGGTTCTACGAAGGAGGAACTCAATGCCAGCACGAAAAGCCGAAGCCGAATGGCGCGGAACGCTGAAGGATGGATCGGGACGGGTGAAGCTCGGAAGCGGCGCATTTGAAGGGAGCTACTCGTTCGCATCGCGATTCGAAAACGGCAAAGGAACGAATCCCGAGGAGCTGATCGGAGCGGCGCACGCGGGATGCTTCTCGATGGCGCTCTCCGCCGGCCTCGGCCGCGCGGGCTTTACACCCAAGCGCGTGCACACGATGGCAACCGTGCACATCGAGAAGGTCGGCGAAGGCTTCGAAATCACGAAGATCGAGCTCGACTGCGAAGCGGAAGTGCCGAACATCGACGACGCCGCCTTTCACGCGCAGGCGAGCGCGGCAAAGGAAGGCTGCCCCGTTTCGAAGGCGCTGAAAGCGACGAACATCGAGCTGCGAGCGCGACTGGTGAAGTAGTGTGGGGGGACCGGCTTCAGCCGGTCCGCCCGGCTAAAGCCGGCCCGCACACTGAATTTCGCTGAGTTACACTCTGTTGTAACCAGCCTCCATGTGCGGTGTCTTCGGCATCATCAACCATAAAGACGCGGCGAACCTCGTCTACCTCGGCCTGTACGCGCTGCAGCATCGCGGGCAGGAGAGCGCGGGCATCGCAACGATCTCGCACGACGGCGTCGCGTCCGACACAAACCTCGGCGAGCCGATCGGATCGTCGGGCGCGGGCGAGCAGATCATCGCGCCCGGCGCGCCGCAGATCCATGTCGAGAAGGAGATGGGCTACGTCGCCGACATCTTCACGCACGAGCGGCTGTCGCGCCTGCCGGGCGACGCGGCGATCGGTCACGTTCGCTATTCCACCGCCGGCGGCTCGATGCTCTGCAACGCGCAGCCGATCGTCGCGGCCACGGCGAAGGGACTGATCGCCGTCTCGCACAACGGAAATCTGATCAACGGCGCGGAGCTGCGCCACGAGCTCGAGCAGGAAGGCGCGATCTTCAACACGATGAGCGACACCGAGGTGATGGTGCATCTCATCGCGCGCTCGAAGGAGCGCGACATCGAGCGCGCGCTGATCGACGCGCTGTCACGGTTGCGCGGAGCGTATTCGATCGCCGTGCTGGCGCCGGGACGGGTGTACGCCGCGCGCGATCCGTTTGGCTTCCGCCCGCTCGCGTTAGGCCGCCTCGACGGATCGCTCGTCGTATCGTCCGAGACGTGCGCGTTCGATCTGATCGGCGCGGAGACGATCCGTGAGGTCCGCCCCGGCGAAGTCGTCGCGCTGGAGTGTCCCGACCGGCTGCGCGTCGTGCATCAGTTTCCACCGGCGCGCGAGGCACGGTGCATTTTCGAGCATGTTTACTTCTCGCGCCCCGATTCGACGGTCTTCGGCCGCAACGTGGCGGAAGTCCGGAAGCGATTCGGCGCGCAGCTGGCGCGCGAACATCCGGTCGATGCCGACGTCGTCGTGCCCGTTCCCGATTCGGGCGTGTTCGCGGCGCTCGGGTACGCGCACGAATCGGGCATTCCGTTCGAGTTCGGTCTCGTGCGGAATCACTACGTCGGCCGCACGTTCATCGAGCCGAAGCAGACGATCCGGAACTTCGGCGTGAAGGTGAAGCTCAATCCGGTGCGGGAGATCATCGCCGGCAAGCGCGTGATCCTCATCGACGATTCGATCGTGCGCGGCACGACGTCGAAGAAAATCGTGCGCATGCTGAAGCAGTTCGGCGCAACCGAGGTTCACATGCGGATCTCGTCGCCGCCGACGACCGGCCCGTGCTACTACGGAATCGACACGCCGCAACGGCGGGAGCTGATCGCCAGCTCGAATTCGGTCGAAGAGATCCGCCGCTTCATCGAGGCCGACTCGATCGGCTACCTCTCCGAAGACGGAATGCTCACCGCCGCCGGCAATCACGGCTACTGCACAGCGTGCTTCACCGGAAAATATCCCGTGCTGCGCGAAGAAGCGGCCGAGGCGGCAGCGATCGTCGCGCCGTAACAGGCGCATCCTTGCAGATCATTCAGGTCCGCAATGGGTCACTCCGCGTGCATCGTGGACCGATGTCGCTCGCGCGCAAGCGAACGATCCTCGCCACGACCAGGCATCTGCCGAATCCGTCTCCGACTCGCCCCCTTCTGTCCCTCGATGCGGCGCGGTTTGTGCTCGAACACGCCACGGAGGAAGACCATGAAAAAGCTGCTCCTGCTCAGCCTCGCATCAACGCTCGTTCTTTTCGGATGCTCCTCGACGAACAGCTCAATGGCGTCGTCGTACGGCGCGGCGGCGATGAGCGACTCCGACATCGCCTCGATCGTCACCACCGCCAACCAGGGCGAGATCGATCAGGCGAACGCGGCGCTGACGAAGGCGATCTCGTCGGATGTCCGCGATTTCGCGCAGATGATGATCCGCGATCACACGAACGCGCTCAACAATACGCAGTCGTACATCGCGTCGCACAGCGTCACGCCGACCGACAACTCGACCTCGACGGCGCTGCGCAGCGGCTCACAGCAGACGATCACGGCGCTCAACACCTACAGCGGCACGAACTTCGATCGCGCGTACATGCAGGCGCAGGTCGATGAACACCAGTGGCTGCTGAACACGATGGACAGCACGCTGATCCCTTCGGCGCACACGCGCGCTCTGCGCGATCTGCTTCAGGCGCAGCGCACCACGGTGGCCGCGCATCTCGATCGCGCGCGGACGATCCTCAACGGGCTTCCGCAATAGGCGACTTCCACACGCGGCCGCCCTTCATGACGAACGCGACCCGCTCGAGCGCGGTGATGTCTCGCAGCGGGTCGCCGTCAACCGCCACGAGGTCGGCTTCGTAGCCCGGTGCGATCGAACCGATTCGATCGCCGAGCCGAAGCGATTCCGCCGACAGCGAGGTTGCGGACACGATCGCCTGCATCGGATCCTGCCCGCCCTTCTGCACCCGCGAGACGAGTTCCTGCAGATTGCGCCCGTGCGATCCCGCCACCGCGTCCGTCCCGAAAATCACGCGCAGGCCTTTCGTCTTCAGTGCCAGCTGAAAAACGTTCAGCGTCTTCGGCAGCGCCTTCTGCATCTCGGCAAACCCTTCCTCGGTGTAGTTGCCGATGCCGAGGTAGTGCGACTTGTTCTCGAAATAGTTACGAAAAACAAGGTCGATTTGCGGATCGAAGAACACGTGATGTTCTGCCATGAGGTCGAGCGTCGGCTGATCGATGAGCGCGCCGTGCTCGATCGTGGTGCATCCGGCCAGCACCGCCCGCTTCACACTTTCCGGTCCGTGCGCGTGCACCGCCGTGCGCAGGCCGAGGCGGTTCGCTTCGCCGCAGGCGGCACCCATCTGCTCCTGCGACATCGTCGGTTTGCCGCCGTTGCGAATGCTCTCGGAGGCGAAGATCTTGATCATGTCCGCGCCGTCGGCGGCCGCCTTCAGCACCGCCGCACGCATTTCGGCGGGCGTGAGTTTGCTGTTGAAGATCGGATCGACCGCAGTCAGCACGCGCGGATACGGAAGCGTGTTGCGCTCGGCGAATTCGCGAATGACTTTGTCGATGGGCGCGCCGAGCGATTGCACCGTCGTCACGCCGCCCATCAGCGTCGCGTATGCATCCTCGCCCGCGAACATCGCGTACTCCTCCGGACTCTCGCCGCTGCCGTCGTCGTTCGACCGGCCGTTCCTGTCGAAGTGCCAGCCGATGTGAACGTGTGTGTCGATGAAGCCCGGCATCAGCGTGCGGTTGCCGAGGTCGATATCGGCGCGCGCGGGGTGCGGGTCGATGCGCACGATCTTCGATCCGTCGACGACCACCGCGGCTTCGCGCAGCTCGCCTCCGCGGCCGTCGAGGACCCGCGCAGCGCGAATGACGATCTCGGCCGCATCGAGAGACAATGTTCCGAACAACATGGCGCTCAAAAGGAACACTCGCATGAAACGAAGTCTATGGCTTTTTTTTCTTCTGGCCGGTATCGCCGCGGCAGCCCCCGCGCAGCTCGCGACGCAGCGCGCCGGCACATCGCAGCTGCTCATTCCCGCCGCCGGTGCCGTCACGGGCGCGAACGGAACGTTCTTCCGCAGCGACATTACGGTCGTCAATCTGCGCAGCGACGCCGATCAACTGGTGCGATTCATGTGGATGAGTCAGGGCGTCAGCGGCGTAACGACGCCGGTATTCATCGACAAGACCATCCCAAAAGGCGGTCAGATTGCCTCGGAGGATTTCGTCACCGACGTGCTCGGGCAGTCGGGGCTCGGGTCGATCCTCGTCACGGCGATGAGCGGCACCCAGTTCGATTCGAACGGCGAGCTCCACGCTAGCGCCCGCATCTGGTCGAATCAGCCCAACCTGTCGACGGGGACCGTGTCGCAGAGCTTTCCGGTCATCGCCGTCAGCGACATCGACGTGACCGCCGGCACGCTCGTGATCCTCGGTCAGCGCCGCGACGACCGCTATCGCTCGAACGTCGGCATCGTCAACCTCGATCCTCAGGAGCAGACGTTTCGTGTGACGCTCACCTCGGACGAGCGCAGCGAGCTGCAGAACGTGGTGGTGCCGCCGCTGTCGATGCAGCAGCTCCCGCTGCCGGGCCCGACGGCGACGAACATGCGGATCGCCGTCCTCAACGTCAGCCCGGGCCCGCAAACGAGCCGCTTTCTTGCGTACGGATCGACGGTGGATAATGCCACGGGTGACAGCTGGTCTTCGCTGGGCTACGTTCCGCCACAATGACGCGTCCACCGCAATGTGACGGATGTCGCAGTGTGAGTCGTCGCGCGAGCGGGTATGCTGAGGCCCGGCGCAATTCTTGCGACTTGGAGTTTGCCCACAGGCAGAAAGTAGGAATGGATGTCTTCGAAGGTGTTCGTCGGTAACCTCGCATTCAAAACGACCCGGGACGAGGTGCAGACTCTTTTCTCCCAGGCCGGAGCGATCAAGGACGTGTTTCTTCCGACCGATCGTGAGAGCGGCCGCCCGCGCGGTTTCGCGTTCGTCGAATTCGAATCGGACGAGGACGCCGCGAAAGCGATCGAGAAGTTCAACGGATACGAGCTCGGCGGCCGCCCTCTTCGGGTGAACGCAGCCGAGGAGCGGCCGCGCGGCGGGTCGGGGGGCGGGGGGCGGCCGGGGGGCGGGTATCGTTCGGCGCCGGCGGCGTTCGAAGAGCGCAACGACTTCAACGATTCTCCCTACGGCGGCAACCGCTTCGGCGGCGGCGGCAAGTCGAAAGGCAGCCGGCGGAATCTGCGCGCGAAGAAGCGAAGTTTGTAGCCCGTCCGGAAGTCCGTCATTCGGTCGCCGCTCTGGTATGCTGCGGCCAAACCTTTGACTCTACAGGCCGGATTCTCCATTGGGCCGTATCGCGTCATCGCGCCGATCGGCGCCGGCGGCATGGGAGAGGTCTACCGCGCGCGCGACACGAAGCTCGACCGTGACATCGCGCTGAAGATCCTCCCGCCCGACGTCGCCAGTGCCGAGTCCCTCCGCCGTTTCGAGCAGGAAGCGCGCGCCGCGTCGGCGCTCAATCATCCGAACATCGTCGCGATCTACGACGTCGGCCGCTCCGAGTCGATCGCCTACATCGCGATGGAGCTCGTCGAGGGTCAGACGCTCCGCGGACTCATGGCCCACGGTCCGATGCAGCTGAAAGAGGCGCTGCGGATCGCATCGAAAATCGCCGACGTCCTCGCGAGCGCGCACGAGCGCGGCGTCACCCATCGCGACCTCAAACCGGAAAACGTGATGATCGCGCGCGACGGCTACGTGAAGCTGCTCGACTTCGGCCTCGCAAAAGTGCGCCTCACGATCGCGAGCGGCGATCGCACTCAGCCGCTCACGCACACCACCGCGGGCCACGTGTTCGGAACCGCCGCGTACATGTCGCCCGAGCAGGCCGCCGGCCGCTCGCTCGATTTCCGCTCCGATCAGTTCTCCCTCGGCATCGTCCTCTACGAGATGATCGCCGGAAAGCGGCCGTTCGACCGCGGCACTTCGCCCGAGACGCTCGCCGCGATCATCCGCGAAGAACCGCCGCCGCTGCCGGCCGCGAACGAAGGGGTGACGCGCGATCTGCAGCAAATCGTGAACCGCTGCCTCGCGAAATCGCCGCAGGACCGCTACGCGTCGACACGCGATCTCGCACGCGATCTGCGCGATTTGCGCAATCGCCTGACGGCCGGCTCCGATTCGACCGAGCGCACGCTGCGCATCTTCCGCATGAATGCGCCCAGGGTGCCGGTCATCGGCGCGGTGGCGGCGGTGCTGTTCGTGCTCACCGCCGCGACGCTCGTCATCACGCACACTCGCGGACCAAAGACAGGGGCGAATCCGCGCGATTCCGTCGCCGTGATTCCGTTTCGCGATCTGAGCGGCACGCCGGACGGGCAGCTGCTCAGCGATGGTCTCTCGGAGATGATCGCCGCTCGAATCGCGCAGGCGCGCGGCATTCGCGTCCTGTCGCCGTACGACGCGAGCGCTGCGAAGGGCGATCCGCGCGATGTCGCGCGCCGCAGCGGCGCCGCGCTCGTGCTCACCGGCGGCGTGCAGCATGCCGGCGAAGCGGTGCGCGTCAGCTTTCAGCTGCAGGACGTCGCGACCGGCTCCCGCGTCGCCGGCGACATGGTCACCGCGCCGAGCGCCGAGGTGTTCACGGTCGAGGATCTGGTGGCCGACAGCGTTCTGCGCACGATGAACGCCTCGCGCGCGCGCACGCCGCGCGCCGATCCGGCGCTCAGTCAGCGCGCGTACGTCGAAGCCGTCGGCCTCGTGCAGCGGATGACCGACCAGAACTCGCTCGACCGCGCGATCGCGTCGCTCGAAGGGATGCTCATCAACTCCCGCGATTCGGCCGCGGTGAACGGCTCCCTCGGCAAGGCGCTGCTTCGTAAGTATTTGCTTACGCGTGACCGCACGCTCGTCGATCAGGCCGCCGTGTACGCCGAGCGCGCGGTGCAGCTCGACCCCTCGCAGCCGGAGGCTCATACGACCCTCGGCGAGCTGCAGCGAATCAGCGGCAAGTACGCGGACGCCACGGCGTCGTTTCAGCGCGCGCTGACCCTCCGTCCCGACTTCGTCGATGCTCGCCTCGGTCTGGCCGACACCGACTCGGCGATGGGACACGTCGTCGACGCCGATCGTCTCTACCGAAGCGCGCTCGCGCTCGCCCCCGAATGGCCCGATGCATACGGCCGGTACGGTTACTTCTGCTTCAACCACGGCCGCTACGGCGATGCCGTGCGGCTGTTCACGAAGCAGGCGAGCATCCTCCCCGATGCTCCGCGCGCGTACTCGAACCTCGGCGGAGCGCTGCAGATGCTCGGCCGCTATCACGACGCGATGCAGGCCTACCAGAAATCGATCGACATCGAGCCGACGGCGAACGGCTACTCGAATCTCGGATTCTGCTACTACTCGTTAGGCCGCTTCGCCGATGCCGCCGCGTCGTTCGAAAAAGCCGCGCAGCTCCAGCCGAAACAGTTCGTCGTCTGGGCCAACCTCGGCGATGCGTATCGATGGGTTCCGGGACAGCGCGCGAAGTCGGCGGCTCCGTACGAGCAGGCGATCAAGCTCGCACGCGAATCGCTCGCCGTCAACCCGAGCGACGTGCAGGCACGCGCGGTGGCCGCGCGCTGTCTCGCGAAAATGGGCGACCTGGCATCGGCCGAAGCCGAGCTCAACCTCGCGCTCCGGCAGGACCCGACGAATTACCGCGCGCTGTACGCGGCGGCGGTGATCGCAAACATCCGCGGCGACCGCGACGGCGCACGCGCGTGGCTGAAGCGCGCAATCGCCGCCGGCGCCAGTCCGTCCGACGCCGCGCACGATCCCGAGCTGGCCGGAGTCACCAGGCAGCAGTCATAGGAGGAGAGGTCATGCGGAAAATCGGCATCGTCTCGGTTCTACTCCTCGTCATCGGTTGCACATCCACGGCATATCTTCCGGAAAACATCCAGAGTCCCTGCGACAAAGGCACGCCGAACGGAGTGGCGTGCATCGATCCCGGAACGCTCAATCCCACGACGAATCCGGTGCACAGCGGCAACGGCCAGATCTTCAACGCGTTTCTCGGGTCGTCGCGCAACGACGAGATCGAGATCACCTCCGAGGCGTTCGCGTGGCACAAGCGGAAGGGATCGCATGCGTGGGCGCAGCTGCGCAACGACCTCGAGGTCGGCAAGACGTACAAATACACGATCCGCGATCTCACGACGCAGAAAGTGAACGATCCCGACATCCTGATCGACTATTAGAATCGCGGTCCGATGCTCGGACTGCTTCTCGCTGCCGCACTCGCCCGCCCATCCACGACGTCGAACGTTCTGCCGATCGCGGTCTGGTACGGCGGCGGGAAGGTGCGCGCGCCGATGCTCGATCCCGATCCGCACGCGCACGTCGCGGAGTGGCGCGCCGATCTGCGCCAGATCAAAGCCGTGGGGTTCAACACCGTCCGCACGTGGGTCGACTGGGCGACCGTCGAGCCGCGCGAAGGCGAATACCACCTCGAGAATCTCGAGCAGCTGGCCGATCTCGCGAACGAGCAGGGCCTCGAGCTCATCGTGCAGGTCTACGTCGATTCGGCGCCCGACTGGGTCGGCAAGAAGTTTCCCGACTCGCATTTCGTCTCGATCAGCGGCGAAGTGATGCCGTCGCAGGCCGCGCCCGGCTATTGCTTCGATCATCCGGGCGTGCATGCCGCCGTGCTGCGCCTCTTCACCACACTCGCGGAGCGGATGAAATCAAAGCCGGCGCTCATCGGCTGGGACTTGTGGAGCGAGCCGCACGTCATCAACTGGGCCGAAGCGACGTACATGCGCAGCCCCGAATTTTGTTTTTGCCCGTACACCGTCGCGCGTTTCCGGTCGTGGCTGCAGAAAAAATACGGAACGCTCGACGCGCTCAATCGCGCGTGGTACCGCCGCTTCGAATCGTGGAACGAGGTCGAGCCGAATCGCCTCAGCACGATTCTGTCGTACACCGACTACATCGACTGGCGCGAGTTCATCACGCAGAAAATTTCAGAGGATCTTCGCGCGCGATACGACGCCGTCAAGAGCGTTCTGCCGAATGTGACGGCGACGAGCCACGCCGCCGCGCCGGATCTTTTTACATCGCCCCTCGACGGCTACGGCAATCCCGACGACTGGCAGGCGGCGAGTCAGGTCGATTTCTGGGGGACGTCCTTTTATCCGAAGCACTCGTTCGCGGTCGGACGCGATCCGGCGTGGCGCGGCGCGCTGCTCGATTTCACGCGCTCATCGACGAATGGCGCATTCTGGATCGGCGAGCTGCAGGGCGGATTCGGCACCGTTGCGCTTCGCGTGAGCGCGACCGTCACCGCGGCCGACCTTCGCATGTGGATGTGGAGCGCGCTCGCGCGCGGCGCGAAAGCGGTCAGCGTGTACGCGTGGTATCCGATGAGCTCCGGCTACGAATCGGGCGGCTTCGGACTCATCAATCTCGACGGAACGATCACCGATCGCGCGCGGGCCGCCGGCGCGGTCGCGAAAACGATCGACGCGAATCGCGCGCTGTTTCTGAACGCGCATCCCGTGCCGGCCGAAGTCGGCATCGTCTACAACCCGCTCGCGTACATGGTGGGCGGGCGGCAGGGGGCTGCGCCGTCATCGGCACAGAGCGAGACGGAATCGATGCCGCGCCGTTCGATGCTCGGCTACTACCGCGCGCTTTTTCCAACGAATGTGCCTGTCGATTTCGTGCACATTAACGATATAAATAAGCGCCATTACAAGTTGCTCATCATTCCGTATCCGCTGATGATCTCCGAGACGGCAGCCAATGCGATCCGTGAGTTCGTGCAGAGCGGCGGCGCGGTCGTCGCGGAAGCGCGCCTCGCGTGGAACGACGAGAACGGCAAAGCGAAAGAGATCATCCCCGGCTTCGGTCTGAACGAAGTCTGCAGCTGCCGCGAGACCGCAGTGCACATGACCGCGAGCGGAAAAGCGAGCGTGATCCTCGACAGCGGCGAACATTTCAAAGGGCAGTTGTACGAGGAGTCGCTGTCCGGCAACGCGGTCGCGCATTTCGACGACGGGTCGCCGGCAATCGTGACGAACCAGTTCGGCAACGGACGCATCATGGTCGCCGGCACGTTCCTCGGTTCCGCCTTCGAATCCGATCGCGAAGAATCGCTCGGCAACTTCATCCGCTCGATGCTCGACTGGGCCGGCGTCGCGCATCCGTCGCTCGCACCGGCGGGCGTGGAGATCCGGCAGCTGCAATCGGGCGCCGATCGGATCGTCGTGGCGTTCAATCACAACGACGCGCCGGTCGAGGTGACGCTGCCGGGAACCGATCTCGAGACCGGCAAACCGGCCGGCCACAAGACGCTCGCGCCCGAAGAGGTGTGGGTGGTCAGGCAGTAGGCACAGTCAACTGCCGCGCCTATTCGCAGAAAACGCGGACCTTCATTCCTTCGTTGTCGACGTCGACAGTGATGTCGCCGAGCTGATCGACGAGCTGTTCGAGGTTCTCCGGTTTGATCTGATTGAGGTCGAGGTGCACGCCATGCTCGTGCATCGCTTCGTTGACGTGCGTTCGTGCCTGCGGCGGAATCAGACTCGCGAGCCGCACGCCCGCGCGCAGCAGATCCATCGGCGCGCGAACGTTCGCTTTCAGCGGCGAGCCGTTTTCAGTTCCCTCGACCAGCACGCGCAGGTATTTCGGCTTCCTTGGCGACCCCTCCGCGGGATCGGTGCGCGTCCCCTCGAGAGCATTGAGCAACCGCTCTGCCTCGTCAGCGGTGATCTGACCCTTGGCCAGCATTTCCAGTACTTCACGACGATGTTCCGGCATGTTGAGCTCCTTCAATGAATGACGACGGCGAACGAATCGGTTCCGCTCGTCGCTTCGATGCGGGTTCCGGGAAGAGTGTTCATCACATTCCAG
This sequence comes from Thermoanaerobaculia bacterium, assembly GCA_035516895.1. Classification (GTDB taxonomy): domain Bacteria; phylum Acidobacteriota; class Thermoanaerobaculia; order Gp7-AA8; family Gp7-AA8; genus Gp7-AA10. The sequence goes on along the minus strand of DATIZY010000053.1, from coordinate 3,558 downwards.
CAGCTTCGCAGTGCACTCCACGCGCGGACGCCCAATCCAACGCAGGCGATGACGAAGACTGGAATCAGCAGCAGGATGACCGGCAGGAGAACGATCCAGATGAAGAACAACGGAATCCAAAGTCCAAGAGAATGCGTCCGCCGGCGGACGCGAATTCGTGCGATGAGCGGAATCATCGCAGTGCCTCCAGCTGCCGCACGGCTTCTTCTGCGCTGATCTTCCCGCTCCGCAGCCGTTCCATGATCTCCGCGCGCGATGGCATCGCGTTCGTTTCCACGAACTTCAAGGACCCGGCGATCCGGTTCAGACGCGCCTTCACGGTGGGATAGCTGATCCCGAAGGTCTGCTCCATCTCCTTGATCGACCCATGGCTCCGCAGGAACGCGGTCACGAACACCTGGTCCTCCGCGCTGAGCCTCGCCAGGTCAGGCAGCTCGAACGATCCCTCGAGAGCGAGGTTCTTCCCCGGCAAACGGACCCTCTCCACCACCACATGCTCGCTTGGAATCAATTTTATTAATTCTTGCCAGTGCATAAAATCAATTTTCTTAAACATAGGATTCATTTTATGAATTGTCAAGAGGGTGAAAAGCAAATCTTCATCTCGGGTACGGGTATTCGCCATTCCTTCGTGGTGAAATACCGCGCTCCATGACGACGGACGAACTCAATTCAGGCAGCGAAAGTGTGCGGATGAGCCGCTGGACCGCGCTCGTCCTCCTTGCCGCCGCGCTCCTGCTCGGCATGTCGCTGTGGTTCGCCGTCTCGGCAGTCGCGCCGCAGATCGCGCGGGAGTGGCATCTCGACGGATCGACCACCGCATGGCTCACGCTCGCGGTGCAGATCGGATTCGTCGCCGGGACACTCGCGAGCGCGATTTTCAATTTGCCTGACGTGATCCGCGCTCGGCATCTTTTCGCGCTGTGCGCGTTCGGCGGCGCGGCAGTCAATGCGATCCTCGCGTGGACGACGCATTCCGCCGCGCCGGCGATCGCGCTTCGCTTTCTGACCGGGATGTTTCTCGCCGGCGTTTATCCGCCGGCGATGAAAGTGATCGCCACCTGGTTCCGCGTCGGCCGCGGCTTCGCCCTCGGCGTTCTCATCGGCGCGCTGACGCTCGGCAAATCATCGCCGTACCTCGTCAACGCAGTCGGCTCGTCGAGCTGGCGGATCAACGTCAGCTTCGCCTCGCTCTCCGCTCTCGCCGGCGCGCTGATCGTTCTTCTGTTGCACGATGGGCCGTATGCGCTGCCGAATCAGCCGTTCGATCTGACGCAGGTCACCGACATCGTTCGCAATCGCGGCGTGCGCCTCGCGAACTTCGGCTACTTCGGCCACATGTGGGAGCTGTACGCGATGTGGACGTGGGCGCCGGCGATGTTCCGTGCCGCGATGAGCCCGAAGCTGGCCGAGGTGGCGTCGTTCGTCGTGATCGGGAGCGGGGCGGTCGGCTGCGTTGCCGCGGGTCTGCTCGCCGATCGCGCCGGTCGGACGGTCGTCGCCTCGACCGCCATGGCGATCAGCGGCGCCTGCTGCATCGCGATCGGCTTCGTTTTCGGCCGCTCGGAGTATGCGCTCCTCGCGATCGCGCTGATCTGGGGCGCGAGCGTTGTCGCCGATTCCGCGCAGTTTTCCGCGTGCGTCACGGAGCTCGGCGATCCACGCTACATCGGCACGGCGCTGACGATTCAGACATGTATCGGATTTCTGATCACCACGCTGACGATCGGTTTGGTGCCGGTGCTCGTCGCTCACATCGGCTGGCGCTACGCCTTCGCCTTCCTCGCTCCCGGCCCGTTCCTCGGCATCGTGGCCATGATGCGGCTGCGATCGCTTCCGGAGGCCTCCAAGCTCGCCGGCGGACGCGGTTAGTGCTACTCGGCGTCGCTGGCATCGCGCGTCGATCGAAAGGCGCGCCTGACCGCCATCGCTGACGGAATCGTCGTGACGCCGCCGATCGCCACGAGCGTGAGGCCGAGGATCTTTCGCTGCGAGTCGCTGAGCCGCGTGGAGAGCAACAGGCCGATTCCCGCGCCGAGCGCCGCGCGCGTGCCGACGACGAACATCAGCTCGGGAAATGTCAAATCGGATTTTTTCATGTTCTCATTATCCGCGCATGCCCGAGGACGCCGGATTTCGTGAAGTCTTCCGCGGCGATTTTTCGTCCGTCGAATTGGCCGCCGCGCTTTTGCAGGAGCAGGGCGTCGACTGTCACGTTCGCTACGAGCAGGCCGGCGGAACGCAAGTCACCGGCCGCGAAGCGCCGTTGATGCCGGGACGCTCGGTCGTTCTGATGGTCCCGTCGATCGCCTACGACGAAGCGCGCGACTACCTCGCGCGATTTGACGAGCCCGAACCCGACTACATCACCGAGCTGTCGAGCGATGTGCGCGCGAATGAAACGAAACGCCGCGGAGTCGCGGCGTTCATTCTCGTCATTCTGTTTGCGCCGCTCGCGATCGCGATCGTCTCACTGCTGATCGTGCTGATCGGCGCGCTGTTCAAATGACCCCTCACCCGCGAGGGAACGGGTGAGGGATCACACAGGCGTTACCACTCCCACCACTTCTTCTCGCGCGGCGGCGTCGAGGCGAGATTCATCTTCCGTCGCACATCGTTGATCTCCCATCCGGTGAGCGACGCGAGATTGCGCGCTTCCCTCTCCTGCCGGTCGCGAAGGTTGCGGCGATACTCCATTGCCGCATCGCATTGCGAATCGCCGTTCCACGGATGATGCAGGACGTAGCGCGCCTGAAAGTTCTGTCGATCGCCCGTCTCCTGAAACACCAGATCCTCGGGGAAATGGTCGCGGTCGTAGCGCACGTGCAGACGGGTGAGGAAAACGTCCGACGCGCCGCTGCCGTTCACATCGACCCAGAACACGCCGAGGCGATGGAGCTCGTCGCGGGAGAGCGGATTGGCGGCGCACGGATCGCACCAGTTCATGTCCCACGCATACTCGGTGAAGACGGTCGTCATGTCGTCCTTGCGCACCTGCTCGTTGAAGAGCGCTTTGTAGAAGGGCGCGAAATCGTCGCGGACGTACAGCGGCACATCGACGTCCGTCGGAAGCTTGACCGTGCGGTAGTTCGTCGTCTCGACGCGGCCCTTCCGCGTGAGCGCGTAGACGAACAGCTCCTGCGGACCGTCCGCGTTCACGGTGCCGAGGCGGATCGGCAGCATGAACTTCGGCGATTCGTACGCGACCTGAATCGGCCGCAGGTAGTTGAAGCCGAGCTTCGCCTGTTCGTTGAGATTCACCTTCGCGACGAAGAACTTCATGTTCTGGCGGATGTAGCTCGCGAGAACGGACGACGCGCCTCGCGGGATGCGGTAGCCGTTCTCGCGCAGCCACGTCTCGAGTCCGTTGCTCTGCTCGGCGGAGAGGATGAGGATGTCGTACTCGCCGACGGTGTAGCGCGCCTCGATCGTCACGCCGAGACTCTTCGCCTTCACCTCGTCGAGCGCGTCCTTCCGCAGCGCTCCATTCATCGCCTGCGGGGCCGCCATCGGATAGAGCCGCCTACACGGATCGTCGTCGAAGTATTCGACGAGCCG
>DATIZY010000052.1:0-5232 GCA_035516895.1 Thermoanaerobaculia bacterium | reverse complement strand
ACGCGCAGCGGGCGAAGCTCCTCGTTGAGCAGGCCGATGGGATCGGGCGTCGAGCGATCGAACCGAAGGCTGCGGCGCGGATCGAATCCGACAAAGGAGTAGCGGCCGAGGTTCTCGCCGCGTTCGACGGACTCGAAGAGGAAGGCCTCGCTGTGCGCGCCGGAAAGCGCAGCGAACGCGGCGACCGGCGTCATCGCGTCGGCGCTCATCTCGCGCACGACCGGAACGATGTCGTAGTCGCGCCGCAGATCGTCGAGATTCATCGAAAGGCCTCGAGAAACAGCTCGTTTTGCGGAAGGGCCTGCTCGTGCAGCAGCTGCAACCCTCCGCGATCATACGCTGCCGCGATCACCGGAATGTGTGGCGGAAGTGTGACGCGGACGCCGGAGGGCAGCGTGTCGATGACGAGATCGCCGTCGAATCGCTCGACCTCGTCGAGCGGCCGAGCGCCGGTCCTAGGCGTGCGATTGAAGGAGATCGCCTCGATGCCGGCGCGCTTCAGCGCGACGAGCGCCGCGCGCGCCGTGCCGCCCGCGCCTAACACCGCCGCTCGCTTCGCTTTCGGAAGCAGACGCTCGAATCCGGTGACATCCGTGTTGCCGGCGATGATTCCGCTTCGCGTCCGCACGAGCGTGTTCACTGCTTCGGCGTCGATCGCGTTTCGTCGCACATCGGCGTTGACGCGCTTTGCGAATGCGAACGCGTGGTCTTTGAACGGCGCGGTGACGCTGAGCCCCGCGATCGCGCCGCGCTCGAATGCCTGCGCGATCTCGTCGAACGTTGCAAACGACGCGATCGTGTACGCCGCGCTCACCCCGGCTTTTCGAAACAGCGGATTGTGGATCGACGGCGAGAGGCTGTGCCCGGCCGGATTTCCTGCGATCGCAAAAATCTTCTCCGGCTTCGACACGCGGCGGTCGCCGTAAATCGGAATCGCGCGATCGAGCGAAAGCTGCCCCGGCGCTGCGTTGCCGGCGAAGAAGAGCTCCGATCCGAAAAACGGCGCGAGGATGCGCGAGTAGAGCCCGCGCTCGCCCATGCCGATGGTTGTCAGGCCGGGCCGGATCATCGCAAGCAGCTCCTCGTTCTCGCGAAGCGTCGCCGGCGTCACCGCGATCTTCGTGTGCAGGCAACCCTCGGCGCTCATTTCGTCAATGAGCGGCGGCAGAGCCGGCATGCCGTTGAAATCGTGAAACGACAGAACCGTTCGCGAGCGATCTTCGATGCGGCGGCCGAACTCGACGTCGATCAGGCCGAAATCAGAATCCACCGGCTCGCCGCCGCGGTTCGTGAAGAGCAGCGGTTTCGAGGTGACGCCGTGAAACGCATTCGGATCGCCGCCGCCGAACGCGTCGAAGCGCACCTCGACCATGTCGTGCTCCGGCGGCAGCGCGCGGATCGCCGCGATCGCCGCGTCCTGCGTCGGCTCGTAAATCGTCGCCACCAGTTGCACGAATACACTGTACAGAATGCGGCCCGAGCGCACCGAAGCGATCGTCCTCAACACCTATCCGGCACGGGAGCGCGACAAACTCGTCGTCTTTCTCACGCCGGAGCACGGCAAGAAAAAAGGATGGGCGTACGGCGCGCGCAGTTTGAAGAGCCGGTTCGGCGCGGCACTCGAGCCGCTCGCGAAGGTGCGCCTCACGTTCGTCGAGCGCGAAGCGGACGAAGTGGTGCGCATCGAATCGGTCGATCTCATCCGATCGCTTTTTCCGGCGCAGCAAAATCTCGTCGCGAACGTCGCCGCGTCGTACATCGCGGAGACCGTCGACACGTTCGCGCAGCCCGGCGATCCGGCCGATCTGATCTACCGATTGCTCGACCGCTCGACCGACGCGCTGCTCGCAGGCGCCGATCCGATCTCGGTCGTCGCGTACGTCGAGCTGTGGATCCTGCGGCTCGCCGGCATCCTGCCCGATGTCTCGGAGGACATCGAAGCCGTGATGCGGCTGCGTGTCGAGCAGCTCGGGGCGGAGCGCCTGCCGGTCGCAAGAATGCGCACCCTCGCCGCCAAAATCCGCCGCGAGTTCCTCGGACACGAGCTGAAGTCCTACGACATCCTCGCCGGAGTCAGCGCGCCTCCGCGATGAGATCGCGGCCGTGGAAATGGAACTCGTTGTTCTCGTCGAGCAAAAGGCGGCGTCGCTCGACACGCTCGCCGTCGGCGCGCGTGTAGAGCGTGACCTCGAGCAGCGAGCCGTCGACGCGCGGCAGGAACGACGGCACGAGCGCGCGCACGATTTGCGGCGATCGCATCCGCCTCAGCGCGGCGTCGTACTCCTCGGGCGTCGCGATCAGCTTCGTCATCCGCCATGCGTCGGAGCCGGTGATCTCGGAGATGATCAGCCAGTACTCGAAGATCGCGACCGCCGTGCGATCGACTTCGAAGTTTCGGTGCAGCGGCTCGAGGACATCCCCACGCATCTCGTACGCGGGGCCGATGAGGCGGACGCCTTCCGATTCGCCGACCAGCGCATCGGTGAGCAGCTGCAGGTGAAGCGATGGCGGCGTTTTGCCGGGAACGAACGCGTCGCGAAACTGAATCGCCGCGAGCTCGTGCGCGCGCGCGATGCGCTCGCGAACGCGGGCGACGTCCTCACGCGAGAGTAGTGTCATCGTCACGATTGTAGGGGCCGACCAGTGTGGGGACCGGCTTTCGCCGGTCAAAATGGGCGGCTGAAGCCGGCCCTCACAGGCGTTCTAACGCACTTGCCTGAGGCGCGCGAGGAACTGCTGCGGCGGCTCGAAGCCGGTGAGCCGCTGCGCGTCGACTTCGCGGCCCGCCGAGTCGAGAAAGACCACGGTCGGCACGCCGACGATCCGATACTGCTTCGTCAGCGCCTTCACCTGCGGATCCTCGGGCTTGGTCAGATCGGCCTTGACGCGCGTGAATCGATCGAGCTCTCCCGCGACGCTGCGATTGCTGAACGTCTTCTCGTCGAGCTCTTTACAGGGGATGCACCAGTCGGCGTAGAAATCGATCACGACGGGTCTGCCGGTCGCCGAAACCGCGGCGGCGTCGTACGTTTTCCACGACACGGTGGCGCCGCTGGATCGCGGCAGGGCGAATGCCGCGCCTGCAACGAGCAGCAGCGACGCGCACGCGAGGCGCATCACGCGGCCGCCGCGCGGGCCCACGCTGCGGCTGAAAAAGAGGAACGCCGCGCCGATGAGCAGGCTCGCCGCGACGCCCCACCGGAATGCGTTTTCACCGATGAGCGGCCGCAGGAAGTAGACGGCCATCGCGATCAGCACGAAGCCCATCGCCTTCTTGACCTGCACCATCCATTCGCCCGGACGCGGCAGCGCGTTGAGCGCGATGAGATATGGAAATCCGAGGCCGAGGGCGAGAGAGGCGAACATGACGAAGCCGATGAGCGGCTTCCCGATCCCCGCGACGAGTGTGAAGAGGGCGACGACGACCGGCCCGACGCACGGCGCGGCCACGATGCCGACGAACAGTCCCATCACCGCCGCTCCGGCGAGCCCCGCGCGGCCGCCGCTTCGGTTCGCGATGAACTTCGGCACGGTGAATTCCCACGCGCCGAACATCGACGACGCGAGGACGAGCATCAGCACCGCGAATCCGATCAGCACGACCGGACTCTGCAGCCACGAGCCGAACATCTTTCCGCTGAGCGCGGCGACGACGCCGAGCGCGGAGTACATGATCACGAGGCCCACGACGTACGAAGCCGACAGAGCGAAGCGTCGCGAGCGGCGGCCGTCGCTCTGCATCGCGAAGAATCCGATCGTGATGGGGATCATCGGAAAGACGCACGGCGTGAGATTGAGCGCGAGCCCGCCGACGAAGAGGATCAGCAGCGTGAGCGGCAGTCCGTGCGCGAGAAACGCGCTCGACAGCGCGTCGTGCGGCGCGTTCGCGAGAGGCGTGAACGAGCCGCTCGCTTGTGCCGCCCCTCCGGCCGGCGCGACGGCCGGAATGCCGGCTGCCACACTGAGCTCCGTCGTCGCGTCCCTCGGCGGAAGGCAGACCTGATCGTTGCAGGCCTGATAGTGCAGCGTCGCTTTGATCGACTTCGCGCCCGCCGGGATTTTCGCGGTGAACGGAATCTCGATCGTGCCGTCGTACACCGCGACCTTGCTGCCGCCGCTGAAGGTGAAGCTCTCGACCTTGTGCTGGGGGTAATCGGCTTGAATGAGCCCGTCAACAGTGAGCGTCGTCGGGATCGAGAAGTTGTCGAGGGGATGCGCCGATTGGATGTGCCAGCCCTTCTCGATCGCCGCGGAGACGCTGCCGTGACCGCTCGGATCGACCGAGCCGCTGAGGGTGACGAGATTCTGACCCGGCAGCGTCAGCGACCCGATCGCGAGAAGAAGAGTCGCAAGCACGCTACTGCTTCACTCGCTGCTCGAGCTGCGGCAGCACCACATCGACATTCGCGATGAACTGCGACTTCGGGAACGCCACCTTGAACGCGCGAAACTCGTTCAGAGCCGATTGATAGTGTCCCTGCTGCACGTAGACGTCGCCGGCGAGCAGGCGCGCTTTCTCGTACGGCTCACCTTTGCTTTCGACCGCACTGAATTTGCGGATGGTCTTGAGCGCGGCGTCGTATTTGTGATCAATCGCCTGTGTGAAGGCGAGCTCGTAGTACGCGTCGTCGCGGATGTCGGCCGGCACGCCCTTCTCGACCGTCAGCTTCCTGAAACGCTCTTCGCTCTCAGCGATCGCGTAGCGCGCGCGGAACTCTCTCGCAAGCTCGAGCCGCTTCGAGTAATCGGTGGCGAAGTTGGATTCCTGCGCGACATGCTTGAGAAATTCGCGGTAGCCCTTCTCGGTGTCGGCGAGCGCTTTGACGAACTGGTCGGCCGGGAAATAGCCGCGGATGGTGCCGGCGACGCTTCCCTCCGGGGTCAGCAGAAGAAAGGTCGGCAGGCTGGTGACGCCGAAGTCCTGTGCGAGCTTCGTCCCGTCGCCGTTGTCCTCGGTGTTGAGGCGAAGGAGAACTTTGTCATCCGTCGCTTTCTGAAACGCCTCGGCGGGAAAGACTTCCTGCTCCATCTTGTGGCACCAGCCGCACCAGTCGGCGAAGAGGTCCACGAAAATGAGCTCGTTCTTTTCCTTCGCTTTCTTTTTTGCCGCGTCGAGCGATTTCAGCCACGGCCCCGCAAAGACCTGCTGCGAGATCAGCGTGGCCGCCGCGGCGAGCAGAAGAATTCGTTTCAAGAGCCCTCCTGGAGTTGGGGTCAGAGCTGTACTTGTGA
>DATIZY010000051.1:0-4934 GCA_035516895.1 Thermoanaerobaculia bacterium | reverse complement strand
GCGGAGCAGAAGGAGACGGCGATCGAGCGGGGGATGAATCGCTTCCAGTGGAATCTTCGGTATCCCGACGCGACGGAGGTCACCGGCTTCTGGGTTCCGATCGCTGCGGGTGGACTGCCGGACGAGGTCAGCGGGCCGGCGGTGGTTCCCGGAACGTACGACGTGGTTCTCGATTACGGCGGACAGCGCTCGCAGCAGAGCTTCAAGGTCGCGCTCGATCCAAGCATTCCGACTTCACAGTCGGACCTCGAGGCGCGCTTCGCTCTGCAGATGCAGATCCATCAGGCGCTCGATGAGCTGGACCGTGCGATCAATGAAGCGATCGCCGCGCGCGATCGCCTTCGCGGCGCGGGCAACACCGCGGCGGCAGCGGCGCTCGACAAGACCATCAACTCGCTCGTCCAGCTCGACGTGCATTCCAGCGAGGGTACGCTGTTGTACGAGACGAAGCTGCGGAGTCATCTCGCGTATCTGCAAGCGGAGAGCGATCTCGCTTACGCCAAACCGACACCGGCGGAGTATCAGGTGTTCGAACAGCTCGATCGGCAGGCGAAAGCGGGGGAGCAGGCTCTACGCGCGGCCGGCGGAGTTCGCTGACTTGTGAACGGTTCGGATCTCGGCTTACGCGACCGAGCGGCTACAGCCGGCCCTCACGATCGGATTCGCATCACGGCGAGCAGTCCGATAGCGGCGGCGAGAAGCAGCAGCCAATTGGTCGAAAGAGCGGGAATGGCGGCCGTGATCGTGAACGAGTTCGTCACGGCCGGCGCCGCGAGGTAATCGGCGTCGCCGGGCTGGTCTGCCTCGATGCGGCACGTTCCGGGCGCCAGCATCGTCAGCGTCGATCCGCTGGCGGTGCAAACCGCTGGCGTTAGCGACTGGAAGCTGACCGGCAACGCGGAAGAAGCGGTCGCGCTGAGCGTGAACGGTGTTGCTGAGAGCAGGCGATCGGCGAGGGGTGCGAACGTAATCGTCTGCGCCGCTTTGGCGATGACGATCGTGAACGGCTGCACGGCATCGGGCGCCGTGCCGTCCGACGCGGTGATCGATCCGGTGAATGAACCGGCCGCGGTTGGCGTGCCGGAGATCGCTCCAGCGGAGGAGATCGAAAGACCCGGCGGGAGTCCGGTCGCGCTGAAGACGATCGGAGCCGTGCCGCTCGCGGTTGCGACGAACGAATACGAGGATCCAAACGTTCCGCCAGGCGGTGGGCCGCTCGTGATCTGCGGCGGCTGCGGATTGATGTTGAACGATCCGCTGACGGTCGGCGCGGCGAGGTAGTCGGCGTCGCCCGCCTGGTCCGCGTCGATGGTGCAGCGGCCTGTTGAGACCATCGTGACGTTCGCTCCGCTCACCGTGCAGATCGTGGGCGTTGTCGAGGAGAAGCTCACCGCCAGCCCCGAGGTGGCGGTGCCGCTCAACGGGAGCGGCGTTGGCGAAATCGTCAGATCGGCGGGCGGTGTGAAGGAGATCGTCTGCGCCGCTTTCGCGATGACGATCGTGAACGGCTGGACGGCATCGGGCGCCGTGCCGTTCGATGCGGTGATCGACCCGCTGAACGAACCGGCTGCCGTCGGCGTGCCGGAGATGAGTCCCGCGGTCGCGTCGATCGTCAGTCCGGGCGGGAGGCCGACGTGTTGAGGGCCGATTGCGCGGAGACGTAGTCGCCCGACGTCGTTGCGGCCGTTCCGCAGATGACAGCTGCGGCGAGCACCGTCCGCAGTCTCCGCATAGGACGGCGCTATGGTAAGAGAAAAACTGCCGCGGCGAGATTGCTTTTCTAAACTTGCAAATTCGGGGATATCCACGAATCCTGCGCAGCGTCGAGTCGGCTGCTCGCTCGCGGCGATGGGCCGGCGCTGCGCAAGGGCTCTTGACGCCTCTCCACCGGCTCAGGCCGCCAGAGAATCGGCACTCCGCACGCGAGCCGTGCCTGTTAGACTGCCGCGTCCTCCTTCTATGCAGTGTCGGCAATTGATGTCATTTGCGTGCGCGCTCCTCGCGCTGCCCATCGCCGCGCAGCTGCAGATCGCGTCCGCTCAGGACCTCAATCGCCTGTCCATCGAAGAGCTCGCGCAGATCAAAGTCACCTCGGTCTCAAAAACCGAGGAGCCGCTGAGCGAGGCGGCTGCGGCGATTTACGTGATCACGCAGGACGCGATCCGCCGCTCCGGCGCTCAGACGCTGCCGGAAATCCTGCGGCTCGCGCCCAACTTGTACGTGGCTCGCCAGGACGCGAACACGTACGCCATCACGGCGCGCGGCTTCAATCAGTCGAACGGCACCGCGAACAAGCTCCTCGTTCTCATCGACGGCCGCGTGGTCTACTCGCCGCTCTTCCCCGGCACGTTCTGGGACGCGCAGAAGACCTTCATCGACGACATCGATCGCATCGAGGTCATCAGCGGGCCGGGCGGGACGCTCTGGGGTGCGAACGCCGTCAACGGCGTGATCAACATCATCACCAAGGATTCGATCCTGACTCGCGGCGTCGATGTCGACGCGAGCGCCGGCTCGCTCGATCAGCGGCTCGCCGCACGGCTCGGAGGCAGCGCCGGCGCGACCGGAAGTTTTCGCGTCTACGGCCTCGACGTCGCGCAAGGCGCGATGGTCCGCCAGAACGGCGACAGCGCGCGCGATTCATGGAACCATCTTCAGACGGGAGTGCGCGCCGATTGGCATCGTGGAGTGGACACGATGACCGTGCAGGGCGACGCGTATCGCGGAACCGGCATGGGTCTGCCGAGCGTTCTGCCGAGCGGCGAGATCAGCGGCGGAAACATCTCGGGCGCGTGGCAGCGTGAGTCGACCGACGGGTCGGCGCTTCGCGTTCAGGCCTACGCCGATCGAACGCGGCGCCTTCTCGTCAGCGGCATCGATGCGCGACTCGATCAGTACGCTCTCGAAACGCAATACAACTTCTCTCCCCTCGGCAGAAACGCAATCGTGATCGGCGGCGGATATCGTCTGACCAGCGACGATTTCCGTCCCGGCCCGGGCACGGTGTTCCTCTCGCCATCGAGCCGCAAGCTCGACTTTGCGAACGTCTTCGCGCAGGACGCGATCGCCCTCAGCAAACAATTCAAGCTCACCATCGGCACAAAGATCGAGCACAACACGTACACGGGCGTCGAGCTGATGCCGGACGTGCGGCTCGCGTGGACGCCGGCCCGATCGATCACGCTGTGGAGCGCCGTTTCGCGAGCGGTGCGGACGCCCTCGCGTTTCGACACCGATCTCGTCAATCGCGGCATTCTCGACGGCAATCCCGATTTTGAATCGGAAGATCTCATCGCCTACGAATTGGGTTATCGCGGACTTCTATCGCCCAATGTCTCGCTCTCGGTTTCGGCGTTTCATGATTCGTATGAGCGCCTGCGCACGGTGGAAGCGTCGGGTCCGTCCACGTTTCCGCTGATTCTGCGCAACAACATGCTGGGTCACACCGATGGCGTCGAAGCGTGGGGCGATTTCTCGCTGCGCGACTGGTGGCGGATGAGCGCCGGCGTCGCGACGCTGCACAAGGATCTGCGTCTGGCGGCGGGAAGCCGCGACGTGTTCGGTGTCGCCTTCGCCGGCAACGATCCGCACTATCAATGGATGGCGCGATCGGATTTCGATCTCGCACGCGACATTCAGCTCGATCTTGGGTTGCGGAGCGCTGGCCGTCTCGCCAGTCCGGCAGTTGACGCCTACACCGAAGCGGATGTGCGGATCGGGTGGCAGGCGAGGAAGAACGTCGTGCTCTCCGTCGAAGGGCAGAATCTGCTGCACGCGCGCCACGTCGAATTCATCAACCCATCGCTCGCGCCGGAAGAGGTTCCGCGGTCGATCGCTGTTGCGGCGCGCTGGTCCCGGTGAGCATGACGACGACACTCCGGCAGGCGCGCGTGATCGCAGGCGTCCTTCTTGCGATGTCGCTGGCGGTTCCCGCGCACAGCGCCGACCGCTCGCTCGAATTCGCGGTGAAGTCGACCTTTCTGTACAAGTTCGCGTCGTTCGTCGAATGGCCCGCGGGCTCGTTTGCGAGCGACACCGCTCCATTCAATTTGTGCGTCGTTGGCGCCGATCCCTATGGCGGCCGCATCGAGCAGGCGGTGGCCGGCCAGCGCGTGGACAAGCATCCGATCGCCCTACGCCAGCTCGCGAAAGCGGAGCCCCAATCGGGATGTCACGCGATGCTGATCTCCGGATCGTCGCGCCAAACCGCGGCCGAGGCGCTGGAGGCTGTCGCGGGGACTCCGACGCTGACGGTGACCGACTCCGATCTCGGTTCGACCGCGGGCATCATTCACTTCGTCATCGTCAACGATCGCGTCAGCTTCGACATCGACAACGTCGCCGCGGCGCGCAATCACCTCGTCATCAGCTCGAAGCTTCTCGCGCTTGCGCACAGCGTGAGGACCGCGGAAGGCGCGCGATGAGCGGCGAGCGTCAGGCGGTCCGCCCGAGCGGGTTGACGCCGGCACACGCATTGACCGCCGCGGTCGTTCTCCTCGTCGCCGGCATCGTCGCGTCCATGTATCAGGACCGGCTTTTTCGCGCGCAACGCGCACATGAGCTGACGGTGCAGGGTGAGATCGTTGCCGCGAATGTCACCGCCGCGCTCGTCTTTGGAGATGTGAAGGCGGTGCAGGAGCACGTCGCTGCGCTGGGAATCGATCCGGCCGTTGCGGCGGCCGCGGTGTACGACAGCAGCGGAAATCGCATCGCGTCATTCGTTCGTGTCAATGCCGAGCCGCTTCCGGGTTCGCTGCGCAATGCACCGCTGAACGCCGGCAGTCCGACGCTCCTCATCAACGTTCCCGTCACGCACCAGAGTGAGACCCTCGGCACCGTCCTGATCCGAGCGACCGGCGAGCCGCTATCGCGCCTCCTCACGCGTCACGCCGCGATGATGCTGCTCGCGATCATGGCCGCACTGCTCATGGCGT
>DATIZY010000050.1:0-20261 GCA_035516895.1 Thermoanaerobaculia bacterium | reverse complement strand
TCGATCAGAACATTCAGGCCGTGGAAGCAGCGACGGGAGAGCTCGCGGCCGGGATTCCGGACCTGGCGGTGCTTTCGCTGCCGTCCAAATACAAGGAGATCGCTGGATTCGGCAACGGCACCTGGCACTTGACGTCGCGTTTCAATCTCTCCGTTGGCGCGCGCCTGAGCAGAAATCAGCAGGTTGCATCCCAGACCGCCGATGGCCCCCTCGTCGGCGGACATACGGCGTTCGACAATGTCCACTCGTCCGAGAATCCGTTCACGTACTCGATCTCCCCGCTTTACGCGGTATCCGCAAACTCATCGATCTACGCTCGCGTGGCGACCGGCTTCCGGCCGGGCGGACCGAACGTCCTTCCGCCGAATGTTCCGGCCGGCACGCCACTGACATACAAGTCGGACAGCCTGACCAGCTATGAAGCGGGTTGGAAGGCGAGCGCGCCCGGCGGCCGGTCCTCAATCGACCTCAGCGTGTTCTACCTCGACTGGAAGAACATTCAACTCCTCGCTGTGGTGAACGGCTTTGGAATCAACGGTAACGGTGGAACGGCAACGAGCAAGGGCGCAGAGTTCACCGCGAGCATCCTTCCGACGGCCGGCCTGACGTTGTCCCTGAATGGTGCGTACACGGACGCGTACCTCACCAAAGATACGGATCCCGTTGTCGGCGGCCTCGATGGCGACCCGCTGCCCTACGCGCCCAAAAGGGCCGGAGCATTGAGGGCCGAATATGAATGGAGCGTTCGAAACAATGCGACGGCATTCGTTGGCGGCGGGGTGAGTTACACCGGCGACAGAACGTTCGATTTCACCACCCGCAACGACAGCGGCAGCCTTCGCACCATCGGCAGCTATGTGACGGCCGATCTGCGAGCGGGGACCGAATTCGGCCGCTGGCTGATCGAGCTCTACGGAAAGAATCTGACGAACGAGAAGGGCATCGACACTGTCGACGCAGCCGGCGCGCTCCCCAATGGCGCAGTTGGTCTTGCGTACATCCGGCCAAGAACAATCGGACTCTCTCTGGGCGTAAGGGCCTGGTGACCGTCGCGCCTCCCATTGGGAGTCTGATGTCCATGGAACGGCACCACACGCGGGCCGCGGAGCTCCTGCGCTACTTCAGCGGCCGCCAGAAAAATCTGCTGGCAGGCGTTCGAGCACTGGTTGAACAGGAGTCGCCGACCGGCGACGCCGCGGCGACCACCGCCGTCATCGCGAAACTAAAGACTCGCCTCGATGCGATTGGCGCGGCGACGAAGCTTCACGAGACGGACCGCGGCGCGCATCTCGTGAGCCGCATGACCTTCGGACAGTCCCTCGGTGACGGACCGGTCTTGCTCCTCGGTCACGTCGACACTGTCTGGCCTTTCGCGACCTTGAGCCGCAGGCCGTTTCAAGTGGAGAACGGCCGCGCTTTCGGCCCGGGTATTTTCGACATGAAAAGCGGAGTGGAAGTGATGGTCGCTGCGTTGGAGGCGATCCATGCACTCGAGCTGGAACCACGAAGGGAAATCCGCATGGTTCTTTCGTGCGATGAGGAGAGCGGCAGCGCCACGTCGCGCGATCTGATCAGATCCGAAGCGTGGGATTGCGCCGCGGTCTTCGTCCTCGAACCCTCGCTGCCGGGCGGAAAGGTCAAGACCGCCCGAAAGGGAATTGCCACCTACGAGCTGATCGCGCGCGGAGCGTCTGCCCATGCCGGACTCGATCCCGACAAAGGCGTGAGTGCCATATCGGAGTTAGCTCACCAGATCCTGGCGTTGAACGCGCTCAACAATCGGAAAGAGGGGATCAGCGTGAATGTCGGCGTGATCAGCGGCGGGACGTTGTCCAATGTCGTCGCCGCGGAGGCCCGCGCCGAAGTCGACGTACGTTTTCTAAAGATGGCCCAGGGCGAGGACATCTCGCGCCGCATCGAGTCGATGCAACCTGTTTGCACCGGAGCGCAGATCGAGATCCGAGGCGGAATCAATCGCCCTCCTCTGGAGCGCACGCCGGCGGTGGTCGCCCTCTTCAACCGCGCACGATCGATCGCTTCCCATCTGGGTTTCGATCTCGGCGAGGGGTCGAGCGGCGGCGCGAGCGACGGCAACTTCACCGCGGCGCAAGGGATACCGACACTCGATGGTCTCGGCGTCGAGGGTGATGGGGCGCATGCGTCCCACGAACACATCGTCGTCGCCGACCTGCCGCGGCGCGCAGCTCTGATCACCGCCCTGCTCACAACACCGTTGATGGAGGCACACACCTGATGCGACACCACCGGCCCGCGGCCCTGCTGCTTCTCTTCTTCTGTTCGGCGCCTCTTCTTGCGCAGAAGCCAGTCGTTTCTGAGACTCCGCAGCAGAACGCGGAGAGTGCGGTGGTGAGCCCACCGGGAGGCCACGCGCTGACAGCAGCCGACGTCGAGACATTCCTCGACGGATTCGTTCCGCTTCAACTGGACGAGGACGACATTGCCGGAGCGTCGATCGCCATCGTCAAGGACGGGAAGCTGCTGTTTGCCAAAGGCTACGGCTACGCCAACGTCGAGAAGAAACAACCCGTGATCGCGGATGCCACACTGTTCCGGCCGGGCTCGATCTCCAAGCTGTTCACATGGACCGCGGTCATGCAACTCGCCGAACAGAAGAAAGTCGATCTCGACGCCGACGTCAATACGTACCTCGACTTCAAGATCCCCGAGGCGTTCGGCAAGCCGATCACGCTGAAGGATCTTCTTACGCACACGCCGGGATTCGAGGAGGTGATCAAAGATCTCTTCGTCGATAATTCGAAGCCCGTCAACCTCGGCCAGTATGTGAAGACGCACATTCCGCGGCGAATTTATCCACCCGGAGCCGTTTCGGCCTATTCGAATTATGGAGCGGCGCTGGCCGGCTACATCGTGGAACGCGTGTCGGGCCGGCCGTTCAATCAATATATTGACGAGAACATCTTCAAGCCGCTCGGCATGACGCACTCGACCTTCGATCAACCTCTACCCAAATCCCTCGCCGGGCAAATGTCGAACGGTTACCGGACCGCCTCGGGCGGCCCGAAGCCGTTCGAGGCCGTCGGCCCCGCGCCCGCCGGCAGCCTGAGCTCGACCGCCACCGACATGGCCAGGTTCATGACCGCCCATCTGCAAGGTGGTCAATACGACGGCGCCAGTATTCTGCGTCCGGAAACGGTCCGTCTGATGCACAGCACCCTGCACGTCATCAACCCGGCGGCCAATGCAATGGATTACGGCTTCTATGAAGAGTCGCGGAACGGGCGCCGCATCATCGGTCATGGCGGCGATACGGAGCTCTTTCACAGCTCCGTTCATCTCATTCAGGACGCGAATCTCGGATTCTTCGTGTCGTACAACAGCGCTGGAATTGGAAAAGTCGAGCCGCGCGGGCAGTTGTGGGCCGCCTTCATGAATCGCTATTTCCCCGACCCGCGCGTTCCCAGGACCTTGTCGACCGCGAAGGAGGATGCGAAGAGCGTCGCCGGCAGTTACCTCAGCAGCCGCCGAGCCGAAGGATCGCTCCTTCGAGCGGCGTCTGTCCTCGGAGAGCTCATTGTGACGCCCACGGCTGACGGAACGATTACGACGTCTTTGCTCAAGCGCGCAAATGGGAATCCCATGAAGCTGCGCGAAGTCGCGCCGCTCGTATTTCAGGACACCGACGGCGAGGACTACCTCGCATTCCAGCGCGACCGAACCGGGCGCATGGAAGTGATGTACTCGCCCTATCCTTTGTTCATCTTTCAGCGAGTGGGGCTGAGCGAGAATCAAAAGGTGCTCGTCCCGGTCCTCGTGGTCTCTCTCGCCCTGATCGCACTGGCGCTTCTGCTCTGGCCGGTCGCGGCGCTGGCGCGCAGGCATTATCAGCGCCCGCTCGAGCTGACGCTGCAACAACGCCGGATTCGCATCGGTGTCAAACTCGTCTTCGCTCTCGACGTTCTCTTCGTTGCCGGGATCGCCGGGATCGTCGTCTACGGCCTGACGAACATCACGGCTTTCAATGACAGCCTGAATAAGTGGATTTACCTCGCTCAATTCATCGGTGTTCTGGGTGCCGTGGGCACGCTGGTGGTCCTTTATGACGCAATCAATGCCTGGCGCAGTAAGAACAGGACAATCTGGTACAAACTCAATGCAACCCTTCTTGCGCTCGCCTGCTTCGGACTCCTCTGGTTCGTCTTCGTCGGACACTTGCTCCACTTCACTTCGCAATACTGAGAAGGACCCCGCAATCATCATTGAAGACCTCGAGAGCATCGACGACATCCGGATGGTTGAGGATCTTCAGAAGGAAGTGTGGATTCTCGACGATCGCGACATCACGCCGCTGACCCAGCTGGTCGCTGTCAGGCACGCCGGCGGACAGTTGATCGGAGCGCGCGACGGTCAGGCATTGGTCGGTTTCGTTTACGGCTTTGTCGGGCTCGAACGCGGCCGGACGATCCACCACTCGCACATGCTGGCGGTCAAGCCGGCGTACCGGAACTGCGATGTGGGATTCAAGCTGAAGCTCGCGCAACGGGAGCGGGTTCTCGCACAAGGGATCCGCCGGATCACCTGGACATTCGATCCTCTGCAGAGCCTCAATGCCTATTTCAATTTCTGCAAGCTCGGCGTCGTCAGTGACACGTACAAAATCAACTTCTACGGTCCCGAGACGTCGAGCGTGCTGCACCGCATCGGTACCGATCGATTGTGGGTGACGTGGGCTCTGGACAGTGACCGTGTCCAACGACGGCTTGAGGGAAAACGCCCTGCGTACGAGGTCGCCTCGCAGGCGCCACCGCTCGTCGCAGCGGACGCCGAAGGATGGCCGCGCGAGCTTGCGCTGAAAGCGGCGCTTGCCGGCGAGCAGGCACTCATCGAGATTCCGTCGGACATCAACAGCGTGCAGCGGCAAAACGCAGAGCAGGCGATGCGGTGGCGCGAGGTCACCCGTCGCGGATTCACCGAAGCCTTCGCCGCCGGCTTCTACGTCGCCGATTTCTTCCGGCAAACACGCGGCGCCCAATCCGTGGGCGTGTACGTTCTGAGCCAGGGGCAGCCGGCTTGAAGCTGGAGAAGCTCGATCTTCGCGAGATTCAGATGCCGTTGCTGGCGCCATTTGAGACCAGCTTCGGCCGCGCGACGACCCGCAGAATCCTCATCGTTCGTGTGTTCGATGGGAGCGGCGCCTGCGGATACGGCGAGTGCACCGCGATGGAAGGCCCCTTCTTCAATCACGAAACGATCGATACCGCATGGATGATCACCGAGAAGTTCATCGCTCCCCTGCTGTCCGAGGCTCATGTTGTCGAAGCGTCGCAGGTGAGCCGGATCCTTGCTCCCATTCGCGAAAATCGGATGGCGAAGGGTGGAGTTGAAACCGCCGTATGGGATCTCGAGGCGCACCTCGCGGGCACGCCGCTCTGGCGATATCTCGGAGGCACCCGGCCTGTGATCAAGTGCGGTGTCTCGATCGGCTTGCAAGCGAGCACGGACGCGCTCCTGGAGAACGTCGCGCGCGAATTGAACAGCGGCTATCAACGAATCAAAATCAAGATCAAGCCGGGGAGCGATGTACGACTGGTGGAGGCGGTACGCTCGCGATTTCCGTCGATCACGCTGTCGGTCGATGCAAACAGCGCGTACTCGCTGGACCGTGATCTCGATCTGCTCCAACGGCTCGATCAGTACGACCTCCTGATGATCGAGCAGCCGCTCGCCGCCGGCGACCTTCTGGATCACGCCAGACTGCAGCGCGCGCTCCGGACGCCGGTCTGCCTGGACGAGTCGATCGTCAGTCTCGCCAATGCCGCGCACGCGCTCGAGCTCGGAGCGTGCCGCATCATCAATATCAAGCTGGGTCGCGTCGGCGGACACACCGAAGCCCGCGCGATGCAGGAGTTCGCACGGAGCCGTGGCGTTCCCGTCTGGTGCGGTGGAATGCTCGAATCAGGCATCGGGCGCGCACACAACATCGCCATGTCCACTCTCGCCGGGTTCACGCTGCCCGGCGATGTTTCGGCTTCGGCAAGGTACTGGGCCGAAGACATCGTCGAGCCACCGGTCACCGTTTCAAAAGAGGGAACGATTGAGGCGCCATCAGGTGACGGAATCGGGTACGAGCCTTACGAAGCGCGCATCGAAGCGCTGACCGTCCGGCGCGCAGAGATTCGTCTGTGAACATCGTCGCCGCACGCGAATGAAGCCGGGTGTACGGCGCGAACGACGAACGCGTGCGGGCGCCTCCAGATGCCGCGGCAAACACGAATGCGTTGATGGAGTGCCACCGCGGGTCGCACGATGCCGGCAAAAACGCTTCGATTCCTGTTCGCTGGCGGATTCCCTAAGAATTCGTCGTCAGCGCTGACACGTCCAACGGACGCGAGAAGAAGAAGCCCTGACCGAACGGAATTCCCAACTCGCTCGCGGCGAGCGCAGTGGAAGCCGTCTCGATTCCTTCGAGAATCGGCGCGCATCCGAAATCGTGCGACAACGAAACGATGTTGCGCACGATCTTCGACTTGGTGGCGTCGAGCTCGAATCCCTCTCCGAAGTGCTGGCTGATCTTCAGAAACGAAGGCTGAATTTTTTCGATCGATCCCAGATGCGAGTAGGCGATCCCCACGTCATCAAGCGCGAACCGCACGCCCATTTCGCGGAGTTCGGCGATCGCGCGGAATGCTCCGAAGCCCTCACCCAGGGAGCCCTGCTCGGTAATCTCGAGAACGATGGAGGTCAGAGGGACACCGGCTGCCGCCGCCGCCTTTTGAACCGTCGCCGGCAGATCGCAGCAGGTGCTGAACACCGCCGGATGCACGTTCATGAAAAGCGACGCACCCTGCAGAATCGTGCCGGCGCTCATCAATCCGCTCGCCATGCAGCTCATTTCGAGGTCGCCGACACGATGCTTTTTCTCGGCGTACTTGAAGAGAACTTCCGGATTTTGCACGGGAGCCTCGGAATGGCATCGAGTCAGCGCCTCGTAGCCAAGCAGCGCGCCGCTCGCGATGTTCACGATCGGCTGAAACATCGAATAGAGCGAGTGATTCGACAGGATTTCGTCGAACGGAGGCATCTTGATGACCGCCGGCCAGACGCGGCTCCCCACGCGTGTCGGTGCCGACATGAGATCGATGAACGCATCGAGCTCGCCGAGGTCGAACGGTTTTCGAAGAAACGCCACGGCGCCTCGCTCCGCCGCTTCGAGCTGCAGCGCATCCGGCGCGTCGCCGGTCATGACGATGACGCGCGTGTCCGGTGAACGGCGCTTCGCAAATCGGAGGAAGTCGAGGCCCTCGAAACTGAAGGGGCCCGTCAAGCGGAGATCGCTGACGACGAGTGACGGTTTGATCCAGTCGAGGATCATCTCGCCCGATTCGATGTCGTTGCACGTGATCAAGGTTCGCCCGTCGCGCTCGAGTCCGGCGGCAAGGCCGTCCGTCATCATCGGGTCATCGTCGAGGATCAAAACGATTTGATGGAAGTCGTTCATGGATTGAGTCTGCACCGCTTCCTCCTGGATCGCCACCGTCGCAAAGAAGAGCCCAAGGCGCTCAGAGATCGTCGAAGCGGAGAAATAGTGCCATATGTGTAGTTTGCGGGATGTTTCCGAAATCGGCCGGTAAAAAAGCCCGGAGGGTTTCCAGACACGCGTGGGGTTTCTGGACGCTCGATCGTCAGTCTTTCATGACGTCCCGGATCGCGCGAAGCAGCACGTTCGTGGGAATCGGCTTTTCCAAGTAGTGAACTCCGGTTGGCAGTGCGGCCTGATTGATGACCGCGTGGTTTGAATAGCCGGACATGTAGATGACTTGCATGTCGGGTCGCTGCGTCGCCAATCTCTCGGCGAGCGCGATGCCGGTCATCGCCGGCATGATGATGTCGGTGAGAAGAATGTGAATCGTCCCGCCGAATGAGCCGGCCATCTCCAACGCCTCGTGCGGTGTTCCCGCCTCGAGGACCTGATAGCCGTGTTCTTCGAGGCCCTCACGAACGACGGCGCGCAGCAGTTCCTCGTCTTCCACGAGAAGGATCGTTTCGTCGCCGCCGAGTTCAGCGTCTTTCTCCGCGACCTCTTTCTGCGGTTTCCCGGCCGTATGCCGGGGCAGGAAGATCTTGAACGTCGTTCCTCGCCCCTCCTCGCTGTACATCCAGATCCGGCCACCGGTCTGTTCGACGATTCCGCGTACGACTGCCAGACCGAGGCCGGTACCGCGGCCCGGTTCTTTCGTCGTGAAAAACGGATCGTAGATTCGATCGCGAATCTCGTCGGGAATCCCCAATCCCGTATCGCTCACCACGAGCGAAACATATTCGCCTTCCTGGATGCCGATGTGCTGGCGCGCATACGACGAATCGATGCGTACGTTCCGGCTCTCGATCGTCAGCGATCCGCCCGAGGCCATGGCATCGCGCGCGTTGATCGAAAGATTCATCAGGACCTGATGTAGCTTTCCGGGATCGACGAACACACTCCACAGCGGTTCTTGAAGCTCGGTGCGTACTCGAATCTGTTCGCCGAGTGTGGGCCCGAGAAGTTGCATCGCGGAGCGGATCACTTCGTTGAGGTCGACAACGTTCGGCTCGAGTACCTGACGGCGAGCCGCGGCCAGAAGCTGTTGCGTCAAGTCGCGATTCTTCATCGCCGCAGCGCGGATATCGGCGATGTACTGGCGGTGCTTCTCGGATTCCATCTGCTTGAGGAGGATGTCGCACCGAGAGAGGATGACCATCAGCATGTTGTTGAAGTCGTGAGCGATGCCGCCGGCGAGTTGTCCGAGCGACTCGAAACGCTGGGCCTGGACGAGCTGCGCCTGCATGTTGCGCTGTTCTGTGACGTCACGGACGATGCTGACATAGCCGAAAAACTCTCCGGCCCGATCGAGCATCGGCGCGCAGTAGATGTGGGCGATGTAGCGCGATCCATCCTTCTTGAGCCCGTCATCGTCCCACTCCGCCGGCCCCTGGTCGCGGATCGCTCCAAGCTCCTTCATCAATCGGGCTGAGTCGGCCTTCTCCGCTGGCCGGAGCGTCGTAACGGATTGACCGATGGCGTCGGCGGCGGTGAAGCCGGTCACGCGCTCGGCGCCTTCGTTCCAGCTGGCGATGCGCCCATCCGGAGCAATCATGAAGATCGCGTAGTCCTCGACCGCCTCGACGAGAAGACGAAATCGCTCTTCGCTCTGCCAAAGAGCATCCAGCGTCGCTTTGTGTTCCGCGCGTTCCGTTTCGGCCCGATGAAGAGCAACCTCGATCACGCGATGGAGTGTCGATTCGTCGAATGGTTTGACCAGATAGGCGTACGGCGATGCAGCTTTCGAGCGTTCGACGGTTTCGACGTCGGCATGCGCGGTGAGGAAGACGACCGGAATCGGCCGGCGTTCTCGAATCGCTCGTGCAGTCTCGATCCCATCCATCGCACCCTTCAGGCGGATGTCCATGAGGATCAGGTCGGGACCCATTGCATCCGCCGACGAAATCGCCGCCGCGCCTGTCCCGACCATCCCGACGATCTCGTGGCCCATTCGCCGCAGCGTGGCGGCGAGGTCCATCGCCACGATCGTCTCATCCTCGACCACAAGGATTCGCGCCATCGCCTACCGCCCACGCTCCAGGGGAAACGCGATCTTGAACGACGTCCCGATGCGCGCCGGCTCGATCGTCAGCGCGCCGTCGACTTGCTGGACCAGTGCGTGCACGAGCTGCATGCCGAGAGTTGCCTTCTGTTTCTCTGCGAATGTCGGCGGCAGGCCGACGCCGTCGTCTCGAATCCTCATGATCACATCTCCATTTTTCTGCTCGAGTTGAACGGAGACCTTACCGGCTCGCTGCGCCGGGAAAGCGTGCTTCAGCGAATTCGAAAGAAGCTCGTTGACGATCAAACCGCATGGGACCGCGGTATCAATGCTCAGGAAAATCGTGCTGCCGCCGACGTCGAGCGTCACGTTCCCGGGCGCCATCGACGACGATCGAAACAGGAGATCGCCGAGCGCTCGGATGTAGTCGCCAAAATGGATCTGAGAGAGGTTCGTCGACTGGTACAGTTTTTCGTGCACGAGGGCCATCGACCGGATGCGATCCTGCGCTTCGTCGAACATCTCGCGCGCTCGCGGATCATCGATCGTCGCCGCCTGAAGGCGCAGCAGACTCGTCGTCACCTGCAGGTTGTTCTTCACGCGGTGGTGAATCTCTCGGAGAAGCGCTTCTTTCTCACGCAACGAAGCTTTGATCGTCTCTTCCGCGCGACGACGCTCGGTGATGTCGCGGACGATGCTCATGACCAGCATTCCCTCGTCCGTGACCAGAGGGCTCAGACTGATCTCCACGGGAAACTCGCGTCCGTCCTTCGTCTGCCCCGTCAGCTGACGACCTGCACCCATGGGCCGCAGCTTCGGGTCGCGGATGTACGAATCGCGATCGGGATGGTGTGACTCGCGAAACCGAGCCGGCACCAGCATCTCGATCGTCTGTCCGATGAGTTCCTCCCGTGTGTATCCGAACAATCGCTCCGTCTGCGAGTTCACAATGACGATCTTTCCCTGCCCATCCACGACCACGATGCCGTCCGGGGCTGATTCGAGGAGACCGCGAAAACGCGCCTCGGCCGCGCGCTGGGGAGTGATGTCCCGAATGATGCTCGTGACCAGCGTCCCTCCCTCGGCCTCAATCGGACTCAGGCTGATCTGGATCGGAAATTCCTGTCCGGACTTCCGCCGGCCCCAGAGATCGCGGCCAAGACCCATCGGTCTCGTCCGCGGGGCGGCGGAATACGCTTCGCGGTCGTGGACGTGCCGGTCACGAAATCGCTCGGGAACGAGTAAGTCGACTTTTTCCCCGATCAACTCCTCGCGCCGGTAATCAAACATTTCTTCAGTCAGGCGGTTGATGCCGACGATCAGCCCGTGCCGATCCACGACCACGATCGCATCGGGCGCAGATTCGAGAAACGCCTGGAACTTCGGCTCGAGCTGGCTCATGAGCAAAGACCTGACGTGGCGGAATCCGTGATGGAAGGTTGGCGAGCGGCTAATGGAGATTGGTTAGTCGCGCGTGGGAATTCTTGCGATGCCAAGGCACACAGCTCGGCGGTTCTTTGCACGAATCCTCGCTGGAGTGAACCCGCATTATGGCACTCCCACTGTCCGTGGGGGGACAGCTCAACGCGGGACCGAGGACAGAGGCCGGCGACGAAGGGAACGGTCGCCTCAACAACTGGCCGGGCCGGATCCGACCCCCGGCCCGGCGGCGAACAGAACACCCCTCGGTTCGACGACCTCGAATCCATACGCCATGCAGGATTCACCGGCGCTCTCGCGCGAAGTTACTGCCCTTTCTTCCCCTTCGACGCTTTCGCTACCGGCCTGGACGTGGTGCTCTTGAAGAGCGGGAAGAGTGAACCGAAAATGTGGCTCACGTCGGTGTTTGCGATCGACGGGCTGCTCGACTGATGACAATCGAGACAGTTGTTGCCCGGGTTCGATGTGCCCATCCACTGCTGATACGTCTCCATCGTGCTGTTCGACAGATAGCTCGTGCCGATCTCGTTGCCTCCAACGGGGAACGGCGTCGTCGGCGGCGCTCCGCCGAACGTCCACGTCGTGCCGAGAAAGTAGTATTTCCCGCGGACGTCGCCGGCGGCGACCTGGCCGAGGACGCTGTTGTTGAGCGAAAGCACCTCGGTGTTTGCGATGGGGGGAGTGGCGTCGTTCTGGTTCGGAACTCCGACCGGCGCCACGCCGAACGCGTTCTCGCGAAGCGTGTCGCTCGGACTGATCGTCTGATTCGGCTGCGCGGTAATCGCCGGCGGGTTGAGATAGTTGGCGTGCGCTACGTTGAATGGACCGCCCGACCCGGAGGCGCTGAGAACCCACGGTCCCGACGTGTTCTGCGGCACCGTCGTGACACTCCCTGCCGTATTCACGTACTGATAGGCAGCGTTCGGCGTGTTGCCGAAATGCTCGAACGTGGCCCACAGCAGCTCCGGATGACCGTTGCTGGAGCCGACGACGTGGACGCCGAGGAGCGCGAGCGTCACGAGCTTCGTGCTGGTCTGCGGCCAGCTCTGTGAGCTCGAGGTGTTGTACACCGGAACCGTAGCGGTCATCGTGATGTAGTCGCCCGGGTCCGGCAGTGTCGACGCGTCGACCCACGACATCTTGACCTCGATCGCCAGCGCGTTCGCATCGGGGAACGTCACGCCGTACTTCGCCGCGTAATTCACGATCTGATCGAGGTCGGGCTGCGTGGTCGGGAACTGATTGTTGGTGTTGATCGTGCCGTTCGCGACGCCGGTGAGAAACCACGCGTAGACGTCATTGACGGCGATCGTGTAATAGATGACCGAGCCGTTGTGCGCGAGAAGGACCGCGGCGATGCTGCCGGCCTGCTCCGGCGAGACGTCGAGCGCGCTGCCGGAGGCATCGACGAACACCGCCGTTTTCGTCGAAGTGAAGAACCGCTCGACGACCTGCGCTCCCTTGAGCTTTGGACCGAGGACGAGCTTGGGCTGCGGAATCACATTGCCGGCGGCATCGTAGAACGTCACGTGCCGCTTCTCGTCGACGGTGACCTTTGCGACTTCCGTCGGCACGCCGGCGCGGGAAAGGATGAGCGGCTTGCCTTTGACGGAGAGCTTCGGGTCGATCACCTCGTACGTTCGTCCTTTCCGATCGATGACCGTCGGCAGGCCGTTCGGGCCTCGCTTGGCAGGACGCAGCGCCGCCGCCAGATTCTTCATCGCTTTCGCGCCGGTGAGCGGCGGCAGCTTCGATGAAGGCGGCTTCGCCGCTCCGGCGGAGAGCCCGCCGGGCGGGAAGGGCGGGAACGGGAACTGCGGGACGAAATAGTAGTTGTCGCCGCTGGCGACGACTCCGTAGAAGACCGGAGACTGAAACACGCGTCCGTTTCCGCCGTAGATCGACGCGCTCGGCGACGTCATCCAGAGAAACATCTGCTCGGACCAGAGATAGAAGTTGCAGTTGTTCGAAGTATCGAGCATCAGGCTGTTCGCGGGATTCACCGCGCCGTTGAGTGTCACGGAGCCGGAGACGAACCAGGGGGAGATGTTTGCGATACAGGTCTGCTGTGGATCCGTTGGCAGGCTCTGTGGGAACGCTGGAGCGACGGTCAGAAACAGGATCACCCGCAACATGGACATCGTGCGCATTGCATCCTCCTCAGACTCGTTTCTCGGACGGCACATCGTGATGGAAGCGAGGATAGATTGCAAGATAGACAGCAGGAAAGACGGCGCTGCGTTGTCGAGTTTCGGCGCGCGGAGTAGGACTCGGAACGGATCGCGTGTCAGCTGAATCGCAGCCGCGGGTAGCAACGTGAGTCCAATGCGCGGCTTGGCGTTTCGGTGGGCAGTCTGTTGCTCTGCGGCCGGTGAGCCGGGCTCACTTCATCGACGGCCGCAAGTCTTTCGTCTCCGTTCGGTCTTCTTCGGACCGCATCGCGGCAACCGAGCCGACACGGTCGCGCAGCGCGCCTACATCCGCGGTCAGGCCGGCCAGCCGCTCGCGCATGCGGGCTGTCTCGGCATCCTGCCGCTCGATCATCGCGGCATGCGCCGCGATCTCGCCGCGCGTCTCGCGGCGCAGCATGCGCATCGCTCCGAGGATGGCGCGGTCGATGGCGAGCTGCTGCACCCAGTAGACGCGGATGCAGCGGAGCACCAGTCGACGCAGCGGCCGCACGATTCGCTGAATCCGCGATGGGAGATCCGGCGTCGGCGAGCCGAGGAGCGACTCCGCGGCCATGGCTTCGCTGTCGAAGCCGCCGGGAACTTCAGCAGAGCTCTGAGGTTTTTCGATACTCACCGATTCCTTCGTTTCGTATGGCGCCTGACGGCTCTCATCGATCAGGCGCCGCAGCAGAGGTCCCCGCGCGGACGGGCCGTGAAGCGTCTGAATGTCGGCGCGAGCGCGCGCGCCCACGGCTTCCGCGCCGGCGCGATCGACGTATACGCGCATCATCTGCCTGGCGGCGACATCCACGTCAGGCTCGGCCCAGTGCGACTGTGACGGATACGGCGGCGCGCCGTCGCCGATCGGGACCATTCGCGCCGGAACGGAAAAGCTGTTCGACTCGTTCGCGAATTCGAGCGTGGATGAATATGCGGTGGTGATCACCGGTTTGCCGAGCGCCATCGCCTCCGCTACGGTCAGGCCGAAGCCCTCCGAACGATGAAGCGAGACGTAGCAATCGCACGCATCGAGCATCGAGAAGTATCGATCGGTCGTCACGTAGCCGTCGCGGATCACGATGTTCGGCCGGCCCGACGCGGCTGCCCGCAGCTCTTCGTCTTCAGCCACGTGACGGCCGGCATTGGTCGTCTTGATGAAGAGCACCACATCGCGTCGATCGCCAAAGGCCCGGCGGAATGCCGCAATGGCGGCGAGCGGGTTTTTCCGGCGGAACACGCTGTCGTAGTCGAAGCAGAAGAGGAAGAGAAATCCCTCGGGCATTCCGAGATCGGCGCGCGTGCGGCGCTGAACCTGAGGCACGATTACGGGAAGCGGGAACGCGCGCACGGGCCTCGTGAGCGAACGGGCGAGCGCGTTCGAAGTGAAGCTGCTGATGCCCCACACCTCGTCGAGATCGCGCTCGCTGCGGGCGAGCGCGGCAGGAAGATCCTCGACCTCCCAGGCCCAGAGTCCGATGTTGCGTGCACCGCGCGGCAATCGCGATCCCATCGTCGCGAAGAAGAGCGGCACCTGGTCGGCGTTGACACAGATCAGATTCGTGTCGAACGTAGGAACTGCCGTGCCGAGATCATGGAATGTCCGCTGTTGCCGGCTGAGCGTGCGCGTGAATGGAACGACGGCATACGGAATCCCTTCGGCGGCAAGTGCGGAGACCACCGACCGCACGATTTGCCCGGTACCGCTCTCGGCGAAGGCGTAACCATAGACATTCACGCCGGGCGTCAGGCTCTCGCGCCGGCTCGGAGCCGCCGCAGCAGATGTGGAGTGAGGGACGAGCGGCGATGGAATCTCGTGTTCGCGAACGCCCTGGGTCCGGACCCATTCGAGGAAACGCTGCGCGTCGGTGGAGTCGATGCGTGGAAAGGCGATGCGCAGATCGGGGCGCTCACTCCAGATCTCGCCTAGCCAGCCCGAAACCAGGGGCGAGTGCGGTGACGGCCGTCGCAGGCGCTCCACGACATCGTCCGCGCCCTCGGACGAAAAGGGATTCGGAAATGACGATTGACCGCCCGCTTCGTCCTCGAGATATGTCCGGCGAAGGACTCGCCGCGTCCGGAGCTCGAGGGGCAGTCCCGATGCGGTCGTCGCGAAGCCGTAGGGCAAGGACGAGCACGAGTCGAAGCCGGCCTCTTCGAGCGCCGCGGCGTAGCGCGCGCAGAGCGCGGCGACGAGCGGCGCTTCGCTGAGACGAATGCGCTGCGAGTCGTGCTGGTGCTTCGACAGAAGATGCGGCGCGCCCGGAGAGAAACCGCTGTAGTGAAAGAAGCGAAGCGGGCGTCCGTCGACGACGATTCGATCGCCATCCCACTCGAGAACGCGATGCGGAAGGTTCCAGTAGGCGACGTTGTATCCGCTGTCGCGCAGGATGTACGGCTCGAACAGCCCCGGCGCAAAGTCGATCCAGCGCTGATCGACGAAGAGTCCGGCTGCCGGATCATTGAGACAATCGCGGCGGAGCCGTTCGCCCCACCAGGGGATGAACGTTTTCGCCGTCTCGGCCGACAGCGCGAGAAAGCCGAGATTGTAGATGCCGGCCATCAGCACATCGCGCTCGTCCGGACGCTGCCCGTCGCGTGGAAGCGGCGCGGTGATGTGCGGGGTGAGGACCATTCGGTGCGTTCGCGCCAGCCCCTCGAGAGGCCCCAGCGAATCGAAGACTTCGATGTCGGGATCGAGGTAGATCACCACCGACGCACCGCGGGCGAAGAGATGTTCGAATACCCACGGCTTGACCGCCGTGGCGAGCTCGGTGACGTCGTAGATTGCCGCCATCGTGTAGAAATCCGCCGGCGGGTCGAAGGGAAGTTCGCTCGGATGGATGATCTCCATCGACGGCTCGCGTGCGATCTCGCGCCGCAAATCGTCGAGGACAACGACGTTCAGCCGGGTCTGCGGATTGTGGCGCGCCAGGCTGGCTGCGAGCACGCGCGCGTGGGGAAGATAGTTGCGCGCGACGATCGTGAAGACCTGCGCCGCTTCCGTGAGAGGCCCCTCGGGTGACTCGACGGCGGGCAGCGGATCGCGGCGCGCGGCGAGCTCCTGCTCGCGAGCCTCGAGCACGAACTTCACCGATGCCAGCTCCTCGTCGCGTGCGCGGATGATGTTCTGCAGGCCAGCGATTTGTTGTCGCGCATCTGTGTCGACCCGGTCGATGGTCGTCTGTAAGGCATCTCGTGCTTCGCGCAACGACTGCACATCGCGCAAGAGCTGACGCCGCTCGGCATGCGCCGCCTCGAGAATTCGGGGAGCGTATTGCGTGACGAGATCGCGATGCTTCTCGTAGATCCGGTGCAACGTCGGGATGTAATCGCTGCCGCTCAGGAATCGGTGATGCACCGAACCGGGACGGACGCGGTATTCGAATGCCGGCCCGGGCCTGCGGACGAATTCCCATCCGCGCTCCGCCGCGCTCAGCCAGAAGTCCCAGTCCTCCCAGTCATGAAATGCGACATCGTAGCCGCCCGCCTGGCTCCAGACGTCGCGGCGCACGACGGCACACGCGTCGATGAGATTGCTCCAGAGCATCCGCGGCAGATCGAGCTCCGGCACGGTGACATCGCCGCTGTGCGCGCCGAACTCGCGGCGATCGCCGAACACCACACCGGCCGCGGGATTTGCATCGAGCAGGGTCAGCGCTTCCGCGGCGAATCCGGGGAGGAGACGATTGTCCGCATCCAGCGGCAGGAAGTATTCGCCGGAGGACGCCGCAATCCCGGAATTGCGCGCGGCGGCGATTCCGGCATTCGGCTGTTCGATGATGCGATGCCCCGCGTCACGCAACGCCGCAAGCACTTCGCGCGTGCGCGGCTGCGTTGAGCCGTCATCGATCACGATCAGCTCCGCCGCGGGAGCGTTGCGCTCCACGCTGGCGACGGCATCGATCAGATACTCGCCATCGTCGCGGCACGGGATGATGACGGAGAGGCGCGGCCGTTCGGCAGAGCGCGGTCCGATTGCGCGGAACGCGGCTTCCCACCGGCGATCGTTGCCGAGGTCCGCGGCATCGTCGAGTGTGCCGAGGAGATCCATCGCTTCGGGATGTGCGTAGTGCCAGAGCCGCGGCAACGGATCGTCATCAGGCATGGAGACGAACGAACCCTTCGCCCGGAGTGCGGCGACGGTCTCCGCGTGCGCGCCGATCCCGAAGCGCTCGCGCAGCGCGGTGACGAATGCCGATGGATCTTCGAGCAGGCGATTGGCACTGACGAGCAGCGTCCGATCGCGATGACGAAGGTGAAAGTCGAGAATGCGCCGGTTGTATTGCGTCCAGATGCGCGCCGGGTAATCCGGATGCGTCAGCCAGACCGCGGCTCCCGTGCGCAGCATCGAATCGGCAACTTCCCACGGATGTCGATAGAGAAGGAGAAACCGCGCCTCACCGCCAACGCTCTCGTCCCAGAAGTCGAGAAGCATCGACGCGCGCGGATCTTTGAAGGCCCAGGCCTGGCCAGCGCGGTCGCGCTCCGCGATCAGTTCTTCCGCGGCGCCGCGGAACGACGGGAGCGGCGCGGTATCGAACGTCGCGCTCTCGGTCCATCCCCAATCGCGATGGCCCTCCTCGGGCAGAGTGCAGGCGATGAGGATGCGTCGATCCAGATCGAGGAAATCGACGTCCTCGAAGTAACCGGCGGGATTTCCGCGATCGGGCGGCAGCAGCCGGTCGCCCATTCGGATGTTCCACGCTGAGAGGAGCGAGGCGACGAAGGAGGTTGCCGACCGGTGCATGCCGGTCACGATCAGTCGAAGGGGAGAGCTCATGTCTCAGGACCGAACTTCACGACTACGGGAGCGAGCACGATACAACGGGCGCATTAGGCTGGCCAGATCCGACAATGGTTTCGCTCCATTACAATGCGCGGCGGCCGGTCCGAATGTCCATGTCGACGCGAGTGCGTACGAGCCTGCTCATCGGGCTCGGCTGCATGCTGATCTACAACGCGAACCGGCGCGCCATCAGCGCGGGCGACACCTACCCCGCCCGCTATCTCCCCTTCGCGATCGTGCAGTACCACACCGTCTTCATGAATCCGATCGCAAAGGTCGCGGCACAGGGACGCGGCGATGGCGCCTTCTGGATACTGCCGATGCCGAGCGGTCACATCATCTCCCTCTATCCGGTCGTGACGCCTCTGCTCGTCGCGCCGCTCTACCTTCCCGCGGTTGCGTATCTGCACTGGCGCGGCTGGACGGACGTGCGGCTTGATTACATCGCGAAGCTCATGGAGAAGCTGAGCGCCTCGCTCATGGCGGCGCTCTCCGTTTCTCTGTTGTACCTGCTGCTTCGCCGGCGCACCACGCAGAGAAACGCTCTGCTGCTCGCGTTCGCATTTGCGTTTGGCACCACGACCTGGATGGTCAGCAGCCAGGCTCTCTGGCAGCACGGGACCGCGCAGCTCATGGTGATCATCGTTCTGCTGCTCGAGACCGCGCCGTGCAGCACGCCGCGAGCCGTGATCGCCGGCCTGCTTTGCGGTCTCATCGCCTGCAACCGCCCGCCCGACGTGATTTTGGGCGCAGCCCTCGGAGCGTACGCGCTCTATTGGGCCGGCCGGCGGCGCTGGGCGGCGCTCGCCGCCTCGGCCCTCTTTCCGATGCTCCTGCTGCTGTTCTACAACCTGCGCTTTGGCGGAAACATCTTCGGCGGCTATGGCGTGATCGGCAGGTCGCGCTTCTTCTCGCATCCGATGCTAAAGGGCATCGCTGGTTTGCTGGTCTCCCCGACGCATGGATTGTTGATCTTCTCGCCCTTTCTGCTCTTTCTCGTCCTGGCGCTGCGCTGGACACCGCGCGGCCGCGACGAACGAATCCTCACTCTGACTTTGACCGCCGGCGTGGTCATTCAGATTGTTCTCTACGCCAAGGTGGACTGGCGGGGCGGCCTGTCGTGGGGACCGCGATACATGACCGATCTCCTCCCCTTCCTCATCTGGATGCTCGTTCCGGTGGTGGAAGGGGTTCGAGCCGCGGGCCGAACGATCTTTGTGATCGCGATTTGCGTCTCGGTGGTGCTGGAAGCGATCGGCGCTTTTACGTACAACGGATGGAACGACCTGCCGATCTACGCCGTCGCCAACGGGCCGAGGCAGATGCAGGCGGCGTTCGAGTGGAGTAACGCGCCATTCCTCACATCACCGAAACACGGCTTCGCTGCGCCCGATCTGGCGGTCGAGCCGCACGGCAATTTCGACGCGGTGGAAGTCGATGGAAACGTGCGCTCCGTCGTCTCCGCTGGCGACGCGGCCGCCGCTACGGGGTGGGCGCTGGCCGGCCATCGAACGCCTTCCCAGGTCGCCGTAATCGTCGACGGACATAGCGGCGCCGCCACGAGCACGTTTACCGACCGCCCCGACGTTCGTGCCACGCTGCACGTCGAAAGCCCTTCCGGGTGGCGCGTTCCGATCGACACCGCTCGACTCACTCCCGGCGCGCACCACCTGACCGCGATGGTCTGGACCTTCGGCAAGGGAGAGGGACATTACATCGCCGAGAAAACATTGATCGTGCAAGGGCCAACGGTGTCGAGCACCTTCACGAGGTCCGGCGAGCCGGACCTCGACGAGGATTTCAACAACGCCGCGTCGCACATTCGCGAGCATCAGCAGCCGGAAGGCTTCTGGCTGACGGCGTACACGAGTGGGACGCGGTTCGTGGACCCGCGGCCCGAAATGAACACGTTCCTCACCTCTCTTCTCGTCGATCTGCTCGATCCATTGCCTGCCGGCAGCGGGATCGATGAGAGCGTGCAGCGTGCGCGCACGCACCTCAGGCGTCAGATCGAGCCCGACGGGCTGGTGCGCTATCACGGGCTGCCCAACGCGCCCTGGATCGGGAAGCTCGGCTGCGAAATCACTCCTGACACGGACGACACCGCGCTCGTCTGGCGAATCGCACCTGCCGGCGATCGAAAGGAGCTCGCCTCCGCGCTGGCAACGATCGATCAATACCGTTTGCCCAACGGCCTTTATCGCGCGTGGCTCGCGCCGCGCGAAGACTATGAGTGTCTCGATCCCGGGCATGATCCGAATCCCACCGACATCGCCATCCAGATGCACCTGTTGTTGCTGCTGG
>DATIZY010000049.1:0-3546 GCA_035516895.1 Thermoanaerobaculia bacterium | reverse complement strand
GGCTTCGTCGAGATGCGAGACCTCGTGCCCTCCGGCGCACAGCCATCGTCCCTGCGAATCGAAATCGCGCCTCAGACGAGCGGCAGCGCGTCCTGGGCCTACGTGGCCATCACCAACAACGACTCCCAGCAGGTCACGCTCGTGACGCCGCAGTGAGTGTCTCCGCGAGCTCCTTCAGCGCGCGCTGCTTCGTCGCGACGAACCAGTGCATGTGGCGCCTGAGAAACAGCGGATCGGCGATGAAGCCGAGAGGCGCTCGCCATTCGAGAGTGTCGCGCATGAGCGTGTCGCCGCCGCGCTCCTCGAACTCGTGAATGTGGCGCAGCCATTTGAAAGTGCCGCGCACCATCTCGTCGATGAAAAACTCGGGACGCCGCATCTCGACGATTCGCGCCGTGAATCGCTGCCGAATTCCGAAGTGGCGGCCTTCGAACGTCACGAGATCGCCGGTTTCGAGCAAGCCCGACACGCGGCCAGGCTCGACGATCCGCTCGCCTGAGAACGCGGCGCTCCGCGCATGCGCATCGACGTCGCGCGCGAGATCGAAGCAGACCTCGCGCGGCGCGGCGATCCGCGTCTCGATGATGATTCTCGTCATCGCTGTTTGTGGAACAGCGCCGGAGGGAGCGCGAAATAGATCGCCAGCAGTGCGCTCCAGATCAGCACCGCCGTTCCGCTGACGAGAGCCAGGAGAATCGCGATCAGATAAAAGACGGGTCCCCAGATGTACTGCCGCGTGATGTGAATCGCCTGCTCGCGTTTGTCATTGCGAATGATTCCGTGCGTCCGCTTCGCGTAGGACCATAGCAGCTGAAAGACGAGCGACATCGCGAAGAACGTCGTGCTGTAGACCAGCGCCGCGACGCGCGCGTGGAGGTGCTCGGCAAGCAGCGCGGTGGGAAACGGCACCCACGTAATGCCGAGGAGCAGCAGCAGATTGATTGCGATGAGCGCGTCATCCGCGGCGCCGATCAGCGTGAACAGCCGGTGATGATTGATCCACATCACGCCGATCGTGAAGAAGCTCGCGAGGAATGCGAGGTACGACGGCCACTGCCGCAGCAGGGCGATGCCGAGGGTTTCGCTGTCGACCGCAGGGACTTTGAGTTCGAGGATCAACAGCGTGATGGCGATCGCGAAGACTCCGTCGCTGAACGCCTCGATGCGCCCCGTCTCGTTCATTGCCCTCGATCTTAGCTGCTAGAATCGACGGCCTATGCACAATCTGATCGCGGTGTTCCTGCTGGCGACAGCCGCGTCTTCAAATCCGTCGGTGTCGCTCACGGCGCCGGTCAATCCGCGGTTCGTGCAAAAGCGCGACGCGATTGGAGCGAAGCTCACGCCGTCCGCCAAACTGAAGCTGCATGCGATCGCGATGTCGATGCAGTCCTCGAACGCCATCACCGACGGCACGAGCCGCAGCGCGATCCTCTCGACATTCGGGCCGAACCTGGGCAATGCCGACATCGAGGCTCTCGCTTTTTTCACGCTGATGGAAGCGAGCGATTCGGCGGCGCAGGACCTGAAATCAATCATGGACGACGTCCAGAAGATCAACGATCAAAAGAGCGCGCTGCGCCGCGACCTCTCCCAGTCGAATTCGCAGAAGACCACCACCGCGCCGAGCGTTCCCATGGCGCACGTGCGCGCCTCCGCGATGACCTTCACGGTGCCGCCCCCGCTCGCGTCGAATGCCACTCTGCAACAGAAGCAGGACCGCCTCGACCAGCTCGACGACATGAGCGAGGCGCTGCAGATGAAGCTTCAAGAGGCGGAGAGCCGTAAGCAGAAATTCGAGGCGCTGTTGTCGAACCTCGAGAAGAACGTGACGACGACGGGTTCCGCGGTGCTCTCGAATCTCAAGTGAGCAGATCCAGGACTCCGCGCAGCGGGATGCGCACCCAGTCCGGGCGGTTGTTCAGCTCGTACGCGATCTCGTAGAGGACCTTCTCGAACAGATACGCATCCAGCAGCACGCGCAGCTCCTCGCTCCGCGACGGGAGATGCGATGCTCCCGCGCTCGCGGCGAGATACGCGCGCAGAAACGCGGCGCCGACCCAGCGCTGCCAGAAGCGCGCTCCGGCCTCCAGCGCGGCGACATCTTCTTCGCGAATGACTGCGCCTTCCACGCGGCCTAACACGACGGCGAAGGGCGCGTAATCGAACGAGCGCAGCATGCCGGCGACGTCGCGCAATGCGCTGCGCTTGATCCGGCGCTCGCTCAGCGGCCGCGCCGGCTCGCCTTCGAAATCGATGATCACGAAATCGTTTCCGGTGTAGAGCACCTGGCCGAGGTGATAGTCGCCATGGATGCGGACGCGGGCGCCGCCGATGCGGGCGGACAACACTTCGCGCAACCGGCGATGGATCTCGTTCTCGCTCGCGATCACTTTCTCCGCCTCGGCCACGCCTTTTGCGTGCCTGCGAAGCATCTGGATCGCCTGGACGAGCTGCGTGCGCATCGATTGATAGATCGAGCGCTGATAGTGCGGCGTGAACGGCTCGGGTGCGAACGCGGGGATGTCGCTGCGCGACGCGAGGGCGAGATGCATTTCGGCGGTGCGCTTGCCGAGGATCTCCGCGTCGGCGAGGTAGCCGCCGATGAGATCGCGCGCGTCGTCCGAGGGCGGCCGTTCGGCGAGCACGAGCAGCGGCTCGGCGGGAGTTGCTCCGGCCACGCGCGCGACGGCGCCCGACTCGCTGACGACGCGCTCGAAAAACCTTCCGATGCCGTCGAGCGTGTAGCGCCAGGCATCGCCGGAATTCGGCGTGTAGCTTTGCAGGATGGCGACGGTGGTCGGCTCGCGATGAGCCGCCGTCATGTATTCGATCGCGCCTGCGACCGCCGGCGTACTGCGAAAGCTCGTCTCCTCGTTCAGAAAGCGCGTGATCTCGAGATCGGTGTTGATTCCCGGCTCGAGCTTGCGAAAGAGCTTCAGGAACAGCCGGTCGCCATAGACGATCGCGGTGTTGCTCTGCTCCGCGCGAAGGACCTGCGCGTGCAGCTCGACGCCGTCGCGCAATGCGCGAAATGCGTGCATGGTCGCGCCGGCGAGCACGCCCGATTGGCCTTTCGCGCGGCGGCGCTTTTCGATGAGCACGAGGAGGGCGTCGCCGAATTTCTCGTCGGCGACCGGTTCGTACAAAACGCAGCTCTCGCGCAGACGGGCAATGAAGCCGGCCGTCCGCTCCTGCTCCTCCGCACCGCGCGGCTGCTTCATGGCGACCGGAAGCAGATATCGCTCCGGCTCTCCCTCGGTGTATTCGACGTCGAGCAGGAGGATCGAGCCCAGCTCGCGGCTGAGCGGAATGACATCGCCGATCGTGAGCGTGTTCACGGTGCGCGCCTTCGCTGCGAACCAGCGGCGCGAGCGCAGATAGCGCAATAGGGCACGGGTCAGCGCGTCACGATTGCGCTCGCTGAAGACTTCTCCCCATGTCTTCGCCGCGATTTGCGGCAATTCCTCCGGCGTCAGCGAGACTTCTTTCTGCTGCTTCTCCAGCACGAACCAATAGAACGAAAAGGGACTGAGGTTCATGAAGTAC
>DATIZY010000048.1:0-4614 GCA_035516895.1 Thermoanaerobaculia bacterium | reverse complement strand
CTGCCAAACCGGAAGCGGATGCAAACCGCAGCGGCCGATGTACTCGCCGGATTCTTTCAACACAGCCGCGCAAAACGGGAAGGTCGATTTCGACCGCAGCAGCTCTCCAAATCGTTTCCCGGCTTCTCTGCGGGTCCGCGGAAACCCGCCGACGAAGCGCCGCACCTCGGCGTCCATCTCGATCGCGCAGAACGGCTCGAGATCGCGCGGCTCGTGATCGCGAAATAGCAGCCGCTCGGTTTCGAGAACGATCAGGATGTGTGTGGTGCCGGCTAGAGCCGGACCGCTTGACGACCGGCTGAAGCCGGTCCGCACGCTACGCTTTCGGCGACGGTTTGCGGCGACGCGCGTAGAGGCGGTCGATCAGCTTCGTCGAGCTGCGGATCTGCTCGAGGATTTTTTCTTCGAGACCCGCGCCCTTCGCTTTGAAGCTCTTCGCCTTGCGGAAGACGGCGCGCGCGCGCTCCTTCTGTCCGCTTTCGAGCAGCGCCATGCCGAGGTGCATCAGGTTCGTCGCGGTCGGACCGAGGTCAGCCGATTTCGAGAGGAAGTCGACGGCGTTGATGTAATCCTGGCGCTTGAAATACACCCAGCCGAGCGCGGCGAGCGGGAACTGCTTGAGCTCTTTCGGCGAATAGCGAAGCGCGAGCTGCGCCGACTCCAGCGCTTCGTCGAGGTTCTCATCCATCTCGGCGAGGTTGTAGGCCTTCTCGTAGTATGCGATCGACTTCGCGTAATTCGACGTGTACTCGCGGAGCATGTCCTCGAGCACGCGGTTGGCTTCCTTGAAATTGCCTTCCGCGCGCAGCGCTTCCACGAGCGTCGTGTACGCAGCCGCTGCGACGACCTCGGTCGGCCGCTGCTTGAGCACGCGCCGGGCCGCGCCGATCGCCTCGTTGTTCATGTCCAGGTGCGAGCAGAGCAGCGCGTACGGCATGAGGATGTTGACGTTGTCGGGATCGACTTGCGAGGCGCGCCGGTAATGATCGAGCGCATCGATGTAGTTCCCGGTGGTCACCATCGACTCGGCTTTGCCGACCTCGTCGGCGGCGGGGCCTTCGAGCGGCACGTGTCCGCTGATGCCTTCGTAAATCTTGACCGCCTGCTGGTACTCGATCTTGTTCGGATTGAGCTCCAGCGCTTCGTTGAAGCAGTCGATCGCTTTGCGGTTCCAGTTGCGGTCGAGATAGCAGAGGCCGAGGTGGTAGATCGCCTCCTCGTATTCCGGATCGAGCTTGATCGCGCTCTGGAAGTTTTTGATGGCGCGCTCGAGCTGACCTTTGTCGTAGAAGATCGTGCCGAGGAGGAAGTAGGCCTGCGGGATCGCTTCGATCTGCACCGCCTTCTCGAGGAACTTCTGCGCGCGAAGCAGCTTGCCTTTGCGCGCGTAGATCGCGCCCAGCGAGAAGTAGGGCAGGAACGAGTCCTGCGAAATCTGAATCGCCCGGCGCAGCCAGCGCTCGGCGCCTTTGAGATCCTGCCGCTCGTGCAGCAGCACGCCGTAGAAAACGGCGGCGTCGAAATGGTCGGGCTGCACTTCGAGCGTGCGCTCGAGATAGTGCTTGGCGCGATCGAGGTTGCCGTCATTGAAGAAGACTTCGCCGAGGAAGAAGCTGAGCTCGTAGTTGTCGCGGTCGAGCTTGAACGCTTCTTCGAGCGCCTTGATGCCGCGCTCGGGATCGAACGCGTCGATGGCCGATTCGGCGTCGGCGAGGATCTGGCGGAAGCGATCGCGCTTCTCGCCGCGGAAGAGCGAAACGATGCGGTCTTTTCTCTCGATGAAGCGCTGCTTCTTTTCGAGAGCGAGCATCTGGTCGCTCATCTTCGATTCCCACAGCTCGACGAGCTCGTCGGCCGAGACCATGTTCTTTTTCTCGAGCAGCTCTTTGACCGAAAGCAGGCCGGTCTGATTGACGAAGATCGCGCGCTCGTGCTTCTGCACGGCCTCGACGATCGATTTCAACGTCTCCGCGGTGCGCTTGACGATCTCCTCGAGTCCGCTGACGCGCTCGAGCAGATGCTCGTCGAGCGAGAGGTCCTCCTGCTCTTCGTAATCCTCCGCTTCATCTTCTTCGAACGCGGTGACGCCCGAGAGAACCAGAAGCTTGTTCTGGCAGCGGAAGCAGAACTCCCGATCGTCGTCGTTATAGGCACTACAAGTTTGGCAGAGCATGATTTGGAAATCGGTTAGTGATTAGAACACGTGCAGGTCTCAAAGTTCATCCCGCCCGGACGTCGGGACTGTTACGGATGAGCCACGCGAGATGCCACGCTCCGCCCGGGATGAGCTCATCGGTAGGTGTAAAAACCTCGTCCTGATTTCCGTCCCAGCCATCCGGCATCGACCATTTTGACGAGCAGCGGACACGGACGGTATTTCGGATCGCCAAATCCTTCTTCGAGCACGCGCAGGATCGCGAGGCAGACGTCGAGGCCGATGAAATCGGCGAGCGTGAGCGGCCCCATCGGATGGTTCATGCCGAGCTTCATGACGCCATCGATTGCTTCTGCCGTCGCCACCCCTTCGTACAGCGCGAAGATCGCCTCGTTGATCATCGGCATCAGCACGCGGTTGGAGACGAAGCCGGGGTAGTCGTTCACCTCGATCGCCGTCTTGCCCATCGACTTCGCCAGGCCTTCGACTTTCTGATACGTGTCGTCGGAGGTGGCGATGCCGCGAATGACTTCGACGAGCGGCATCACCGGCACCGGATTCATGAAGTGCATGCCGATGACTCTGTCGGCGCGCTTCGTCGACGCGGCGATCTTCGTGATCGAGATCGACGAGGTGTTCGATGCGAGGATGCAGGCGGGCGATGTCAGGCGGTCGAGCGTCTCGAACAGGCTGCTCTTCGCGGCAAGGTTTTCGATGATCGCTTCGATGACGAGATCCGCGCCGGCAACGGCCTGCATGTCGGTCGTCGTGCGAATGCGATCGAGGGCAGCCTGCTTGTCGCCGGCCGACATTTTCCCTTTGTCGAC
The DNA here is from genome assembly GCA_035516895.1 of Thermoanaerobaculia bacterium. GTDB lineage: Bacteria > Acidobacteriota > Thermoanaerobaculia > Gp7-AA8 > Gp7-AA8 > Gp7-AA10. Next base: position 1,632 of record DATIZY010000048.1, on the reverse strand, counting down.
GCCCCGCTGCAGGTTGTCCGAAATCGTCTGCAGGGCACGCTCGAGAATGGGCTGCCCGACATCCAAAAGTGTGACGGATTTCCCAGAAACGGCGGCCGTGTGGGCGATACCATTCCCCATCGTTCCGGCGCCGATGACCACGATATTGTCCATCGGCGGGCGAATCTATAGGATGAAGCGCTCATGATCAATGTGCCGCTCGACGCGATTTCCCCCGCGGCGGCGACGATGGGCAGCGTCCTCGCGGCTGCGGGTGCGTCGGCGGCGATCGTCGGCGAGGACCGCTCGGTCAAGTTCGTCAGCGACGAGCTTCGGAAGCTGATCGGCGACGTCACGACGACGCGGCAGCTCGAGCAGACGCTGGCCGTCAGCCTCGCCGATCTCCGCACTCCGTCATCCTCGACCGTGACGATCGCGGATCGAAAGATGCTCGTGTCGATCGTGCCGTTCGCCGCCGGAGCTGCCGTCGTCCTGCGCCCGATCTTCGATGCTCCGCCGCAGATCTCCGATGTGCCGAAGATCGGTGATGTGATCCGCAGCGTCGTCAATCGCTACATCACGTTCGCCGAGTTGAAGTCCATCGAATTCGAAGTGAGCGTGGCCGAATCCGACGAGAGCTTCCGTCATCACGATCAGCTCGCCGACGCCCTCGGAATGCTGGTGGACAATTCACTGCACTACGTGCCGACCGGCGGCCAGATCGTCATCGGCGCTCGGCCGATGGAGCAGAAGGGGAAGCCCGTGCTGCTCTTTTTCGTGATGGACAACGGGCCGCTCGTGCCCGAGCACATGAAACACGTCATCTTCGAATCGGGATTCGTATGGAACCCGCAGTCGCACGAGCGCACGGGCGGCGGGCTGTCGAAGGTCCGCGAGTTCGCGGCCGCGCACGGCGGCGTCGCGTGGGTCGATTCGAAGACGCAGAAGGCCTGCTCGTTTTTTCTTCGCGTGGAGCCTGACCGTTAGCCGGTTCCGAGTCTAGGGCGCGGGCGGAGGTCCGCCGGGTCCGCCGCGGCGCGGCATGCGCATCCGCATTTTCGCGAATTGCGCGCGCTGATCGGGCGTGAGGATCTTCTCGATGTCGGCGTTCATCGCGTCGAGCTCTTTGCGGATCTGCGGGCGAACGCCGGTCATGATCGTGTCGATGTGCCCGCGGTGCGTCTCGAGAATTTTCTGGACCTGCGCCTGCTGCTGGTCCGTCAGATTCAGCTCGTGATCGAGCCGCTGGGCGATGCGGCGCTCGGCAAACGCACCCGCGCGCCGCGACGGAAACAGCCGGTGCGCACGGATCAGATAAAAACGATCGCCGGCGATCCCGGCGAAGAGTCCGGCGATGAACGCGATGACGACGACGATGATCGCCGTCGTTCGCGTGCTACTCGGCGAGGGTGTAGGTGTCGCCGTCAACCGTAATCTCCACGGAGCTCGACACAAGAGCGTCGGAGTTCGACGACGTGTCGCGCCACTCCATCCACGTGACACTCAGAGCCGCGACGATCGCCAGCATCGCGAATGTCGCGGTGATCGGCCGGAACCAGCGCGCCAGCATCTGCGCGACGGTCGGCTCGGCCGCGATGCGCTCGCGAATGCGCGACGCGAGGCGCGTCCACACCACATCGTCATTCGGCTCGT
>DATIZY010000047.1:0-4151 GCA_035516895.1 Thermoanaerobaculia bacterium | reverse complement strand
TCTTCCGACGCTCGATCTGCTGCCGATCCGCGTCGATGTCTCGAAGATGCTGCTGCGCGTCACGCAGGACAAGGACGAGAAGGGCGAATACGACTTCGACTCGACCGGCGTGCACCTCGAAATCCCGCACGACATTTGACGGCGCATTCGCGCGTTCGAATTGCAGGGCGTGACTGCGTCGCGCCGAATCTCGTGGTTCGGCACGTACACCGGCATCCGCGCGTTCGAATTGTAGGGCGCGACTGCGTCGCGCCGAATCTCGTGGCTCGGCACGGCGCGGCCGTGCCCCACAAGGCATCGCGTCACGGGAAGCTCACCGCGGCGCTCGACGTTTGAGATGACGATGCCCGATCCTCGAGCCAACCTCCGCGCCGCGATTCTCACCGGCGCGATGACCTTCGAACCCGCTCCGCTCGATCTGTTCGAGATTCGCGTCGCGCCGGTGCGGCGCGTCGTCGATCGCATCGAGCCGCCGCTCGACCTGCGAGTGATTCCCTTTCGCTATCGAGTGACGGAGGCCGGCGCGATCCTTCCGATCAGGCCGGCCTGCCGTCATTCAAGACATCGCTAGCGTCCCGAAGTCTGCTCGACGAAGTTGTCCCAGTCGTGCTGCAGCTTCGCGTGCGCCTTCTGTTCGAGATAGACCATGTGCCCCGACCAGTAGCGCTCGTAGCTGATGTTCTTCTGGTAGTTCGGCGGGAGATTCAGCTCGTGCATCGTGTACTCCGCCTGCGCGAACGGAGTCGCGAGATCGTAGTAACCCTCCATCACGAGCACTTTGAGAAACGGATTCGCGACGATCGCGTTGTGCAGCGGCGTGATCTCCTCCTGGAATCCCTGATTGCCGCCGGGCGCGGGCGTGCCGCCGCTCGAGCTCCAGAGGAACATGCCCGACTGCTGCGCCGACGTGTAGTACGGCATGTCGGTCTTGTAATCGAGCTCCGTTCGCATGTAGTTGTTGAACGTCATCGTGAACGGGCCTTCCGTCTCGGTGGACGCCGGGTCGCTGAATCCGCCGCCGCGTCCACCCGGGAAACCGGGCTCGGGCAGGGCGTAACGTCCGTCGAGGCGTCCGACGTGCAGCCGCTGATCGATCAGCAGATAGTGATCGAACGTGCCGACGTCGATCTTGAGGTTGTTCTCCTCGATGATGTTTTTCGGCAGGCCGGTGTACATCGCCAGATGGTCGACGACGCTCTGCCGCTGCTGCGCCGTCATCGCGTCGCCGCGCGCGAGAGCGGCGGCGTAATCGGTGATCGACCAGTTGTACGCCTGTTCGATCGGAGCGCACGGCGCGTCGGGATTGCCCTGACACGCGTCGATCGCCGACTGCAGCTCGGGCGAGAGCTTGTGATGGTAGTACGCGATCGCCATGTACGTCGGAACGTTCCAGGGATACGGCGCGTCGTTCGTCGGCGAGAACGCGAGCGTCTGGAAATTGAGAGCCATCGACAAGAGGCCGATGCCGTTGAAGACGATGCCGCGGCCCTGCAGATAGCCGGACAGTCCGGCCGATCGCGTCGTGCCGTAGCTTTCGCCGAACAGGTAGAGCGGCGAGCCCCATCGCTCGTTGCGCGAGATGTACATGCGAATGAATTCGCCGAACGCTTCGATGTCGCCCTGCGGGTTCTCGTATTTGCGCGCCGCGGCGGCGTCGGCCGCGCGGCTCCAGCCCGTGCCGACGGCGTCGATCAGCACGAGATCGGTGCGATCGAGCGGCGTGTACGGGTTGTCGTGAACGCGGAACGGCGGCTGCGGCATGAATCCGTTCGGTCCCATCACCACGGTGCGCGGACCGAGAGCGCCCATGTGCAGCCAGATCGTGGCGGAGCCGGGGCCTCCGTTGTACGCGAATGTCACCGGACGCGTCGCCGCGTCGGCGCCGTCGAGCGTGTACGCCACGTAGAACATCAGCGCCTCGGTCATGCCTTCGCCGTTCTTGATCGGCATCCGGCCCGCGGTCGCCGTATACGCGAGCGTCCGTCCGTTCACGCTCGTCGTGTGATGCGTGACGGTCGGCGGCGTCTCGTGCATGTCGAAGTGAAACGTCGTGTTCATCGGGCCGCCGAAACCGCCGCGCTGTGGCTCCGGCTCGGGACGCGCGCGCTCAGCCTCGCGCGCGGGCGTCTGCTGCTCGGCTTCGGTCTGCCGCGCGCGCGGGGCCGCTTCCGGCTCGGTGCTGCGCGGCGTCGTCGCTTGCGGCTCCGGCGAGGGCGGCCGTCTCCGTTGTTGTGCAACCAGGGGCAATGCGAGAAGGAGCGAGAAAACGACTGCGGAAAGTTTCATCATCACCTCGTTTTCATGTATTTCCAGTTGCGCGGCTTGCCTGCGGATATCCACTCGATCGCCTGATCGATCCGGCGCCGCCGCGTCTCGTCGGATTTCGTTTCTGCGATCCACTCCACGTATTCGCGCCGATGACTCGGCGAGAACTTATCAAAAGTGGCCTGTGCTTTTGGGTTTTTCTTGAGGGCCGCCGCGAGCTCCTTCGGCGTCTCGATCTCTTTCCTGGCGCGTTTCGGCCGTTCGACCTTTGCACCTTGTTCATTGAGCGCCGCCAGCTTTTGCACGAGCCCGATCAGCTCCTTCTTCGGCGGCAGATCCTCGACCGAGCGCACGTCTCCGAAGCCGTCGACACCGATCAGCGGTCCCTTCCAGAAGTTGACGCCGGCGTGCTGTTTGAACGCTGCCATCCCCAGCAGCATCCCTTTGTAATTGAAGTGCGGCGCACCCCACTTGATCGTTTCTTCGACATCGGGGACCGCGGCGTGCACGACGTCGCGCACAAAGGCAAGGATCGGCTTCGCATACTCCGGCGACTTTGCGATGTAGGCGTCGACGCGGGGATCGCGGCCCGGCATGAGCAGCGCATTGTATCGAAGGATCAGCGGGTCAATGCGATCCCATATTTCTTGCCGAGGTAATCCTCGACCTGCATGCGCTCGAGCTCCGAGAGCACGCGCTCGTAGACGATGATCTCCGCGATGTCGCCCTGCCACGGCTCGTGATAGCTCGTCCCGCTGCCGCCGATGAACATGTGCGGCAGCGCGGTGCCCCAGCTGCACGCCACTTTGTCGAGCATCGCTTTGCCGTCGACCCACGTCGAGAGATCCGACTTCGTGAACTGATCGCACGTGAGATAGGTCTCGTTCATGCTGAGAGTGAAATCGCCGGCGACGCCGCTGCCGGTAAAGACGCTGTAGTTTTTGTCGCCCGCGCGATCGTCGAGTCCCGCCGCGCGGTCGAAGCCGCCGTCGTCATCGCCGTAGACCTTTCGCAGCGGCGACGGCGCGGCGGTGTGGCTGCTGAAGACCGCGAAGATCGTGGCGTCCGGCATCCCCTGCGGACTGATGTCGATGTTCGTCTCCATGATGTTCGACACGCCGTCGAAGCGGATGACGGAATGCTGATTGATCGCGTTGGTGATGACGATCGGCTGCATCTCGAGCCGGTCCGCCGATGCCTTCGCCGTCGGCACATACTCGTTCGTCCACGTCGTGAGGTTCCCGCCGAACTCCGTCCTCGCGTCGTCGGCCACGAGCCACAGCGCGACGCCGCGCGGCGGAATCGACCACGTGCCCGGATGCGGCGACGTCTCGGGCGGCGGCTGCGGCTCGCGCGTTCTCGTCACGATCTTCGGCGTCACCGGCGCGGGTTGCGGAACGGCGACAGGTTCTTCTTTTTTCGAGCAGGCCAGAAGACAAAGGGCCACGATGAGCGCGCGCTTCATTTGCCCATCGTAGCAACGATCCGATCGGCGAGCTCGGCGAGCGCCTGACTCATTCCGCTCGCCACGTTCGACGAATCGAGCGACGCGACCGGCACCTCGATGCGCTCCGTCCGCGCGTTCACGCGCGCATCGAGCACGACGCGCGACTCCGGCCCGGCGGCGAAATCCTCGAAGACGACGTCGATCGGATGCGTCGATGCCGGCTTGGTGTCGCCCGGAAGAATCATCATGCCGGGCGGGAGGCGGTCGGCGATGTCATACGCGAGCGTGTGCAGCACCAGATCGGACAGCGTCGCGGACCACAGTTGCGTCCCGCGCACATCGAGCTGATTGTTCGCTTTCCGCACGACGATTTCTTTTCGATCGAAGCCTGCCGGCAGCTCGATCGAGTCGATCGCGATCGGTGTTCCTCGCGCGCTCA
>DATIZY010000046.1:0-3151 GCA_035516895.1 Thermoanaerobaculia bacterium | reverse complement strand
TGCGGAAATTGAGGTCGACGATGAGATCGAGCTTGCCGGCCGGCGCTGTTTCGCGCCATGCGACATCGTGGACGAACTCCTTGCCGTCTTCCGTCGCCGCGACGGCATGGTCGGTGCCGAGGTAGTGCTTGAGGAAGTATTCGTGTCCTTTGGCGGAGGCTTGCAGCGCATTGCCGCGCCAGATGTAGAACACGCGCGGCCATGAATTCGGATTGTCTGGATCCTCCATGGAGAAGTGAAGTTTTCGCGCGCGCAGTTGATCGGCGACGAATTTGTCCGGCGTCAGGCCGGCTTTTTTCGCATCGGCGAGCACTTCGTGGTTCGGCCGGTCGAATTGCGGGAAGCAGGGGAGCCAGCCGTTTCGCACGGCGAGCGCTTGTCGATCCGCTGTGTGGCCGGAAGCCATAGGGTGATCTGAATTCGAGACCGGGCAAATCTCGGTGAACGCGCGGTCGTAGCGCCACTGATCGGAATGCATGTAGTGAAACGACGGCGTGTTCTGCAGACGCGCCGGTCCGGACCAGTCGAGGCCGAACGCGATCGGCGCCCACGATCCCTGCGGCGCGAGCTTCTCCTGTCCGACGTAGTGGTTCCATCCGCCGCCGCTCTTGCCGATGCAGCCGGTGAGCATCAGCGCGGTGATGCAGGCTCGATAAATGAGATTGTTGTGATACCAGTGATTGACGCCGGCACCGATGATGATCATGCAGCGGCCGTTGGTCGTCTCCGCGGTGCGGCCCCACTCGCGCGCGAACCGGATGACGTCGGCCGCGGCGACGCCGGTGAACGGCTCCTGCCATGCGGGCGTGAAAGGCTGCGTCGCGTCGTCGTAGCCGGCACCGACTCCGTATTGCGCGATCAGCAGATCGAATGCGGTGGCGACGAGACGATTCCCGATGCGCCGCACCGGTACATTACGTTGGATCGTCCGCGGCTCGCCGCTGAAATCATCAATATTGATGGTTACGATTTCTTCGGACGCGCCGGCGAGTGTCAGGCGGGGTGTGAAGTCGAGATCGAGATTCCATTCCCCTCTCTTCGATTGCCAGCGATGGCCGACGGTGCCCTTCGGCATACGAATGTTCAGCTCCTCGTCGAACATCAGCAGCTTCCAATCGGAGTTCTCTTCGCTCTTGAACTGCTCGATGGCCGACGCGCGGAGCATCGGGCCCGGGCGACAGGCGCCGTTGCCGTCGTCGATCAGCTCGACGAGAACGGGGCCGTCGGTGTAGCGGCGCATGTAGTCGACGAATGAATCGACTTTGCGATCGACGTAAAACTCTTTGAGAAGAACGTGACCGACGGCCATCCAGAACGCGCCGTCCTGTCCCTGATGCAGCGGCACCCATTCATCGGCGATCTTCGACGTCTGCGAAAAATCGGGCGAGAAAACGACGACCTTCGCGCCCTGGTGCCGCGCCTCGACGAGGAAGTGCGCGTCGGGCGTGCGGGTGGTGAGCACGTTCGAGCCGACCACGGCGATGAATCGCGATTTGAACCAGTCGGCGCTCTCGCCGACGTCGGTCTGCTCGCCCCAGACTTCCGGCGACGCCGGCGGCAGATCGCAGTACCAGTCGTAGAACGACAGGCAGACGCCGCCTAACAATTGCAGATAGCGCGCTCCGCTCGCGTAGCTGATCATCGACATCGCCGGAATCGGCGAGAAGCCGATGACCCGATCGGGTCCGTGCGTTTTCGCGGTGTACAGATTCGCCGCGGCGAGCATCGGCAGGACTTCGTTCCATGAGACGCGGCGGAATCCGCCTTTGCCGCGCGCGCGGTGCCAGGCGGTCCGTTTTTGGGGATCGCCGACGAGCGATTCCCACGCCGCGATCGGATCGCCGTGCGATTTCAGGGCCTCGTTCCAGAGGTCGAGAAGCGCGCCGCGCACGTAGGGATACTTCACGCGCAGCGGGCTGTAGACGTACCACGACTGCGACATGCCGCGCTGACATCCGCGCGGCTCGTACGACGGAAGCTCGGGATCGATCCGCGGATAATCGAGCGCCTGATACTCCCACGCAACCAGACCCTGCTTGACGTGAATGTTCCAGCTGCAGCCGCCCGTGCAGTTGACGCCGTGCGTCGATCGCACCACGCGGTCGTGCGCCCAGCGGTTGCGGTACGTGTCTTCCCACGACCGGCTTTCGGGGCTGAACAGATCCTGGATCCAGGTCATTTGTGAACCATCCTCGACCGCGCGCCGGCGCGCCGCGATCGCAGAGTCAGCGCGACGCCGCCTAACACCACGAGCGTGAGTCCCGCGGCGACGCCATCGCGCGACGTCGTCGGCTCCGGCCGCGCCATCGCCGGCCCTTGCGCCGACTCCTCGAGGAACGCGAGAAGATGCCACGCCTCCTGCGTCGTGACGGGATGCGCGCCGTAGATTGCCCTCATCAGCGGAAACGGCGGATTGGCCGCGGTTGCGACGAGCGCCGCCTCGCCGCGCTTCGAGCGGATGTCCGTCAGATCGACGGCGAGGTTCCCACCGCGCCCGCCGGCCGCATGACAGCCGAAGCACGGCGTGCCGCCGTTCGTGAATCGCCGCTCGCCGTAGAAGAGGCGACGCCCGGTGGTCGCCGATGCAGCTTTCTGCTCCGGAGAAATCTCCACTGCCGGTGCCGGATTCCCCAGCGCCGCGATCTGCGCTTTTGCATCCGGCGATTTCAGGAGCGCAATCAGCGCCTCGGTCTGCCCGGCCTCGAGCGGACCGACGTTGTCCTCCATCCGCTTGAGGGCTTTTGCGAGATCGTCGTGAGATCGATTGGCGACCGTGGCGAGATCGGGCCCGGCGAGCGCGCCCCCGCCAATCGTGTGGCACGCCGTGCAGAGGTCGTTGAAGATTTTTGCGCCTTCAGACGGGGCTTGCGCGAACGATGCTTGCGCAACGATGAGAGCGAGCAGAGTCGCCCGGATCATGATCACCATCCTTCTCCCGGCGCCGCCTGAGCGGTGTGCCCCCCGTCATAAGGCGGATGTGACGCGCGAAACGTTCTCGAGTTCGACCGCGCGCGGAAACAGCACGTTGTTCTCCAGATGGATGTGGCGGTGGAGGTCCTGCTCGAGGTCCTGGAGCCGTTCGTACAACGCTCGGAAGCTGATGCACGCATCGCCCGGCAGCGTGTAGTCCGCGGTGACCCTCCGCAGCTCG